>JADCHX010000011.1:0-300000 GCA_020248265.1 Rhodocyclaceae bacterium
CGAAGCGAGAGAGAGTGCCGGCAGCGAAACACGATTGCCAACAGGCAGGTAGCTACCCGCGCGCCGTACCCACAGAGAAACGTTGCACCACACCCAGCCACCGCCTTTCGCTGAGCAAACTCGACGCTCCGCCCAAGCTGTCCGCCGCTATCCGCTTCGACGCCTGGCTGCGCGACGAGGCCTTGCGCACTGGCGAGTCGTGCATTCCCTCGGCCCGCATCTACCGGGACGGCCTGGGATGCGTGCGCGACAGCAAGGCCCTCAAGGCCGCGCTCGCCCTGCTGGACGAACGCGGCCTTGCGCGGGTGGAGCAGGAGGGCCGACACTGGTTCGTGGCAGTGAACCCGGCGCTGCTCGCTGGCGTGCCCGCTGAGGCATGACCCTGGGTACAGCTCTGTCGCGCGCCCCCGGGGGCCTTGCTGTTCATGCTGTTCTCGGCTCATCCCCCGGCGCTGTCACGCGCGATCAACAGCAGGAACAGCATGAACAGCAAATGGTGCAACCGACCAGTGCACAGGCGTCCGGATGACTGCATGATCCGGTCCGGTCCAGAGCCTTCGCCGTGCGTGCTCCGATGCAAACGCCAGCCATCAACCCTCGACCTTCTCCTGCAGCCACACCTTGATCAGCGACTGGTAGGGCACATCGCGCGCGTTGGCCGCCGCCTTGATGGCATCGAGCAGGTGCTGCGGCAGGCGCAGCGAGATGGTTTTCGTCGACGGCTTCAGGTTGGACAGCACTACACGCTGCGCCTTCGCCCAGTCGAGATGCTGGGTGGAGTCGCGACCTTCGGTCTCCCAGAACGCGCGCTCCTGCGCCTCGGTCCTGAACCTGGGCAGCGGCTTGGCGGGCTTGGTCATGGACGCTCCTTTCCTTTCGGTGCATGTCGCGCGCCGAGATCACCCGGATCAGGGTGCCATCACCGCGCAGCGTGAAGGTGATGTGCAGCGCCCGCCCATCGAGCGTCTTGCCGAGGGCGTGGAAGCGCGCCTCCTGGTCGCGGTGCCACAGGTCTTCCAGCTATACACGCATCTGTGAATCCGCCGTCCGCCGGGTGCTCCCTGCGTTGTGGGAAGTCCATCACACGCAGCCCGATGTTCAGCGGGTACGGTCAGCGGGTACGATCTATCAAGGTTCGTAAAACGACCGTCAGATCAAGACCTTGCAGAGCCACTCACCGTTCAACGTCTGACGTCTGAGGCGGCGCAGACCGATGGTCTGGCGAAGCCCCGGACCCCGGCGTCTCAACGCACCTCGACCAGCAGGTCGATGAACGCATGCACCGGCATCGCATCGATCGCCCGTGGATCGTCGTAAAGCGCGAGCAGTCGCTCGCGCGCCGCCGGGGGCAGCCGGCGCAGCGCATGCTCGAACTTCGCGCGCAGCGCCGGTACGGCTTCGGATCGCCGCTCCGGATGCCCGAGCGGATACTCCCGCTCCACGCGTGCGGTCGACGTACCGTCGCGGAAGAACACCCGCACCGAGTTCGCGCTGGTGCGACGCGCCGGATCGAAGAAGCCTTCGGTGTAGCGCGGCTCTTCGGCCAGCACCATCTTCGCGCGCAAGGCATCGATGCGCGGGTCGGTGGCGAACGCGTCGCCGTAATCCGAGGGGCCGAGCCGTCCGTGCATCAGCCCCAGCGCGACGATGTACTGCACGCAGTGGTCGCGATCGGCCGCGTTTCGCAGCACGCCCGGCTTGTCCATGATGCGGGCGAGCGACCGATGGCAGCGCAACTCGATGCGTTCGACCTCGTCGAGCCTGGATGCGACCTCTGGATGCAGCAGGAACGCGCACTCGCCCGCGGTCTGGCCGTGCATGCCGGCCGGCAGCAGCTTGAACATGCAGCGGCTGATCACCGCCTCGCCCAGAGGTGCGTCGAAACGCAGCGGCGTGCCGTCGAAGCGTGCTGCATGGAAGCCCAGTTCCGGCGCCGACAGGACCCACGGGTAGCCGTCCTCGCCGGCCATCACCATCATGGCGATGCGTACCGCCCCTTCGCTTGCCCGCGCGCAAGCCCAGTTCTTGCGCGAACCGATGTTCGGCGCATGGCGGATCGCCGACAGCGTCGACTCGACGAAGGCATGCGAGACGGCATTGAACACCTGTTCGCGCGTGCCGCCCAGCAGCTTCGTCAGCACCGGGGTGACCGCTGCCTGCACGAGCATCGGCTGGTCCATGCCATGCGCGCGCCAGTCATTGGCCGCGCACAGCGCGCCCTGGATTTCGTACACGCGCACCGCCGCATCGAGAAGGTCGGCCATCGTCAATGGCGCCGCTCCGCTCGAGGCTGCACGTCGCGCCAGGTGGTCGCCGAGCATCAGTACGCCGGCCAGCCCGTCGGACGGATGCATCGTGAGCATGCCGTTACAGGCGTCGTTGTAGTCGAGCCAGCGGATCATTGCGCCGAGGTCGAAGGTGGCCTTGGCCGGGTCGAGCACGAAGGCCGTGCCGGGCAGGCGCGCGCCCTGCGGCACGATCGTGTCCGGCACCAGTGGTCCGAGCAGCCGCACGCATTCCGGATGGTCGAGCGCTTCCAGTGCGCAGGCCAGCGTGTCGAACAGGCACAGGCGGGCCGCGTCGATCGAAGCCCGGTCGCGCATGCGGTAGCCGTGCACGTAGTCGGCGATCTCGCCGAGCAGCGCGTCGGGCACCACCGGCGCTGCCTGCAGGTCGGACGGCTTCGTCATCAGCGCACCTCCATGCCGACCGAAGCGATCAGCTTCGCATTCTTCGCGATCTCTTCTTCGTAGAAGCGGACGAACTCTGCGTGGGTGCTGCCGACCGGATCGAGCCCCTGGGAGATCAGCTTCTTCCCGGTCTCCGGATCGTTCACGATACGCGTGATCTCCTGCTGGGTCTTGAGCACGATTTCCATCGGTGTGCGCCCTGGCATGAACACGCCGTACCAGTTCTCGTAGGCATAGCCCGGCACGCCCGCTTCGGCGATGGTCGGGAGATTCGGCAGTGCCGGCGTGCGCTTCGCGCCCAGTACGGCGAGCGCGCGCAGCTTGCCCCCCTCAAAGTACTGGCGCGTCGACACGACGCTCGCCATCGACAGTGACACCCGTCCACCGATGAGGTCGGTGATGCTCGGTGCGGTGCCCTTGTAGGGTACGTGCGCCATCTTCACGCCCGCCATCTGGCCGAACAGTTCGGCGGCGAGGTGCTGGCCGGTGCCATTGCCCGAGGACGAGTAGAGCAGGTCGCCTGGGCGGGCCTTGGCGAACGCGATGAACTCCTTGACCGTCTTCACCGGCACCGAGGGGTGTACCACCATCACGCCCGGCGAGATGACCGCCAGCGATACCGGGATGATGTCCTTGCGCGGGTCGTAAGACAGCTTCATCAGGCTGGGCGTGATCGCCACACCCGAGGAGTTGGTGAGCATCGTGTAGCCGTCTGGCGTGGCACGGGCGAGGGTCTCGGTAGCCAGCGCGCCACCGGCGCCCGGCCGGTTTTCGACCACGACCGGTTGTCCCCAGCGCTCGGACAGCTTCTGGGCGAGGATGCGGCCGGTGGTATCCACGCCGCCACCGGGGGCGAGCGCGATCAGCATGCGTATCGACTTGGCTGGCCACGGTGCCTGCGCGTGTGCGGTCGCGCCAGCGCCGGAAAGCAGCACGGCAAGCGCTGCCCGCGCGAGACGGCGGTTGCCGATGTCCATCTGGTGTCCTCCTGCGGTTTCACTGCGCCCGGGCTTCCGCGCGACCGGGCTGGCCTAGAATACCTGACCGAACCGCGATCTCGCGCGCTCGCGCAGCCATTCGGCCGCGTCCACGGCGGCGAGCGGGCGGGCAATGCCGAAGCCCTGGCCGAATTCGCACCCCATGTCGCGCAGCGCGTCCAGCGTGGCGCCGTCCTCGATCCCCTCCGCGACGACGCGCAGCCCGAAGTTGCTGGCGAGCGCAAGCGTCGTGCGCACGATATCGAGGTTCTGCCGCGATGCCAGCAGGCCCCGCACGAACTGTTGATCGATCTTGATTTCATCGACCGGCAGTTGGCGCAGCAGCGACAGCGAGGAATAGCCGGTACCGAAATCGTCGATCGACAGTTGCACGCCGATATCCTTGAGCTGTTTCAGCAGCGGCACCACCTCTTCCGGATCATGTACCGGAGCGGTCTCGGTGATCTCGAGGGTGATGTCTCCGGGGCTGACCGACCAGGTCTGCAGGGTCTGTTCGACCAGTTCGCAGAAATCGCGCTCGCGCAGGTCCATTGGGGATACGTTGATAGCCATGGTGACATGCAGGCCGGCGTCCAGGAAGCGCCTATGCTGGCGCAGCGCGGTGTTCAGTATCAGGCGCGTGAGCCGCGGCAGCAGACCGCACTGTTCGGCGAGGGGAATGAATCTGTCTGGCGGCACCGGGCCGGCGCCGGTCTGGTTCCAGCGCGCCAGCGCCTCGACTGCGACTGCCCCGCCGCCCATCAGCGAGATCTGGGGCTGGAACACGAGATACAGTTCGTTGGCGACGAGCGCCGCGCGCAGCGCAGGTTCCAGATCGTGAGGCGTACGCTGCGTGTCGGCCGGCCGGTGGATCTGGTAGCCCGTCGCGGTGGTCGCCGCCAGGCGAGCTGCGGTTCGCGCGTGCCGCACGAGATCGACTGGCCGATCCGATGCCGACACGCTGGTGGCGATGCCGACGGTTGCCCGCAGCTTTCCGTGCAGCAATTCTCCCGGATTCCAGCCGTTGAGCCGGCTCAGTATGCTGGTGGCGCCGAGTTCCGCGTACTCCGGACTGGGCAGGCCTCGCAGCACCACGATCAGCTCGTTCGGGCGGATCACCGCGACCCGATCGTCGTTTCGCAGCAGGCCGCCGAGGACCCGCAAGGCTTCCTGCACTCTCCGGGCGTCTGCCTCCGGCTGGTATTCCAGAGGCAATGCGCCGCTCGCCATCAGGCGGACCGCAAGTACCGCATAGGAGCCAGGCCATACCGCGCTCGCATCGTGCGTGCGCTGGATGTGTTCGTGCAACTGCTCGCCGTCAAGCATGAAGGGGGCGACTGCGAGCGCCGCGGTGCCTGAATCGTTGATCACTGCACCGTGGCCGCAAACAGTTGTTCGGTGTTGATCCCGTGATGGCCGAACGGCAGGCCCTTGACGATGCTGACCACGTCGCCGGCACTATCGCGCGGGAAATACAGCAGGTCGAGCGTGGTTGGCTGCGTCAGCGGCTTTCCGTCGGAGCCCGCGATGACCAGCACCCGGGGCCTGAGGCGTCGAACACGATTGTGGGACAGTACCGCGGCAACCTCCCCGGTGGATAGTTCCACCAGGCTGCCGACCGGGTAGACGCCGATCATCTGGATGAAGTGCTCGACCAGCGGCGCGTGGAAGAGCGTACCCCGACCCTGGAGCAGGAGCCGCAGGCAGGTGTCGATCGGTGCGCGGGGGGCGTAGGGTCGTTCTCCGCTGACGGCGAGGAAGGTGTCGACGATGCCTGCGATACGTCCGTACACGCCGATGGCGTCTCCCGAAAGCCCTTGCGGATAGCCGCTTCCGTCCTCGCGCTCATGGTGGCGCTCGACGGTCTCGCGGACCCGCATGTCGTTGATGCCTGAATCGTCAAGCATGCGCACCGCGATCTCGACATGCGCCCGCGCCTGCTGTCGTTCCGAGAAATCGAGTGGGCCGGGCTTCTTCAGAATGTCGTTCGATACCCGCATCTTGCCGATATCGAGCAGCGCGCCGCCGAGTGCGAGTTTCTCGATCTCCTCGTGCGGCATGCCCAGGTGGGCGCCGAACTGCGCCATGTAGACCGCAGCCTGCAGGCCACGTTTGTGGGCTGCCACGTCGTGCGACTCCAGCCGCGCAAGCCAGACGATCGCGTTCTCGCTGCGCAGCACGCTGTCCACGATCTCGGTGACCCAGGGGCGCAGCAACTCCAGCGCGAGCGACACGTCGCATTCCGCGCGCGCATAATTGAGATGCAGCGCATCCATGCTTTGTTTCAGCACCTGCGCGGCCTTCGGGATCTCCTGCGCGAAGCGGGCGGTCGCGACGACCGACGTCTGCCGCTCCTCCTCGCTGAGGTCGTTCACGGACTGCCGCGACTGCACGACATTGGCGACCGGATCCGGCGGCGCGGTACCGAACAGCTTGCGCAGGGCTCGCTTCAACAGACTGCTGATCGGCGGCCCGCCGCGAGGGGTGTCATCCGAGGTGCCGACCTTGAACCGGGGCTCCTGCGTAGCTGCGAACGTGCGCGCATCCACCCGGTCGGCCGAAGTGGTGCGCTTCTTTGCCGTCAGTTCCGCGAGCGTCGTCGTTAAACGCGTCCATAGGTCCGTCGGGGCCGCTCGGGTGTCGGCGATCATCGGTACATCCTGCCGGGGCTGGGCCGGTTGTTGCGGCGCGGGGGCGGAGGCGGGGGGGCTCGGCCGGGCCAGGACCTCGCGGGTCATCCTCGACCAGAATGCCGGGTCAGCCGCAGGTTCGACATCGGTGGTCATGCGCCGCGCTGCCGGCTGGATGTCCGGCGCCGGAAGATCGTGCACTGACGGTCGGCGGGGACGCAGGTAGGACTGCAGAACTTCGGACACGACGTCGCCGATCCATCGCCAGCCCAGCCGGCGATCATGCAGGCTGCCATCGCGGACCGGGTCGTCCCCGCTTGTCGCCCCGGCGCCGGCGCGATTGATGAGCCTGGCGTTCCGGTCGAGGGCTGCCTGGGCAAGAGTGTCCGAGGACGCGTGTATTCCGCTGGCGCCGGCATTCCGCGTTCCGCCACCGTCATCGGCAGCATCGCCGTCCATGCCGACCGATCGGAATGTGTCGACGATGACGTCGCGACACAGTCGCCTGATGAGTTCCAGTTCGTCCGCAGTGTCGATCCGGAATCCTTCGATCAGGAACGGCGACTGTGACCACGGACAATCGAGTTCGGCCACGAACATGCCGATCGAGAGTTGCTCGACCCGCATTCGTACCTGCCCGTGCCCGATTGCTGAGGCCGCCTGATCTTGCATTGGACTGACACCTGACGATTTGCGCCTGTAACCGGGAATCTGCCAGAACGTGCGTCAGGCAAGCGCGAGGCAGGCCGCGCCGCCTGACTCCCCCATCAGCACCCGGTTATCGACACTTGCGAGCCGATATTTAGCGTATACGTGAGAAAATACCACTTATTGAGAGGTGATATTGAGAGGTGATCGTACTCGCGTGTCATGCAATGGCGGGCGGTTGCCCGGGCATTGTGTGCATTTGTCAGCCGCCGGAACCTGCGTCGATCAGGGTTTTTTCGTGCCAGGACTGCCGAAAAGTCGTTCGAATGACTCATTGTCGCGCCGGCGTCTGTCTGCGCAGGCTGACCAGCATGACGCCGGCGATCACCAGGGCAGCGCCGGCCATCTGCAGCACGCTGATCCGTTCCCCAAGTATCAGTGCAGCCATCGCCAGCGTGGCGATCGGGCCGGAGGTGCTGATCAACGCGACCTGATTCGCACCCAACCGCCGCAGGGCCTCGGCGACCAGCAGGATGGGTAGTACCGTGGATATCGTGCCCATGCCGAATGCATAGGCATACACGACATCCGGCACCACCAGCGATCCGGCGCCGTGGGTGGCGAAGAAGTGGGCGATGCTGAAGCCGCAGGCCACTGACGATGCATAACTCGTGAAGCGCATCGAACCGACCCGCGGCACGATCCGGGCGCTGGCCACCACGTAGCAGGCATAGGTGAATGCGCTGGTGAGCGTGAATGCCACGCCCAGGGCCAGCGATGACGGATCGCCCTCGATGCGCAGGTTGTCCCAGACGCACAGCAGCACGCCGGAATAGGACAGCAACAACGACAGAGCCTGCGCGGTGGTCAGCCGGGTGCGGAACAGCGCCCAGGACAGCAGCACCACGAACGTCGGATAGAGGAACAGGATCAGCCGCTCCAGGCTGGCGGGGATGTACGACAGGCCGATGAAGTCGAGGTAGCTCGACAGGTAGAAGCCGAGCAGCCCGCAGGCGCCCATGCCCCACCAGTCCCGGCGGCCGATCGACTTGAGTCCTGCGGTCCCGCACCACCAGCCCATGGCGAGGAAGAACGGCAGCGCGACCATCATGCGCAGCGCGAACGTGGTGGTTGCATCGACTCCGTGCGCGTAGATCAGCTTGATGAAGATCGCCTTGGCCGAGAAGAACACGGCCGCGCCGAGCGCGCAGGCGAGGCCGATGCTCAGCGAGCGGGCCGCCGCGGCAGTCGGATCTGCGTCGGCCGTCCGGCCGGGCATCAGCGGCGGCGGCCGCCGCCCATCAGCGAGCCGAGTACGCCGCGAACGAGTTGCCTGCCGATCTCCGACCCCACCTGCCGTACGACGCTCTTCATGGCGGTCTCGACCACGCCTTCGCGCGAGCGGCCGCCGGCCCCGCGGCCCCCGAGCAGATCGCCGAGCGAGCCGAGCAGCCCGCCGTCCGCCTGCGCTACCTGCCCGGCCGTGCTGCCCGTCGCCGGTGCGGCGGCATTGCCTTGCTGGAGCTTTTCGTACGCCGATTCGCGGTCCACGGCCTTCTCGTAGTGGCCGGCGACCGGCGAGTCGGCGATCACCTTGCGGCGATCGTCGGGCGTGGCCGGACCCAGTCGGGAGGAGGGCGGCAGGACGAACGCGCGCTCGGTGATCGTCGGGCTGCCTTTGGCGTCGAGGAACGACACCAGCGCCTCGCCGACCCCCAGTTCGGTGATTGCCGACGCGATGTCCAGCTTCGGGTTGGGGCGCATCGTGGTCGCGGCGGTCTTGACCGCCTTCTGGTCGCGCGGCGTGAATGCACGAAGGGCGTGCTGGACGCGGTTGCCCAGCTGGCCGAGCACCGTATCCGGGATGTCGAGCGGGTTCTGGGTGACGAAGTACACGCCGACGCCCTTGGAGCGGATCAGCCGCACCACCTGTTCGATCTTCTGCAGCAGCGCGGGCGGCGCATCGGTGAACAGCAGGTGTGCCTCGTCGAAGAAGAACACCAGCTTCGGCTTGTCCGGATCGCCGACTTCGGGCAGTTCCTCGAACAGCTCGGACAGCAGCCAGAGCAGGAACGTCGCATAGACCTTCGGCGCGTTCATCAGCTTGTCGGCGGCCATGATGCTGATCACCCCGCGCCCCTTCGGGTCGGTCTGCATCAGGTCGCCGATGTCGAGTGCCGGCTCGCCGAAGAACCTGTCGCCACCCTGTTCGCCGATCGACAGCAACCCGCGCTGGATCGCACCGATGCTCGCCGGCGAGATGTTGCCGTACTCGGTCTTGTACTTCGCCGCGTTGTCGCCCACATGCTGCAACATCGCGCGCAGGTCCTTCAGGTCGATCAGCAGCAGCCCGTTGTCATCGGCGATCTTGAAGGTCAGCGCGAGCACGCCTTCCTGGGTGTCGTTCAGGTTCAACATGCGCGCGATCAGCACCGGCCCCATCTCGGACACCGTTGCCCGCACCGGGTGACCCTGCTCGCCAAACACGTCCCAGAACATCACCGGGAAAGATTCGAATGCATGGCTGTCGGCGAGGCCGAGCTGCTCGGCGCGCGCCCGCAGCTTCGGGTTCCATGCACCGGTCTGAGACATGCCCGACAGGTCGCCCTTCACGTCGGCCATGAACACGGGCACGCCGGCGCGGCTGAACTGCTCGGCCAGCCGTTGCAGGGTCACCGTCTTGCCGGTGCCGGTCGCTCCGGCGATCAGGCCGTGGCGGTTGGACAGGGATGGCAGCAGGAACAGATCGGTGTCGCCCTGGACAGTCCTTGCGATCGACATCGGCTCGGCCATGAAACCCTCGGGATGGATGCTGGAGACGCTCCGGAGCGTAGCACAGGGGTACGGGTGCGAATTCCGCCGGGATGCCGTGCCGGAGTAGAATCCGCATCGGATGCGACCGGAGCCGATCGACGGCCCGCGTGCACTGCGCAAACCGAGGAGAACACCGTGGCCGGTCACAGCAAATGGGCCAATATCAAGCACAAGAAGGCGATCGCCGATGCCAAGAAAGGCAAGGCGATGACCCGGTGCATCCGCGAGATCACCGTCGCCGCGCGTTCCGGTGGCGGTGACCCGGACGGAAATCCGCGGCTGCGGCTGGCGATCAGCAAGGCGCGCGAGGTCAACACCCCCAAGGACACCATCGAGAACGCGATCAAGCGCGGCAGCGGTGCGCTGACCGGCGAATCGCTCGACGAGATCCGCTACGAGGGCTACGGGATCGGCGGCGCCGCTGTGATGGTCGATTGCGTGACCAACAACAAGGTGCGCACCGTCGCCGACGTGCGCCATGCGTTCGCAAAGAATGGCGGCAACATGGGCACCGACGGCTCGGTCGCGTTCCAGTTCAAGCACTGTGGCCAGTTCGTGTTCGCACCCGGCGCCAGCGAAGACACGGTGATGGAAGTCGGCCTCGATGCCGGCGCCGAGGACGTCACCACCAACGAGGACGGCAGCGTCGAACTGATCTGCCCGCCGGCGGAGTTCGCCGCGGTGAAGGCCGCCCTCGACGCTGCGGGCCTGAAGGCCGAGTTCGCCGAGGTGACGATGAAGCCTTTGTCCGAGACCGTGCTTGCCGGCGACGAGGGCGCGAAGATGCAGCGCCTGCTCGACGCGCTCGAGGCGCTCGACGACGTGCAGGAGGTCTACACCACGGCGCTGGTGGAGGATTGACCGCCGGGCTGGTCCCGGCCGTCTTCGTCCTGCTCTGGAGCACCGGATTCATCGGCGCGAAGCTGGGCATGCCCCATGCCGAGCCGCTGACCTTCCTCGCCCTGCGCTTCGCGGTCGTCGGCGTGCTGCTGGGCGGCATCTGCGTCCTGGCGCGTGCGCCGTGGCCACGCAGCGCGCACGAGTACGGGCATCTCGCGGTTGCCGGCCTGCTGGTGCAGGCGGGCTACCTCGGCGGCGTGTTCACCGCCATCCACCTCGGGTTGAGCGCCGGGGCGGCCGCGCTGATCGTCGGCCTGCAGCCACTGCTCACCGCCTGCCTCGCCGGCCCCGTGCTCGGCGAGCGGATCGGCCGGCTGCAGTGGCTGGGCTTTGCGCTCGGGCTCGCCGGCGCGGTGCTGGTGCTCGGACCGAAAGCGAACGCCACGGGTGCGACGCCGGCCTCGCTCGGTTTCGCCTGCGTGGCGCTGGCGTCGATCACCGCCGGCACCGTCTACCAGAAGCGCTTCGCGTCTGGCATGGACCTGCGTACCGGGTCGCTGGTGCAGTTCGCCGCTGCCGCGCTGCTGCTGGTGCCGATCGCCTTCGCGACCGAGACGATGGACATCGACTGGACTGGCGAATTCGTGTTCGCGCTCGGCTGGCTGGCCGTGGTGCTGTCGCTCGGTGCGATCACGCTGCTGAACGTGCTGATCCGTCGCGGTGCGGCGTCCAGGGTCGCCAGCCTGTTCTACCTGACCCCCGGCACGACGGCGATCATTGCCTGGGCCGTGTTCGGCGAGACGCTGGCTGGGTCGGGGATCGCCGGGCTGGTCGTCGCCGCGGTCGGCGTCGCGCTGGTGAATGCGGGTGCCCCGGCACCGCCGCGCGCTACACTAACGCGGTGACTTCCCCGATCAGCGCGCGCAGCCAGCCGACCCGGCGCATCCTGGGCATCGATCCCGGGCTGCGGCGCACCGGCTTCGGCATCATCGAGGTGCGCGGCCAGTCGCTGACCTATGTCACCTCCGGTCTGGTGCGCGTGCCGCCGGGCGACCTGCCCGAGCGGCTGAAGGCCATCCTCGACTGCCTCGGGCAGGTGATCGTGAGCCATGCACCGGTGCAGGCGGCCATCGAGAAGGTGTTCGTCAACGTGAATCCGCAGTCGACGCTGCTGCTCGGACAGGCGCGCGGTGCCGCGATCTGCGCGGCCGTCGCGCACGACCTGCCGGTGTCCGAGTACACCGCGCAGCAGGTGAAGCAGGCGGTCGCCGGCAACGGCCAGGCGAACAAGTCGCAGGTCCAGCAGATGGTGCGCCGGCTGCTGTCGCTGCCGGCGGACCCTTCGCCGGACGCGGCCGATGCGCTGGCCTGTGCGATCTGCCATGCCCATGGCGGACAGGGCATGGCGGGGCTTTCCACCGCCGGCTTCCGGATGCGCCGCGGCAGGCTGGTATCGGCCGCCGACCTGCTGAAGGCCGGTGGCGTTATCGCCGGGGCGATCGAATGATCGGGCGGCTGACAGGGATCCTGCGCGAGAAGAACCCGCCGCAGGTACTGCTCGATGTCGGCGGCGTCGGCTACGAGGTCGACGTGCCGATGAGCACGTTCTACTCGCTGCCTCGCATCGGCGACACGGTCACCCTGTGCACGCACCTGGCGATCCGCGAGGATGCCCACCTGCTCTACGGGTTTGCCACCGAACGGGAGCGCCATGCATTCCGCGCGCTGATCCGCATCAGCGGCGTCGGTGCGAAGACCGCGCTTGCCCTGCTCTCGGGCATGGATGTCGACGGGCTGGCGGAGGCCGTCGTGCTGCAGGAGACCGCGCGCCTGACCCGGGTTCCCGGTATCGGCAAGAAGACCGCCGAGCGCCTGTTGCTGGAACTCAAGGGCAAGCTGGGCGACGCGCTGCCCGGGGTGCCGGGGGCAGGGGCGCCGGTCGAACGCAGCGATGCGAACGATGTGCTCAACGCCCTGCTTGCGCTGGGCTACAGCGACAAGGAGGCGATGTTCGCGGTGAAGCAGGTGCCCCCGGGCACCGCAGTCGGCGATGGCATCCGGGTTGCGTTGAAGGTGCTCTCGAAGGGGTGAGGGCAGCGCATGGGCTGCGTGCCACCGTCGCCTTTGGCGACGTCTCGCGCGGATGCGCGCTTTGGCGCGATAATCGTGGCCCCACTCTGACCGAAGCTCCGGATGGCGATCGAGACCGATCGACTGATCAGCGCTGCACCCGCGTCCACGCAGGAAGAGGTCGTCGAACGTGCGCTGCGCCCGAAACTGCTCGACGAGTATGTCGGCCAGGAGAAGATCCGCGGCCAGTTGTCGATCTTCATCGAAGCCGCGCGCTCGCGCAGCGAGCCCCTCGACCATACGCTGTTGTTCGGGCCGCCGGGGCTGGGCAAGACGACGCTCGCGCACATCATCGCGCGCGAGATGGGCGTCGGGCTGCGCCAGACCTCCGGGCCGGTCCTGGAGAGGCCCGGCGACCTGGCCGCGCTGCTGACCAACCTCGAGCCCAACGATGTGCTGTTCATCGACGAGATCCACCGGCTGTCGCCGATCGTCGAAGAGATCCTCTACCCTGCGCTGGAGGACTACCAGATCGACATCATGATCGGCGAGGGCCCGGCCGCGCGCTCGGTGAAGCTCGAACTCAAGCCGTTCACGCTGGTCGGTGCCACCACCCGCGCCGGCATGCTGACCAACCCGCTGCGCGACCGGTTCGGCATCGTCGCGCGGCTGGAGTTCTACACCGCCGAGGAACTGCGGCGGATCGTCACCCGTTCGGCGCAGCTTCTCGAGTGCTCGATCGTCGACGATGGTGCCCTGGAGATCGCGCGCAGGGCACGCGGTACGCCACGCATCGCCAACCGCCTGCTGCGCCGGGTGCGCGACTACGCGCAGGTGCGCGCCGACGGCTCGGTCACGCGCGAGGTCGCCGATGCGGCGCTGCGCATGCTCGACGTGGATGCCAGCGGGCTCGACATCATGGATCGCGCCCTGATGCTGGCGGTGATCGAGAAATTCGAAGGTGGCCCGGTCGGTGTCGACAACCTCGCGGCAGCCATCGGCGAGGAGCGCGACACGATCGAGGACGTGATCGAGCCGTTCCTGATCCAGCAGGGTTACCTGAAACGCACGCCGCGCGGGCGCATCGCCACCCAGACCGCCTATCGCCATTTCGGGCTGCCGCAGCCGCGCCGCTCGTCCACCCCGGATCTGTGGGATGAACCGTCCTGAGGGCTTGCCGGTGGCTGCGCCGGCTCCGATCGCCGACACCCCGCGCCGCTTCCGGCTGCCGGTACGTGTCTACTACCAGGATACCGATGCCGGCGGCGTCGTGTTCCATGCCTCGTACCTGAGCTTCCTCGAGCGGGCGCGTACCGAGCTCCTGCGTTCGATCGGCTTCGATATCGGCCGTCTCGCAGCCGAGGGCGTGCTGTTCGCGCTGCACCGGCTCGAGATGGCGTTCCTCAGGCCGGCGCGGCTCGACGATGCGCTCGTGGTCACGGCCGCGGTCGGCCAACTCGGACGCACGTCCGCTCGCTTCGTGCAGACGGTCGAGCTGGCCGATGGCGCGATCGCGACGCAGGCCACGCTGTCCCTCGTGTGCGTATCGGCGACACGCTTCCGGCCCATGGGCATTCCGGAACCGCTGCGCGTGGCGCTCGAATCATGGACACTCCCCACCGGCGATGGCACCGCAACGAATGACGGAGCGAAATCGACAGGATGAACGTGACCCAGGACATGTCGGTATGGGGGCTGGTCTCGCACGCCAGCCTCTTCGTGCAGCTGGTGATGCTCGGGCTGCTGCTCGCATCGCTGCTTTCATGGTGGTACATCTTCCGCAAGGCATTCGCGCTGCGCCAGGCCAAGGCGGACACCGAAGCGTTCGAGCGCGACTTCTGGAGCGGCGGCGACCTGAACAGCCTGTACCAGGCAGCCGCTGCGGCCAAGCATCGTGCCGGCAGCCTCGAGCGCATCTTCGAAGCCGGTTTCCGCGAATTCAGCAAGGTGAAGCGCCCGCCGGGGGCCGATCGCAGCGCGGCCATCGACGGCACGCGGCGCGCGATGAGCGCGACCTACCAGCGCGAAATGGACGTGCTCGAAGACCATCTCGCGTTCCTCGCCTCGGTCGGGTCTGTCGCGCCGTATATCGGGCTGCTCGGCACGGTCTGGGGCATCATGCATGCGTTCATGGGTCTTTCGACGGTGGCGCAGGCGACGCTGTCGCTGGTTGCCCCGGGCATCGCCGAGGCACTGATCGCCACTGCGATGGGCCTGTTCGCGGCCATCCCGGCGGTGCTCGCATACAACCGCTTCAGCTACGATATCGACCGGCTCGCGGTACGCTTCGAGAGCTTCATGGAAGAGTTCACCAACATCATGCAGCGGCAGGGCTGAGCATGGCCTGCCTCCGGGGTGCAGCGCGATGAGCACTTCGATCCGCAAGCGGCGGCCGCGTCGCATGATGAACCAGATCAACGTCGTGCCCTATCTCGACGTGCTGCTGGTGCTGCTGGTGATCTTCATGGTGACCGCGCCGCTGACCAATCCCGGGCAGATCGAACTGCCTTCCGTCGGGCAGTCGCTGACGGCGCCGGTGCTGCCGATCGAGGTGACGATCAACGCCGACCGCGCGCTCGCGGTGCGCGACCGGGCGCAGGGCGGGCCGGAGCGTGAACTGTCGAAGGCCGAACTGGTGAAGTTCATCCAGGGGCTGCAGTCGAGCGCGCCCGACCGGCCGGTGGTGATCGCGGCGGACAAGGCCGTGCGCTACGAGGCGGTGCTCGAGGTGATGGATCTGCTGCAGCAGAACCAGGTGAAGCGGGTGGGCCTGCTCGCCATGCCGCGCACGCCCTGAGGCCGATGGCGATGACCTGTAGCCGGGCTTGGCGTGAGGCATGGCATATCGCGCGGGTCCGGCGAGCGGGGGTGGCATGGCCCCGCTGATCCGCGCCGGTGTGGCGCATCCGCTGCCGTCCGCTCGCGGAGAGCCGCGGGCAGTGCTCGCGGGCGTGCTGGCGCTGCTCGTGCACCTGGTGGCCGTGGTCGCGCTGACCTACGGGTTCCACATCCAGACCCGGCGCAACGAACCGGTCTCCGCCGAGTTGTGGTCGGCGCTGCCGCCGCCCGTGCCTGCGCCGGCCGAACCCGAGCCGGCTTCGGAGCCGTTGGCGGCGCCGAAGCCGTTGCCCCGACCCGAGCCGAAGCCGGTGCCGAAACCGCCGCCCGAACCGAAGGAAGCGCCGGTCAAGGCCCAGGCCAGGGCCGACATCGAGCTCAAGGCGAAGGAGGCGGCGAAGGCAAAGCAGGCCGAGGACGAACGGCGCAGGCTCGATGAGGCGAAGCAGCGCGAGGCTGAGAAGGCGAAGGCGCAGGCCGACGCAAAGGCAAAGGCACAGGCACAGGCAGACGCCAGGGCGCAGAAAGAGGCGCTTGCCAAGCAGGCAGAGGCTGATCGCATCCGGCGCGAACAGGACGAGCTCACGCGGCGTGCGGCCGAGGCTGCGGCGAGTGCCCAGGCCAAGGTGCTTGCATCGCACATCGACAAGATCCGGGGCAAGGTGCGCCGCTTCATCGTCGAACCGCCCGGCGTGCCTCCGAACGCGACGGCCGAGTTCGACGTGGTGCTGATCCCCGGTGGCGACGTGCTGTCGGTGAAGCTGCGCCGTTCCAGCGGCAATACGCTGTATGACGAGGCCGTGGAGCGCGCGATCATGCGTGCGCAGCCGCTGCCGATTCCGCCCGAGCCCCAGTTGTTTCCGCAGTTCCGTACACTGCTGCTGCAGTTCAGGCCCCAGGAGTGAGCCGTCGTGGATTTTTTTCGCCGCTCCTGACCCCGCAGGCCACCTTCGGCCGTTCAATGCCTGCAGTCACGCTAGACTTCTCTCCCATGCACATACCGATGGTTTCAAGAAAGGCGCACCCCGCCGCGCCCCGGCTGCGCCTTCCGTCGCCGATCGTCCGGGCCTTCCTGTCGCTGCTCGCGGCGCTGCTGGTGCTGCTGCAGCCTGTGCTGGCACCTTCGGCATTCGCCCAGCTCAAGATCGAGATCACCGGCGCCGGCGCCAGCCAGTCGCCGATCGCCATCGTGCCGTTCGCGGGCGAGGACCGGCTGGCGCAGGCGCTGACGCCGGTGATCATCGCCAACCTGCAGCGCAGCGGCCTGTTCCGGCTGATCGACGCGCAGGACATCCGGCCGCTTCCGGTGCAGCCTTCCGATCTCCGGTATCCCGACTTCAGTTCACGGGGCGCCGATGCGGTGGTGATCGGTTCGACCAGCCCGCTGCCCGATGGGCGGGTGGAGGTGCGCTTCCGCCTGATGGATGTCGCGAAGCAGTCGCAACTCGCCGGCTTCAGCTACACGGTGAACCCGGGGCAGTTGCGCCTGACCGCGCACCGTATCTCGGACGCGATCTACGAGCGGCTGACCGGCGATGTCGGCGTTTTCAGCACCAAGATCACCTATGTCGAGCGGCAGGCCAACCGGTTCGAACTGAAGATCGCCGATGCCGACGGGTCCAACGCGCAGACGGTGCTCGCATCGAGCGAGCCGATCATCTCGCCCAAGTGGTCGCCCGACGGCACCCGCATCGCCTACGTGTCGTTCGAGCGCAAGAAGCCGATCATCTACGTGCAGTCTCTGATCAACGGCTCGCGCATCGTGCTGGCGAACTTCCGCGGCAGCAACAGCGCGCCAGCCTGGTCGCCCGACGGTAACCGGCTCGCGGTAGTGCTGACCCGCGACGGGCCGTCGCAGGTATACCTGATCGATGCGGATGGCTCGAATCTCCAGCGTCTCACCAAGTCCAACGCGATCGACACCGAGCCGGCGTTCACCCCCGACGGGCGTTCGATCCTGTTCACCTCCGACCGTGGCGGCAGCCCGCAGATCTATCGCGTCCCGGCTGGCGGCGGCGAGGTGGAGCGGCTGACCTTCGAAGGAACCTATAACGTGTCGCCGCGGGTGAGTCCCGACGGACGCAGCTTCACGTTCGTGCAGCGCGCCGGCGGCCGCTTCAACATCGCCATCCAGGATTTCGCCACGCGCCAGGTGCAGGTCCTGACGGATACCGCTGTCGACGAGTCGCCCAGTTTTGCCCCTAATGGCCGCATCATCCTCTACGCAACCGAGGTCAGGGGGCGTGGTATCTTGGCTGCAGTGTCCAGTGACGGACGCGTGCGGCAGCGGCTGTCTGCAGGCTCGAGCGACGTGCGCGAGCCTGCATGGGGTCCCCTGTTGAAGGCACAGTGAAAGGGAAGACGATGACTGAACTGTCGATGCAACCCAGCGCGGATCCGTCCGCCACCCGTCGCGTGCCGGGCCTGCCGTGCACCGGCCCTCGCGCCGCCTGGGTCGGCCTGCTGTGCCTGGCCGTGCTGGGCGGATGCTCGTCGACGCCGGGGTCCGAACAGTCGTCCGCGGAGGTCGAGTCGCGTACGATCGGCGAACAGGGTGCGTTGAGCAAGCCTGCGACCGATGCATTGCCGAAGGCGCCGGTCGGCCAGCCTCCGATCAGCAGCGCGCCGATCGCAATCGACCAGACGCCGTCCGGCCAGTTGCCCGCTGTGCTGAGCGATCCGAAGAGCCTGCTGTCGCGGCGCAGCGTCTTCTTCGAGTACGACAGCAACGTGGTGCGCGACGAGTTCCGCCCGATGATCCAGGCGCACGCCCGTTTCCTGCTCGACAACCCGAAGTTGCGGGTGACGATCCAGGGCAACACCGACGAACGCGGCAGCCGCGAGTACAACCTCGCCCTCGGCCAGCGCCGGGCCGACGCCGTCCGCCAGGCGATGTCCGTGCTGGGCGTGACCGAACGCCAGATGGAGCCGGTCAGCCTCGGCGAAGAGCGTCCGCGTGCGAGCGGCAGCACCGAAGCGGCCTATGCCGAGAATCGCCGCGCCGACATCCTGTACGACGGCGAAGACAAGCTTCCGGCCGGCAAGTGATCGCAGGCATACCCGTGGTGCGCGTGCCTGCGCGGCGCGCGACGGCATGGCTGGCGTGTGCGGTAGTCGTCGCCGGCATCGCGCCGGCGGCGCATGCGCAGCTGTTCACCGATACCGAGTCGCGCAAGGCGATCGCCGCACAGCGCGAGACGATCGCCGCTCAGCAGCAGCAGATCGCCGACCTCACCCGGCAGTCGGGCGAACTGTCGACGCGGATCAACCAGCTCGAGAACGCGCTCAAGGCGCAGTCGCTTCTGGAAGTGCTGAACCAGGTCGAGACGCTGCAGGCCGAGATTCGCGCGCTGCGCGGCCAGCAGGAGGTCCTCGCCAACGCGATCGACACCGCCACGCGCCGGCAGCGCGACATGTACATCGACATCGATTCGCGGCTGAAGCGGCTCGAGGCGCCAGCGGCCGGCGCTGCGAGTGCTGCGCCGCCTGGCACTGCGCCGGCGGCACCCGGCGCGCCGGCAGCGCCTGCGCCCGCCGTCACCGCACCTGCGCCTGCGGCCACTGGCACCGCCCAGGCGCCGGTTGCGGCTGGCGGTGCCAGCGCGCCGCCGGCTGCGTCCGCCAGCGGCACCGCCACGCCGGCCGGGGCCGATCCCGTCGCGGAGCAGCGTGCCTACGATGCCGCACACCAGTTGCGCCGCATCGGCAACTTCGCCGGTGCGATCACGGCGTTCCAGTCGTTCGTGAAGACCTGGCCGAAGAGCCGGCTGACCCCGGCCGCGCAGTACTGGATCGGCGATTCGCATTTCAACCTGCGCGAGTTCCGCGTGGCGATTGCCAGCCAGCGGCAACTGATCGCGACCTGGCCCGACCACGAGAAGGTTCCAGACGCGCTGCTGAACATCGCCAGCTGCCAGGCTGAACTCGGCGAGACGGCCGCGTCGCGCAAGACGCTTGAGGACCTGATCGCGCGTCATCCGCTGTCCGAAGCTGCCGAGCGCGCAAAGCGCAGGCTCGCGCCGCGCAAATGACCCGATGAGCGCACGTCCGGATGCGGCCGTCGGCCCGGGCGCGTCGGCCGCTGCGGTTCGCCTGCGCATCACCGAGATCTTCTTCTCCCTGCAGGGGGAGACGAGTCGCGTCGGCCTGCCCACCGCCTTCGTGCGCCTGACCGGATGCCCGCTGCGCTGCGGCTACTGCGATACCGCGTACGCGTTCCAGGGCGGCCGCGTGATGGATGTCGATGCCGTACTGGCCGAAGTGGCGTCCTTTGGCGCGCACTGGGTGACCGTCACCGGCGGCGAACCACTGGCGCAGCGCGGCTGCGTCGACCTGCTGCGCGCCCTGTGCGACGCAGGCCGGTCGGTATCGCTCGAAACCAGTGGCGCCATCGACATCGCCGCCGTCGACCCGCGGGTATCGACGATCCTCGACATCAAGACTCCTGGCTCGGGCGAAGCCGGGCGTAACCTCTGGCAGAACCTCGATCACCTTGATCGCCAGGACGAGGTGAAGTTCGTGCTGTGCAGCGAAGCTGACTACGAGTGGGCGAAGGCGATGCTCGAGACGCACGCGATCGCGGCGCGGTGCCCGGTGCTGTTCTCGCCGTCCTTCCACCAGTTGCCGGCAACCCGGCTTGCGGAATGGATCCTGCGCGACCGCCTGCCGGTACGCATGCAGGTGCAGTTGCACAAGCAGCTCTGGGGGGAGGCGCAGGGAAGATGAGCGACGCGGCGACAACCGTGGCGGCAGAGGCGCAGAACCTGCCTGGCGCAGCGAAGCCGGCCGTGGTGCTGTTGTCCGGTGGGCTCGATTCGGCTACCGTGCTGGCCGTGGTGAAGGCCGGTGGCTTCGCGCCGCATGCACTGTCGATCGACTATGGCCAGCGCCATCGCGCCGAACTCGATGCCGCCGCCCGTGTCTCTGCATCGATCGGCGTTGCCGCGCATCGGGTGGTGCGGGTGGACGCCGGGCAGTTCGGCGGCTCCGCACTGACCGATGCGTCGATCGACGTGCCGGTCGATGGCATCGGGGCCGGTATCCCGGTCACGTACGTGCCGGCACGCAACACGCTGATGCTCGCACTCGCGCTCGGCTGGGCCGAGGTGCTCGGTGCCTCCGAGATCTTCATCGGCGTGAACGCGATCGACTACTCCGGCTATCCCGACTGCCGCCCTGCCTTCGTGGCAGCATTCGAAGCGATGGCCAACCTCGCCACGCGCGCCGGTGTCGAAGGGCAGCGGCTGCATGTGCGGGCACCGATCATCGACCTCGACAAGTCGCAGATCATCCGCCTCGGCGTATCGCTCGGGGTCGACTATGCGCAGACCGTATCGTGCTACCAGGCAACCGACGACGGTCGCGCCTGCAGGCGGTGCGACGCCTGCCGATTGCGCCGCGACGGCTTTGCCCGCGCCGGCGTCGCCGACCCGACGCGCTACCGGGACTGATCGCGGCGCGCGCCGGGTGCTGCTGCCTTGATTTCCACCACGCGGGGACCGATCCTTCACCCATGATCCCGGAAGCCACCCCCCATACCGGCACGCTGGTCGCCTTGTTGGCGTTCGTGCTGGCATTCGTGTTCGGTGCGACTGCCCAACGCACGCATTTCTGTACGCTCGGCGCGGTGTCCGACTGGATCAACATCGGCGACCTTTCGCGCATGCGCATGTGGCTGCTGTCGATCGCGGTGGCGATGCTGGCAGCCAACGGCCTGCAGGCGGCCGGGCTGATCGACCTTGGCAAGTCGATCTATGTCGCGCCCAATCTGATGTGGCTGTCGCACATCGTCGGTGGCCTGCTGTTCGGCATCGGCATGACGCTCGGATCCGGCTGCGGCAGCAAGACACTGATCCGGATCGGTGCCGGCAACCTGAAGTCGGTCGTGGTTGCAGTGTTCCTGGGCCTGTCGGCCTGGATGACGCTGCGCGGGCTGTTCGGGCAGTGGCGGGTCGACTGGCTGCAGCCGGTGGCGGTGAACCTCGAGCGCTGGTCGATTCCCGGGCAGGATCTGCCGACCCTTCTCGCCGGCGCCCGTGCGTCGGCTGCGATGGCGATGGGCTGCGCAGCCGCGATCGCAACGGCGATCCTCGCCTTCGTGTTCGGCAGCCGTGATTTCCGCGGCAACCGCGACGGTATCGTCGGCGGGACCGTGGTCGGCCTGCTGGTGGCGGCCGGCTGGTTCGTCACGGCCAACCTCGGCTACCGGGAAAATCCCGAAACGCTGGAACTCACCTTCTACGCGACCAACTCGCGCGCAGCCGAATCGTTCAGTTTCGTGGCCCCCGTGGCCTACACGCTGGAACTGCTCGCGATGTGGACCGACCGTTCGCTGCGCGTCACCTTCGGCATCGCGGCGGTGGCAGGCATGATCGCGGGTGCGTTCGCGATGGCGATGGCCACCCGCACCTTCCGCTGGGAGTCGTTCACCTCGCCGGCCGACATGCGCAACCACATGCTGGGCGGCGTCCTGATGGGGTTCGGGGGTGTCACTGCACTGGGATGCACGATCGGGCAGGGCATCAGCGGGCTGTCGACGCTGGCGCTCGGGTCGTTCATCACGTTCGCTTCGATCGTCGCGGGCTGTGCCGCGACGATGAAGTTCCAGTACTGGCGAATGATGCGCGAGGCATGATGTTGCGTCTTCGCGCAGAGTCGTTATAATCGCGGGCTTCGCTCAGGGGGCCGTTAGCTCAGCCGGTAGAGCAGCGGACTTTTAATCCGTTGGTCGGCAGTTCAAATCTGCCACGGCCTACCACCGAGCGAAGCACGAAATTCAGCGGCAATCCCACTCGTCGGCCATCGCCCACGACCTTGGTTCGGATACCGTGCCGTCTGCCCGGATCAACTGGCCGACCAGTACCTCCGACTTCTTCACCTGGATGCGGCTGGTCGCGCGGAAGGTGTAGCCATCGAAGTCGCGCACCGCATTGCCCGAACGCGTCAGGCCACTGTCCAGGAAGGTCGTGACGCCCGCCTGGCCCGGGGACACCTTGCAGCTGACGACCTGTGCGCCCGGCGCGGCGCTCGACGGGCGCGAGGGGGTGGCCACTGGTGCTGTTGCCGCCTTCGGCGCTGGCGCCGTGGCCGCTGCGCACGAGCGGAAAGTCGCCGCGTCACGGCCTTCGGTGAGCTTGAGCGTACCGGCGTCGAGTTCGAAGACAGCCTTCTGCGACCATTCGCGGCCTTCGCGGTTGCAGCGTTCCTCCACCACCACGCGAGTGCCGATGGTCGGGGCAACGGCGCGGGCCGTGCAGGTGGCATCCACGTCGTTGAACCGCCGCGACTGCTCGATCACCAGCGCCGGTGTTGCACAGTCGCCGCCGGCGTAGGCGTAGCGCCCGCGCATGGTGGCCGGATAGTCGGCAGCGAGCGCCGCGGCGGACAGCGACATGCAGAGCAGGCCGGGCAGGAGGGAACGCTGGACCAACATGACTTCTCCTTCAGTTCGGGCCGGCCGTGCATACGCAGTGCAGGCCGCAGGTGGGCGCATCGGCAGGCGGCGCGCGTGGATCGATCGGGATCCATGGTCGGGTATCGGTACGGCATCGTCTTTCTTGAGTGCCCATGCATGACAGTGCATCTGCAGCTGTGCCTGTCCCTTGCCTTGCCCGTCACTGCGCCTGCCACGCGGATTGCTATAGACTCGCGCCCACCGCAAATCCATCCGGCTTGATCGAATGCCACGCAACATCGTAGTGCTCGGCGCAGGCGCCATAGGCTGCAATGTCTCCACCGACCTCGCGCGCGCCGGCCATGCGCCGCTGGTAGTCGACCCGTGGCCGTCGCAGGTCGAGGCGCTGCGCACGCACGGACTGAAGATCACCCTGCCGGATGGCGAAGAGCATGCACCGCCGATCGAAGCGGTGCACCTGTGCGACTTCGCCAGCCATCGGCGCACCTACGAGACCTACGACCTCGCCCTGATCATGATGAAGTCGCAGGACGCGCGCTGGATGGCCGAGTTCGTGCGGCCGCACCTGGCGCCCGATGCGGTCGTGGTCGGTCTGATGAACGGCATGAACGATGAGGCGATCGCCTCGGTGGTCGGGCGGGAACGCACGGTCGGGGCCTGCATCGAACTTGCGGCCGAACTGTTCGTGCCGGGCGAGACCCGGCGCAAGACCCCGCGCGAACGCACCTGGTTCGCGCTCGGCGAGCTCGACGGGCGCATGACGCCGCGGCTGGAGATGCTGCGCGACCTGCTCTCGTGCACCGCCCAGGTCACCACCACCGCCAGCATCCGCGACGCCAAATGGACCAAGCTCGTCACCAACTCGATGGTGCTCTCGCCCTTCGCGATGCTCGGCGTGCAGTCCTACGAGGCGACCCAGGATCCGCAGATCTTCGACCTGATCCGACGCATCGGCTGCGAGACCATCGCCGTCGGCCAGGCGCATGGCTTCCGGCTGCAGCCCATCTTCGGCCTGACCGAAGCGGAGTTCGGTAGCTCGCCGGAGGCGATCGTCGAGAAGCTGGTGACCACGCTGGTCGGGCATATCGGCAGGAACTCGCGCAACACCGCGTTCCAGGATCTGCTGAAGAAGCGGCGCAGCGAGACCGATTACATCAACGGGCTGGTGGTATCGCTCGGGCGCGAAGCAGGGATCCCGACGCCGGGCAACAGCGCGGTGTGCGACATCGTGCACCGGATCGAACGCGGCGAACTCGGCCCGTCGGTCGAGAACATGGGGCTGGTCGACTTCGACGGGCAGGGTTGAGCCTGCAACGCCGCCCGCAGCAGGCGGCGGCAGGCGCTACTGGTTGCTGATCCCGGCCTCGGCAATCACCCGCTTCCACTTCGCGACCTCGGCCGCGAAATACTTGCGGAACGCGTCGATGCTGCCGCCCAGTGGCTCGAAGCCGTTGCCCGCGAACTGCTGCAGCATCTCCGGATGCCGGATCGCCTCGTTCGCCGCGACGTTGATCCGCTCCTGGATCGCCCGCGGCGTCTTCGCCGGCGCGAGCAATCCGTACCAGCCGGAGAACTCGTAGCCCGGCACGCCGGCCTCGGCGATCGTGGGGATATCCTGCGCCAGCGAAGACCGTGCCGCGCTGCTGACCCCGAGTGCACGGACCTTGCCGTTGCGCACGAAGGGCAGCGCTGTCGAGATGCCGACCAGTGCCACGTTCACTTCGCCCGACAGCAGCGCCGCCATCGACGGCCCGGTGCCCTTGTATGGCACGTGCACCATCCGGATGCCTGTCGCATTGGCAAGCAGTTCGGTGCCCATGTGCGAGGCACCGCCTGCGCCGCCGGATCCGAAGGTCAGTTGCCCGGGCTTCGCCTTCGCCTGGGCGAGCAGTTCGCCCAGCTTCGCGATCTGGGTCGACGGATGCGCGGCGAGCAGAGACGGCTGGCTTGCGACCAGCGCGACCGGCGCCAGGTCGCGCAGCACGTCGAAGGGGGCATTGCGGTTGAGCGTGCCGACGTAGGATACGCCGACGCTCTGCATCAGCAGGGTCTGGCCATCGGGATTCGCACGCACGACCAGTTCGGTCGCGATAAGGCCACCACTGCCGGCGCGGTTGTCGACCACCACCTGCTGCTTCCAGGTATCGGCCAGCCGCTGCGCGAGCAAACGTCCCAGAATGTCGATGCCACCGCCCGGGGCCGCTGCGGCAATCAGGCGCACCGGCCGTGCCGGATACGACTGTACCTCCGCCGAAGGGGCCTCGGCGGCGCTGGCGCTGCCGCAGGTGCCGGTTATTGCCAGCAGCGCGAGGGCGGATGCATGCTTGCGTCGCGCTGCCGCTGGATGTGTATGTGTCACTGGCTGCTCCTCCGGTTGCCGCGCCGGTGGCGCCTGGATGGCCACCGGTCTCGAGGCCGCGCAGTGTGCCTCGCGCCGGGGCGTGTCGCAACCGTGTATCCACCGTACATCCGGCCGCGTATCCAGCGTTGCCGCCCGCGGCTGCCTGCAGCGCACGCCAGTGAAGGTGTACCCGGCGTTCAGCCGCTGTCGCCGGGCGCGCGGCGCGGCGGGGCGAACCGTGCCCGGTCGTGCGCATCCAGCAGCGGCATCAGCATGAACTCGTCCAGGCCCTGCGCGCGAAGGGCTGCGGCGACCAGGTGCAGGTGCACCTCGAAATTGTTCCGGTCCAGGGCGGTCGATGACACCGTGAAGAATGGGGGTATCAGGGGCGACGCGGTGCGGAACAGGAATATGGCCGTGTTCGCGCGGTCGGGGACCCGTGTCGCCGCCAGCAGCGAGTAGGGCCCGCCGGATGCGGTCGATGGTGCTGGCTGCCCGCGGATGAAACGCAGTGCGAAGGCGAATTCGCGGCCCGGCCGGGAGGGGGCTGCCGCCTCCGGGTGGGGCGGGTTCGCATCGATCAAGACCCGCCGTGGAGCCAGCGGATCGTCGCCGAAACGACGATATACCGCGAGCGGTGTCGCACCGCGCAGTGCCGTGCTCGCATCGCGCGCTTCGTTGCCTGCCGCATCGAGGACCACGATACGCGCCTGTGCAGGCAGCGGACGCAGCAGCAGGCCGGTGCCGGACAAGGCATCGTCCAGGTACGAAATGCCGAGGAAGCAGAGGGTGGCCACGAGCGCGGCCATGCTTGCCAGGCCACCAGCCGCTGCCCGGAAGGCCCAGCAGACCAGTGCCATGCCGTAGAGCAGCGCAGGCACTGCGAGGTCGGAGGCCATGCTGCCCCAGCCCTCGCGGGCGATGGCAGCGCGGCCACAGGCCACCGCAACCAGCGCTGCAAACGCAGACAGTCCATGGCGGCGCACCAGCGCCCGCAGGTGGGCGGTATCGCGCGCGCAGACCAGCAGCGCGAGCATCAGCAGCGACCCCGACACGCCGGGGGCCAGCACGCCCCCGTCGAGCACTGCCCACAGGCAATGAAGTGTCGCTGCCATGAACAGCGCTACCGCGACCGGGTGCCAGTCATGGCGTCGTGCGATGCCGGGGGCGGCCGCGAGCGCAGTTGCGAAGGCACCCATCAGCGGCAGTCCGACCGCCCAGCGTTCCATCGCCGGGACGAGGGTGGGCAGCGTCGCCAGCGCGGAGCTGCCGAGGTCGCTGTGCAGCAGCGAGACGGTGCTGAACGCGTTGCCTGACCAGTGCCGGCCCTCCAGCTGCCACGGCAGGTCGAGGCGCTCCTGCACGCCCAGCAGCGCGAACAGTGCGACCGCATGGGCGAACACCACCAGCGTGAGCAGCAGTTGCCCGGCATCCGCACGGTCCCACCACGCCGCCGTCGAATGACGCGACAGCGCCAGCACGGCGAGCAGCGCCGCTGCTGCGCCCGGTACCAGCAGCAGGGTGTCGCCCTGAATGCCCGACCGGAACGGATGCAGCAGCCAGTGCGCGAGCAGGCGGGCGATGTCCGAATGGCGTGTCGCCAGTGCCAGCGCGATGCACGCACCCGCAAGCAGCCAGAATCCGGTGGCCGCCGCCGGTGTGTCCCGCTTCCCTGCGTTCGTCCTCAAGTCGCTCCCATCCCTGCCGCTACTATGCCATCGGGAGCGCTGCCGGATACGGCCTGCGCGTCGCGGTTGCGTTTCCCGCAGCGCGACCTTGCCTGCGCGGACCGCCGTGTTGCGCGGCGCCAGGTTACTTGGGTTCCGGGACGGCGATTGGTATCATCCGATCCGGTATTGAACGAATGGAGTTTCCGCCATGACGCAGCGCACCAGAGCAGAGACCTGCAGCAAGACGACCCTCGGGGCACGGTCGAGCCTGTCCGCCGCAGGGTTCTCCCTGGCGCTTGCCGTCTGTGTCGCGGGCACCCTTGCCTGCGCCGGTCCGGCGCTCGCGCAGTCGCCGTCGGCAACCGGCTGGTATACCGGCTTCGGAATGGGCCAGTCGCGCCTCGGCTTCAAGACCGGCGATTTCAACGTCGGCGGCACGGCCGCCGCGTTCGACGACAGCAATACGGCATTCAAGTTCTTTGCCGGCTATCGCCTGCTGCCGTGGCTGGCCGTCGAAGGCGGCTATGACAATCTCGGCCGCAATCCCGTTACCTATTCGAGCGGCGGTGGCAGTGCCCGGCTCGATTACAAGGTCGACGCGGTGAAGCTTACTGGTGTCGGCTCGATCGCCTTCGGCAAGACTGGTTTTTCCGGCTTCGGCAAGGTCGGGTTCGGCTACGCCCGGGTGCGTGCGGACAGCAGCAACTTCCCTGCCGTGGTGGGTCGCGGCGAACTGTCCGATCGCGACTGGAAGGTCTCGCCCGTTATCGGCGCAGGCCTGCAGTACCAGTTGCCGCGCGGTCTCGCGCTGCGCGCCGAGTACGAGCAGTACAACGAAGTCGGCGACTCGCCGCTGCCCACCGGACGCGCACGCGCCGGCCTGTGGTCGCTGTCGCTGATATACCTTTTCTAGCCCGGTCCGGCGACGCACGGCCGGTTCAGCGCAGCAGCAGCGCTCCACCGGAGGCCACGAGCAGGACGGCGACGATGCGGCGGAAGCCGGTCGGCGTCGCGCGTGCATGCATGCGCGCACCGATGCCCAACCCGAGCAGTGCGCAGGGCAGTGCCAGCGCGGCGAGCATCAGCGTGCCGCGGTCGAAGTGACCCAGGCCGAGGTAACCCAGTCCGCGCAGGGTGCCGAGCACCACCAGCACCGCGGACATCGACGCGCGGAACGCGCCCTTTTCCATCTTCAGCCACTCCAGGTACACACCGTAGACCGGCCCGGCCAGGCCGCCGAAGGTCGTGCCCACGATCGCGGCGAAGGTCGCCAGTGGCGGTACCACCAGCCAGCGCGGCAGGCGCGGACCGCCTGGCGGCCGGTCGCCCTTGAGCAGCGACCAGACGCCGAAACCCGCGACGAATACCCCCAGCGCGGTGACCAGCGTGTCGTCGCCGAGCCGGTCGAACAGGTACAGTCCGACCGCGACGCCGACCAGGCTCCATGGCAACAGCGGCTTCAGGTCCTTCCATGCGATCTGGTCGCGATGGCGCACCGCGATGCCGATCGAGGACAGCACCGCGATCAGCGTGACGACCGGCACCACGGTCGTCAGCGGCAGGAACAGCGCGAGCGCCGGGATCAGAATCGCGCCGAATCCGGCCAGGTTGCGTATCGCGAATCCGGCGGTGAAGATCAGTGCCGCCCACGCCAGCTGGAAGGTGCTCAGGCTTTCCATCGGCTCACTGGTCGCGCTCCCGGGGCGGTCCCTTCACGCGCACGATGCGCACGACCTCGGGGATCAGCCGCAGCCGCTTCATGATCTGCGCAAGATGGAAGCGGTTGGTCACCTGCAGCGTGAAGTTCATGGTCGAGTAGGCGCTGGAGTCGGACTGCTCGACACTGACGTTGTCGATGTTCGATCCGGCTTCGGCGATGCCGCCGGCCACCCGCGCGAGCACCCCGCGCTCGTTCGCCACCGACAGGCGTATGTTCACCAGGAACGTGCGTCGCGTCTTGTCGTCCCACTGTACGTCGACCCAGCGGTCGGATTCGTGCCGACTCTTGCGGATCACCGGGCAGTCCTGAGTGTGGATGACGATACCCTGCCCCTTGCTGACCAGGCCGATCACCGGGTCGCCGGGGATCGGGTTGCAGCAGCGCGCCAGTTGCGCGGCCATGCCCTCGGTGCCGCGGATCAGGATGGTGCCCGGCATCTGCTGCTCGGACGGAGCGATACCCGAGCGCTGCAGCAGGCTGGCGGCGACCACGGCGGCCAGCCGCTTGCCCAGTCCGATATCCGCGTACAGATCAGCCTTGCTCTTCGCGCCCGACTCGCGCAGGTACTTCTCCCAGCTGTCGGCGGCGATCTCTGCCGGCGTGCCCTTGAGCGTCGCCAGCGCCTGGTTCAGCAGCCGCTCGCCGAGCAGCACCGACTCTTCGAGCTGCATGGTCTTCAGGAAGTGCCGGATCTGTGAGCGCGCGCGTGCGGTGGTAACGAAGTTGAGCCAGGCCGGGTTCGGCCGTGCCTGCACCGCCATGATGATATCCACGCGATCGCCGTTCTTCAGTTCGGTGCGCAGCGGCATCAGTTCATCGTTGATCTTCACCGCGATCGCGCGGTTGCCGATGTCCGTGTGGACGAAGTACGCGAAGTCGACCGCAGTCGCGCCGCGCGGCAGCGCCATGATCTTGCCCTTCGGCGTGAACACGTAGACCTCGTCCGGGAACAGGTCGACCTTCAGGTGTTCCAGGAACTCGACTGCGGTACCCGAAGTGGTCTGCAGTTCGAGCAGGCTCTGCAGCCACTGGTGGGTCTTCCGGTGCAGTTCGTTCAGGTCGGCATCGGAGGTCTTGTACAGCCAGTGCGAAGCGACGCCGGCCTCGGCGATCTTGTGCATCTCGTGGGTGCGGATCTGCACTTCCAGTGGCATGCCGAACGGGCCGAACAGCGTCGTGTGCAGCGACTGGTAGCCGTTGGCCTTCGGGATCGCGATGTAGTCCTTGAACTTCCCCGGGAAGGGCTTGTACAGCCCGTGCAGCACGCCCAGCGTCAGGTAGCAGGACGGGACGTCCTTCACGATCACGCGAAAGCCATAGATGTCCTGCACCTGTGCGAACGACAGCTGCTTCTCGAGCATCTTGTTGTAGATGGAGTACAGGTGCTTTTCGCGCCCGGTGACCGAGGCGTCGATGCCGCCTTCCTTGAGCCGTGCGAGGATCGCTTCGAGCACCTTGCCGACCACCTCGCGGCGGTTTCCGCGGGAGGTCTTCAGCGCCTTGGCAAGTACCCGGTAGCGGGTCGGGTGGAGGTATCGGAACGACAGGTCGTCCAGTTCCTGGTAGATGCTGTTGAGTCCCAGCCGGTTCGCGATCGGTGCGTAGATGTCGAGCGTCTCGCGCGCGATGCGCTTCTTGCGCACCGGGTCCATCACCTGCATCGTGCGCATGTTGTGCAGGCGGTCGGCGAGCTTGATCAGGATCACGCGCACGTCGCGCGCCATTGCCAGCAGCATCTTGCGGAAGTTCTCGGCCTGGAAGTCTTCCTTGCTCTGGAACTCGATCGCGTCGATCTTCGACACGCCGTCGACCAGTTCGGCGACCGGCTTGCCGAACGACTCGGCGATCTCCTCCTTCGTGACGGCGGTGTCCTCCATCACGTCGTGCAGCAGCGCCGCAGTGAGCGCCTGCGGATCGAGGTGCCACTGGGCCAGGATCTTCGCGACCGCCAGCGGGTGCGAGATGTAGGGTTCGCCGCTCTTGCGGAACTGCCCGTGGTGCGCGGCCTCGCTGAACGCGTAGGCGCGCTGCAGCCTGGAAACGTCGTCTGCCTTGAGATAGGACGTGAGGTCCTTGAACAGCAGTTCTGCTTCGACCATCAGCGCTGCAGCCCGGGTGGGTGGTTCGACCGGTCACGCTTCCGCGACCGATACTTCAACGACCGCAGCCTACCAGAAAGCAAAACGCCGCCCCGGTCGTTCGCCTCGGGGCGGCGTTGTCGGCCGCGTCCGGCCCGTGTCGCCGCACGCGTCCGGCGGGCGCGTGTGCGCCCTGCATGGCTCAGGTGTTCGGCGCGCGGTGCATGATGTCGAGGCCGATCTTGCCCATGGCGATCTCGCGCAGCGCGATCACTGTCGGCTTGTCCTTGTTCGCCTCGACCAGCGGCGTGGCGCCCATCGTCAGCTGGCGCGCGCGATAGGTGGCCGCGAGAGTGAGCTCGAACCGGTTGGTGACCTGCTTGAGGGCGTCGTCTACGGTGATACGGGCCATGTGGAAATCTCCGGCTGCCTGGCGCGCTGCGCGCCGGGAGGGTTCATCTGAGCGCTTCGATCAGCGCCTGGTGGCGTACGAGTTGCGCGGGACGCATCAGGCGGTGCGCGATCACGATGCTCTGCAATTCACGCGCAGCGGTGGCGAACACCGCGTTCACTATAACATAGTCGAATTCGTCGACATGCCCGATCTCGGTGCGCGCCGCCCTGACGCGGCGGGCAATCACTTCTTCGCTGTCCTGTCCCCGGCCGCGCAGCCTCGATTCGAGCGCTGCGATCGATGGCGGCAGGATGAACACGCTGACCGCCTGCGGGTACAGTCGGCGCACCTGCTGCGCGCCCTGCCAGTCGATCTCGAGCACGATGTCGTCGCCCGCCGTCAGCGCATCGAGCACCCAGGTGCGGCCGGTGCCGTAGCAGTTGCCGTGCACCCGCGCGTGCTCGAGCAGGTCGTTCGACTCGATCATCCGTTCGAATTCGGGCATCGCCACGAAGTGGTAGTCGTGGCCGTCCGATTCGCCGGGCCGAGGCTCGCGCGTCGTGTACGACACCGACTTGCGGACCGCAGGATCCGCCGCAAGCAGTGCATTGACCAGTGAGGTCTTGCCCGCGCCCGACGGCGCGCTGACGACGAACAGGCAGCCGCTCATCTATTCGACATTCTGTATCTGCTCGCGCATCTGCTCGATCAGTACCTTGAGCTCGATGGCGGCCTGGGTGGTGGCGGTATCGACCGACTTGGAGCCCAGCGTGTTGGACTCGCGGTTGAATTCCTGCATCAGGAAATCGAGCCGCTTGCCGACCGCGCCGCCGCGCGACAGCGTGCGCCGCAGTTCTTCGACGTGCGCCGAGAGCCGGGACAGTTCTTCTTCGACGTCGATCTTCGACGCGTACAGCACGAGTTCCTGGGCGAGACGATCAGGTTCGGCCGTGATGCCGGCATCGGCCAGCCTCGCCAGCAGCTTTTCGCGTTGTGCCGCGAGCAGCGCCGGGATGCGCGGCTTCACGTCGGTGACGATCGCCGCGACGCCGTCGGCACGCTCCAGGATGAAGGTGCGCAGCTTGTCGCCTTCGCGCTCGCGCGATGCGTTGAACTGCGAAAGTGCCTCGTCGCACAGTCCGAGCACGATGTCGCGCAAGGCATCGCCCGCGAGCGCCTGGGTCACCAGTACGCCGGGCCAGCGCAGGATCTCCGCGACCCCCAGTGCGGGCGCGCCCGGGGCGGCCGTGCGTACGGCGGTGGCCAGTTGCAGCAGGTTCGCCAGCGCTGCCGGATCGAGCGCCCCCTGGGTGCCGCCGGTGCCCGCAGCGTTGATCGAAATGCGGCACTCGACCTTCCCGCGCCCGACCTTCGCCGCCACGCGCTCGCGCATCGGCTGTTCGAACGGCCGCAGTTCCTCGGGCATCCGGAACTGCAGGTCGAGGAACCGGTTGTTCACTGCGCGCAGTTCGAGCGTGAACACGCCCTGCGGCAGTTCGAGCGTGGCCACTGCGTAGCCTGTCATGCTGCTGATCTTGCCTGCCATGGGTCTGTCTGGTACCTGCCTGGATGTTGCGGGGGTTGTAACCGGGGACGCCAGCGCAGACAATCCGCGCCTCGAATCGACGATAGCACAGCGCCCCTCCCGATGACCCAGCCAGCCAGTAATGCCACCGCGTCCGCCATCGCCCGGCCCAGCGGCCGGGCGCCCTCCGCCCTGCGGCGAGTGACCCTCGAACGCGGCTTCACCCGCCATGCCGAGGGTTCGGTGCTGGTCACCGCCGGTGAGACCCGCGTGATCTGTACTGCCAGCATCGAAGAGGGCGTGCCGTCGTTCCTGCGCGGCAAGGGACAGGGCTGGATGACCGCCGAGTACGGCATGCTGCCGCGCTCGACGCACACCCGGATGGCGCGCGAGGCGGCGCGCGGCAAGCAGTCCGGCCGCACCCAGGAGATCCAGCGCCTGATCGGGCGCTCGCTGCGCGCGGCCGTCGACCTCACCGCTCTGGGCGAGCGCACCCTGCAGATCGACTGCGACGTGATCCAGGCCGATGGTGGCACGCGCACCGCGAGCATCACGGGCGCCTTCGTTGCGGTACATGATGCGTTGTCCGGGCTGGTCCGGCAGGGCCTGCTCCCGTCGCTGCCGATCCTCGACCATGTCGCCGCGGTGTCGGTCGGCGTCTGGCGTGGCACGCCGGTGCTCGACCTCGACTACGCGGAAGACTCCGACTGCGACACCGACATGAACGTGGTGATGAACGGCAGCGGTCGCTTCATCGAGGTGCAGGGTACGGCGGAGGGCGAAGCTTTCTCTCGCCACGAGATGGACGCGCTGCTGGCACTGGCGCAGACCGGTATCGCGGAACTGGTCTTGCTGCAGAGGCAGGCGTTGTCCGCCCCGGCAGCCGGCGGCGATGTCCGGGGCGGCGCCTGAGGTGGCATCCGGGGTGGCGCGTACGCGCCTGGTGATCGCCAGCGGCAATGCCGGCAAGCTGCGCGAGATCGACCACATCCTCGCGCCGCTGAACTTCGAGGTGATCGCGCAGGGCGCGCTCGGCGTCACCGAGGCGCCGGAGCCATACTGCACCTTCATCGAGAATGCGCTGGCCAAGGCGCGACACGCGGCGGCATCGACCGGCCTGCCGGCGCTTGCCGACGACTCCGGGATCTGCGTCTCCGCCCTGGGTGGTGCGCCTGGCGTGCATTCCGCGCGTTATGCCGGTGAGCCGAAGTCGGATGCACGCAACAACGAGAAACTCGTCGCCGCGCTCGACGGCGTTGCCGACCGGCGCGCACACTACTATTGCGTGATCGTGGTGGTGCGCTGCGCCGACGACCCGCAGCCGCTGATCGGCGAAGGCCTCTGGGCCGGCGAAGTGGCCCGGGCAGCGGCCGGAGAGGGCGGCTTCGGCTACGATCCGTGGTTCATGATCCCGTCGGTCGGGCTCACCGCCGCACAGATGCCGGCGGAGCAGAAAAACCGGATCAGCCACCGGGCGATGGCGCTGGCGAGCATCGCCGGGAAGCTGCGCTCGGATTTCTGAAGATCCGCCGCGCGAATGTCCGCGCGGGGCCCCACATTAGGACATGTCGATGGCGAGCCAGACTGAAATCACCAACATGGCGGTGTTCTGCGATTTCGAGAACGTGGCCCTGGGCGTGCGTGATGCGAACTACGCCAAGTTCGACATCGACAAGGTACTCGAGCGGCTGCTGCTGAAGGGCAACATCGTGGTGCGCAAGGCGTACTGCGACTGGGATCGCTACAAGCAGTTCAAGCGCTCGATGCATGAAGCCTCGTTCGAACTGATCGAGATCCCGCACGTGCGTCAGTCGGGCAAGAACTCCGCCGACATCCGGATGGTCGTCGACGCGCTCGACCTCTGCTACACGAAGGCCCACCTGGATACCTTCGTGCTGCTCACCGGCGATTCCGACTTCTCGCCGCTGGTGGCCAAGCTGCGCGAGAACGCGAAGACGGTGATCGGCGTCGGGGTGAAGCAGTCGACCTCCGACCTCCTGATCAACATCTGCGACGAGTTCATCTATTACGACGACCTCGTGCGCGAGCAGCCGGCGGGCCGCGGCGGGATGCCGCGAGGCCGGCCCGGCTCGCCGCGTCGCTCGGGTTCCGCGCGGCCCGACGGCAACGGTCATGCGATCCAGCCGATGGTCGGTCCGCCGCTTCCGCTGCACGAATCGCTGCGCGGGCCCGCCCGTGGTGCGCCGCGCGAACGCAAGGCGGACGGCGGTCCGCGTGAAGCAGCGGTCGAATCGGCCGTAGAGACGCTGACGCCCACCGTGCATCCGCCGTTGCAGCCGGCCGCCGAGGCTTCCCCGGTTGCGGAGGAAGGCGCGGCAATCGACGGCGCAGTTCCTGCCGCGGAAGGCGACGTGGCGGCCGTACCGGCGCCGCGCGGCAGGGCGCGCGCGAAGAGCACGCGGGCCCGGGCGGGATCGCGCCGCGGTTCGACCGCGGCCGCAGCCGATGCAGCCGAAGCCGGGTCGCCGCAGGGTACCGATATCGTGCCGGCACCTGGCGAGGTGGGGCTGCCTGAGCCGGTCACGGTGCCGGTCGTCGAGACCGTGGCAGCGGACGCACCTGCGCCGGCAGCAAAGGGCCGTGCCCGCCGCCCGCGGGCAGGCAGCAAGGCCGCACTGGCGGCTGCTGCGAAGCTCGCCGAAGCCGAGGCGGAAGCCGCAGCGGAACCGGTGGCGCAGCCGTCGGCCGGAAAAGGCGCCGAGGTCGCCGAAGCGGGCACCAACCCTGCAGCCATCCATCCGGCCGATCCGGTCAGCGACGGTTCCGACAAGGCTCAGCAGGCGATCGACCTGGTCCTTGCCACCGTCGAGGCACTGGTGGCCGAACGCGGCGAAGAGGAACGCATCTGGGGCTCGATGGTCAAGCAGACACTGAAGCGGCGCAATCCTGGCTTCAACGAGTCGTACTACGGCTTTCGCACGTTCAGCGAACTGCTCGAGGAGGCCCAGGCGCGCCGGCTGCTCGAACTCACCCGCGACGAGAAGTCGGGCGGCTTCATCCTGCGCCTGACCCATCACGACGACTGACTTTCGTCGACTGCGTTTAACATCCCGGTCCTCAGTACACGATCACGAATGAAGGGGGAAGGGATGGCCCAGTCAAAGGCTGCTGCGTCCGGCGTATTCCACGCGCAGGGGAACGGGCCGGCGTTCCGACCGTTCGTCGGCCTGCGGGTGATCGACCTCACCCGGGTACTTGCTGGTCCTTACTGCACCTACCTGCTCGGGCTGCTCGGCGCCGATGTGATCAAGGTCGAGCCGCCCGGCCGCGGCGAGACGATACGTCGCCGCACCGGCGGCGACCCGGCGCTCGCCGAGGCCGGCGTGTCGGTCGCGTGGTCCACGCAGTCGGCGAACAAGCGCTGCATCACGCTCGACCTCGACCGCCCGCGCGGGCAGGAACTGTTCCGTGAACTCGCGGCAGGGGCCGACGTGGTGGTGCAGAACCTGCGTACCGGCTCGGCCGAGAAGCGCGGCATCGGCTATGCGCAGTTGTCCGCGCTCAATCCGAAACTGATCTATTGCGCGATCACCGCCTACGGCGGCAATGGCCCGCGCGCCACGCATCCCGCCTACGACAGCGTGATCCAGGCGGTCTCGGGCCTGATGAGCCTCACCGGTCAGCCCGATGGCGATCCGCTGAAGGTGGGGCCGCCGGTCATCGACTACGTCACCGGCATGAATGCCGCGCTGGCAGTGGTGTGCGCGCTGTTCGAACGCACGCAGACAGGCCGCGGACGCTGCATCGACCTGGCGATGCTCGACTCGAACCTTGCGCTGATGACCTCGGCGCTGACTCTGTTCGTGAACACCGGCAGGCAGCCGGCGCGGCCTGGAAACGACGCCGCCAGCCGCGCCCCGGCGTCGACCACCTACCGTGTGTCCGACGGCCAGTTCGCGATTGCGATCAACGAGGAGCACCAGTATGTGCACCTGTTCCAGTCGATGGGGCTCGCGCACCTGCTGGATGACCCGCGCTTCGCGACGCTCGCCGACCGCAACCGCAACATCCCGGCGTTGCGGGCCGAACTGCAGCGGGTATTCGAGACCAACACCTCGGCGCACTGGGAGCAGGTGCTGAACGAAGCCGGTGCCCCGGGCGGGCGCGTGAACTCGCTGGCGGAGGTGACTGCTCATCCGCAGTTCGCCGCGCGCAATCTGTTCCAGCAGGTGTCCCTGGAGGCCAACGGTGCCAGTGCGCAGATGCAGTTGCCGCTCGCGCCGTTTTCGGTCGACGGTGACCGTGGATCGATCCGGCTGGCACCTCGTCCGGTGGGAGCCGATACCGACGCAGTGCTCGGCGAACTGGGGGTCGGCGCCGCGGAACTGGCGGCACTGCGCGCCGACCGCACGATCTGAGCGGCGGCGTCAGCCTTCCACGATCGAATCAGCGGCTGGCACGCGTGCGATCGACCAGTGGTCGATCGCGAACGCGAGGGCACCGTCGCGACCAGCACCGCTCGGCGGTAGCGCCTGGCCCAGGAAGGCCAGCGCGCGGCGCAGCCACGGTACCGCCGCGTCGGCATGGTGGAGATCGATGGCCGGTGCAAACGTCTGCTTCGACAGCTTCTGCCGCTGCGCATTGAGTGCGAGCGGCAGGTGGGCGTAGCGCGGGACTGGAAGGCCGAGCAATTGCTGCAGCCAGATCTGGCGCGGCGTCGAGTCGAGCAGGTCGGCGCCGCGCACCACGTCGGTGATGCCCTGGGCGGCGTCGTCCACGACCACGGCGAGCTGGTAGGCGAAGATACCGTCCGCCCGGTGGACGACGAAGTCCCCGATATCGCTTTCCAGGTGCTGTTCGATGCGTCCGCGAACCCGGTCGTCGAAGGCGATCGCGCGGTCGTCCACGCGCACGCGCCAGGCGCGGGTACCTCGGCCGGGTGGCAGGCCGCTGCGGCAGGTGCCCGGATAGACCGGGCCTTCGATACCGGCGTGCGTCGAGGCAGCCGCGACTTCAGTGCGGGTGCAGGTGCAGGGGTACGCCTGGCCGGCGGCGATCAGTGCATCGAGCGCCGCGCGGTATGCGCCGATCTCCCGACTCTGCATACGGATTTCTCCGTCCCAGGCCAGGCCGAGCCGTTCGAGCGTGCGGCGGATCGCATCGACCGCGCCGGGCCGGTTGCGCGGCGTGTCGAGGTCGTCGATGCGCAGCAGCCACTGGCCACCCACCGCGCGGGCATCGAGCCAGCCTGCCAATGCCGCCACCAGCGAGCCGAAGTGGAGCGCGCCGGTGGGAGACGGTGCAAAACGCCCTCGGTAATTCACGCCACGATTGTGCCGCCAGAGGCGCGTGTGCGCCAGCGCGGCCGCTTCGACGGGCCGCCCGTGCGATGACGGCTGGGCCGGTCATCGGCCTGCATCCGGGCGCGGGGGCGCGATTGCCGGATAATGATCGCCTGCCCGGTTGCCGTGAACTGGCGGCCGCCGGGGGTCTGTCCCATCGCCGATGAACCTGCCGCTGCAGTTCGATATCCCCTACCGCGCCTCGGCGCTCGATCTATACCTGCCGGTGGCCGGGGAGCCCTGGGCGATGCTCCTCGACAGCCATGCCGACCGTGCGCATCCGCTGGCGCGCTTCGACATCGTGGTCGCCGATCCCGTGACCACGATGGTCACCCGGGGCGGTATCACCGAGATCGAACGGCATGGAGATCCGTCCCGTGCGCCCGCACTTGACCTCGCGCAGGGCGATCCGTTCTCGCTGCTGCGGCGGGAAATCGGTCGTGCCGGCACCGGTGCCGCAGCGACCTGCGCCGACCTGCCTTTCGCCGGCGGAGCACTGGGTTACCTCGGCTACGACCTCGCGCGCCGGATCGAGCGATTGCCCGCGATTGCGGAAGACGACCGGCACTGGCCGGAACTTGCGGTAGGCATCTACCGCTGGGCTGCACTCACCGACCACGCGGCACGGCGCAGCGTGCTCGCTGTCGCCGATCCGGAGGTGCTCGGCGCCGATGCGATCGACCGGTTGCGCGCGTTGTTCTCGCAGGACCCGATCGGCGGCCCGCTGGCCGGGCAGTACCCTGTTCGTATCGAAGGTGTCGAGTCGAATCTGACCGAAGCCGACTATCGTGAGCGTTTCGATCGCGTGGCGCGCTACATTCGCGAGGGCGATGTCTACCAGGTGAACCTTGCGCAGCGATTCAGCGCGAGCTACGGGGGCGATCCGCTCGCGTTGTTCCGACGCTTGCGCGAGCGCGCGTCCGGTCCGTGCAGCGCCTTCCTGGACCTGCCGTTCGGCCAGGTGCTTTCGGTATCGCCGGAGCGCTTTCTTCAGGTGCGCGAGGGTCGGGTCGAGACACGGCCGATCAAGGGCACGCGGCCGCGCTACGCCGACCCTGCCGCCGACGCAGCGGCGATCGACGAACTGTCGGCGAGCGGCAAGGATCGCGCCGAGAACGTGATGATCGTCGACCTGCTGCGCAACGACCTCGGCCGCTGCTGCCGTACCGGCAGCGTGTCGGTGCCGGAGCTGTTCGCGGTCGAGAGCTTCGCCTCGGTGCACCACCTGGTCAGCACGGTCATCGGCGAACTCGACGAAGCGCGCGACGTACTCGACCTGGTGCGCAGTGCGTTCCCCGGCGGTTCGATCACTGGCGCGCCGAAGCTGCGCGCGATGCAGATCATCGAGGAACTGGAGCCGCACCGGCGAGGGGTGTACTGCGGGGCGATCGGCTACATCGGCTTCGATGGCGCGGCAGACCTCAACATCGCGATCCGTACCGCGATGCTGCGTGACGGCCGGGTCGATTTCTGGGCAGGGGGCGGCATCGTCTCCGACTCGGATGCCGGCCTCGAGTACGCCGAGACGCTGGCCAAGGCCGCTGCCTTCCTGGCCCTGGCGGACGACTGAACGCGGGTTCGCCGGCAGGGGGGCGATCAACCGCGCGTCCGGCTCCTCCGCTCAACCATCGATGGCGAGCGTGAATACCTCACGACGCGGCCGGACGACCAGCGGACGTGGCATCTGCACTCCGTAGCCCTGGGCGTAGTCGACCCCCATGTCGCGCAGTTTCTCGATGATGCGGTCGTTTTCCACGTACTCGGCGATGGTCCGGATGCCCATCACCTGCCCGATTCGGTTGATCGCCTCGACCATCGCGCAGTCGATGGGGTCTTCGACCATGTCCTTCACGAAGCTGCCATCTATCTTCAGGTAATCGACCTTCAGGTTCTTCAGGTAGGCGAACGACGCCATGCCGCTGCCGAAGTCGTCCAGCGCGAAGCTGCACCCCAAGGCCTTCAGTTCCGACATGAAGTGGGTTGCCTGCTTCAGGTTGGCGATCGCCGAGGTTTCGGTGATCTCGAAGCACAGCGCCGACGCCGGTACGCCGGTCGTTCGCAGCTCTTCGCGGACGAAGGCCACCAGCGTCTCGTCCGAGAGCGAGGTGCCCGACAGGTTGATGCCGCACACCGGCAGCACCACGCCGGGCACGTCGATCTCGTCGGCCAGCCACTCGATCGTACGATGGATCACCCAGCGATCGACCTGCGGCATGAGGTTGTAGCGTTCGGCTGCGGGGATGAACGCGCCGGGCGGCGTGAGATTGCCCTGTTCGTCGAACAGCCGCACCAGCATCTCGAGGTGGGGCGCTGCGTCGGCAACACCCGGCTGGAGCGCTCTGATCGGCTGGGAGTGCAGGAGCAGTCGGTTCTGCTCGATCGCCGCGCTCAGGCGCGCGACCCAATGCATCTCGCCCTGGCGCTGCGCGAGTTCCGTATCGTCCGGGTGGAAGACATGCACCCGGTTGCGACCGCGCTCCTTCGCCGCATAGCAGGCGGTATCGGCGGCCGACATCACCGAGGCCGAACTGCCCGAGGTCTGGTCGACGGCGACCAGGCCGACGCTCACGCCGATGGTGAAGGTCTTGCCCTCCCACGTGAACCGGTAGTCGCGCACCGCCTGTACGATCGCGTTGGAGATCCTGCGTGCCTGGTCGGCGGGGCAGTCCTCGAGCAGCAGGCCGAACTCGTCGCCACCGAGGCGTGCCAGCGTGTCGCGCTTGCGCATCCGTTCCTGCAGGCGCGCGGCGAGCTCGCGCAGCAGTTGGTCGCCGGCGGCATGGCCGCAGGTATCGTTGACGACCTTGAACTGATCGAGATCGAGGTAGGCCAGTGCATGCGGGCCGGGTTCCTCGTTCAGGGTTTCCAGGATGCGCGTGAGCCGGCGCTCGAACTCGAAGCGGTTGATCAGCCCGGTCAGCGCATCGTGCGTGGCCTGGTAGGAGACCTGTTGCGCGATCCGCCGCTGCTGGGTCACGTCATGCAGCACCAGCACGACCCCGGTTATGCCGCTGTCGTTGTTGCGCAGCGGGGCGGCCGAGGCATCGACGAACAGCTCTGCGCCGTCGACGCGCTCGAGTACGTGCTGGTCATTGAGTTCCACCAGCGCGTTGCGCAGCAGACACTCTCCGACCAGGTCGACCGGCCGTGCGCGCTGGACTTCGTGCGAGATATGGCACAGGTCGCGGAACGGTCTGCCGATCGCCTGCGCCGACAGTACGCCGAGCAGCGTCTCGGCCACCGGGTTCAGGTACTCGACGCAGCCCTCGGCATCGGCCGTGATCACCGCGTCGCCGATCGAAGCGAGCGTGACATCGACGCGCCGTTTCTCGCGGCGCAGCGCCTCTTCCGTGCGCTTCAGGTCGGTGATGTCCATGAAGGCCGCTACCGCACCGTGCGGTTTGCCTTCCTTGTCGAGCAGTGGTGTCGCGTTGCCGTACACGTTGCGCACACGGCCGTCCTTGAACACCAGCTGCTGCTCGAAATCGCGGACCTCGATGCCGAGGCCGGCAGCCACCTGCATCGGCAACTCGTAAGGAGCGATCTCGACGTGGTCCTTGAAGGACCGCGCATCATCGCCCGGGAGCAGGTCCGACTCATCGAAGGTGCCGGTAGTGGGGGCGGCCGCATCGAGCAGCAAGTAAGACGCGCGGTTTCCGGTGATGCGCGTGCCATCCGGGTCGTGCGCGATCCAGACCGCGACGGGTACGGCATCGAGCACCGCCGCCAGTTCGACAGCCTTCGCGCGCTCGCGCTGCTCGCTCTCCACAAGGTCCGCCTGCGCCCGCTTGCGCTCGGTGATGTCCTGCACGGTGCCGATCATTGCCCGCGGCCTGCCTTCATCGTCGTACTGCAGCAGCGCGCGCGAAGAGATCATCCGCTCGCGGCCGTCGGGCAGCACGACCCGGTAGTCGACCTGGAACTCGCCACCCTCCTGCAGCACGCGGGCGCGTTCATCGATCACGCACTGGCGATCGTCGGGATGCGCGAAGTGCGGCGAGCCCGAGGCCGTCGGCGTGAAGGCGTCCGGCGAAAGGCCGAAGATACGGTACAGCTCGTCCGACCATTGCATGGTGCCGCTCGAGAAATCCTGCCGCCAGCTGCCGACGCGCCCGACGCGCTGCGCGAGCAGCAGGTTCGATCCGTTCTCGCGCAGGTCGGCTTCGATCTCGCGCCGCTCGATGTCGCGGCGTTCGAGCGCGCTCGCCATCTGGTCGAGCGCGTCCGAGGCCTGCCGCAGTTCGGACACGCCCGAGCGAACCGCGCTGCGGGCCTGCAGGTTGCCTCTGCCGATCTGACGCGCGACTTCGCTCAGCCGGTCGAGCGGCCGCAGGAGCAGCACATTCAGGCTCGCCCATGCTGCCAGCATCGACAGCACGGTCAGCAGCGCGAGCATGTACAGATCGTCACGCAGGTTCCGGTCAATGGCGCGCATCGCCGCCTCGGTGGGCAGGCCGACCGCCAGATAGACGCCGCGCGCAGTCGATTCCATCGGCAGGCTGGCGTATGCCCGGTCCACGCCATCGGTGTCCCGTGCCCTCAGCGTGAAAGGACTGTTGTCGCTGGTCGCGGTGCGCAGTCGCTGCGCCAGCGGCCAGCGCGTCCCCGTACGGGAGACCTCCGGATGCATGCCTGCCAGCGTGCCTTCGGCATCGAATACAGCGATGGTGGCATTCGCGGGCAGCCGGCTGCTCAGCGCCAGACGCTCGAGCAGCCGCGGATCGGCGATCGAGCGGGTCGCTGCGCCGCTCGCTCCGTTTGCCGATGCCAGCGGGCGGGCGTTCTCTGCCTGCGCTTCACGGTCGCGCATTGCCTGCAGCAGTACCCGTGCCGCCTCTTGCTGCAGTACGTCGACTGCCTGCCGACGCTGCTGCGAATGCACGTGGAACGTATACAGCAGCGCCGGCAGCATCGCGAGCAGAAGCACGCCGAGGAAGCGCGTGCGAATAGAGCCTGCGCGAAACCGCGCGCGCTCGAATGCCGGTTGCGGCGGTTCGTTTTCGCTGTGTCGCTGCTGATGCATGGACGGGAAACGGGTGGGGCAGGGATCTGCGGCGGCTGCGCCGGGCGGTGTGGGCTCGGAGACTTCCGGGATCGTGCCTTTAACGGCCTGCGCAGCGAAATCTGAAGACTTCAGACACAGTTTGCAGCTGTTTCGGAGTGTACTGCGGCACAGGGCCTCTGTTTTGCATGCATCCCTGATACCCCCGATATGCCATGCTATCCTAAGAATTGCCCGCTGGATCGTCGTGTCGGCGGGTGCCGACGAGAAAAGGGTGACGATGGCCACGGTCGTACTGACGGAAGCGAATTTCGAACAGATCATCACCGAAAATGCCAGTGTGATCATCGACTTCTGGGCGCCCTGGTGCGGCCCGTGCCGGCAGTTCGCGCCGGTGTTCGAGGCCGCGTCCGGGAGGCACCCCGATTTCGTGTTCGCAAAGGTCAACTCGGACGACGAACAAGCGCTCGCCGGCCAGTTCGGCATCCGCTCCATCCCCACCCTGATGGTTTTTCGCGAGCAGGTAATACTGTTCAGCGAAGCTGGGGCGTTGCCAGCGCCGCAGCTCGATGCGTTGCTCGAGCAGGCGCGTACGCTCGACATGGCGGAAGTGCACCGCGAAATCGCCGAGCGCGCCGAGCGCGCCGAGCGCGATGGATCCGGAACCGGTCCCGCCTGAGCGACTTCCGTCGTCGCCTGCGCCCTCGTCGCACCGGCCGCGCGGCAAACCTGCCCAACAAGGGAGACCGGCATGATCACGATCCGGAAGAGTGCCGATCGAGGATATGCGAATCACGGCTGGCTGGAAGCCCGGCATTCGTTCTCGTTTGCCGGCTACCATGATCCGCAGCACATGGGTTTCGGTCCGCTTCGCGTGATCAACGAAGACCGGGTGCAGGCAGGACGCGGTTTCGGCAGCCATGGACATCGCGACATGGAAATCATCACCTGGATCCTCGGCGGAGCGCTGGCGCACCGCGACAGCATGGGGAATGGCTCGACCATCCGGCCGGGCGACGTACAGCGGATGAGTGCCGGAAGCGGCGTGATGCACAGCGAGTTCAACCCCTCGCAGGATGAACCGACGCACCTGCTGCAGATCTGGATCGAGCCGGACCGGCGCGGTGTCGAGCCCAGCTATGAAGAGGCGCGGTTCCCGCCCGAAACCCGGCAGGGCCAGCTGCGGCTGATCGCCTCGAACGACGGCCGCGAAGGTTCGGTGAAGATCCACCAGGCTGCAGCGGTTTACGCGACGCTGCTCGACGGCGACGAGGCGCTGAGGCAACCGATCGCCGCAGGGCGCCGGGTTTACGTGCATCTCGCTCTCGGCGAGGTGAGCGTGAATGGGCATCCGTTATCGGCCGGCGATGCACTGAAGGCCGAGGGCGAGCGCGAACTGGTGCTCGAGCGGGGTCGCGGCGCCGAGGTGTTGTTGTTCGATCTTCCATGAACGGAGACACGGTGAAATCCGACAACGGTCCGGAATCGCGCAACGGCTTTCTCGCACGCTACGGCACCCTGATCGGGCGCCTGCTGTTCGCGCCGCTGCTGCTCGGCTATGCGGCGTTGAAGGTGCGTGCATTGATGGGCAGCGTCCAGGCAGACGCCCTGCAATCGTTCCCGGTGGCGCAGATCGCGCTGTACCTCACCATCCTGGTCGAGTTGGCGGGCGGGATCATGGTGGTGCTCGGCTACCGTACCCGGCTCGCCGCTGCCGCCCTGATCGTGCTGTTCACCGGCGTGACGGGGCTGATGTTGCCGATGATCGGCGCACCCGGCGGCATGGGCATGGCCTATGTCGATCAGATCATGAAGAACCTCGCGTTCATTGGCGGGCTGGTGATGCTCGCGGTGCATGGTGCCGGGCCGGTCAGCCTGGATGCGTGGCGCGGGCGCAGGGTGCCCGCGCGCTGAGCGCAGTTCAGCCGTAGAGCATCTTCGGCAGCCGCGTCGCCAGTGCCGGGAAGTACCAGATGGGAAAGAGGCGCTGCGCCCGCTCGCGGGCGACAGCCTCGATCGGTCGGACCGTGCCCGCCAGCCGCTAGAATCCGTCGCACGGGAGGCAGTCACGATGGGAGACAGCAGCGTCAGGGCAGGTGCGATGGCGCCGGCACTGGAAGTGGCGGCGGTCCTCGCTCGGCTGGGAGTGCCGGCATCGGCGTTTGCTGTCCCACCCCGCGCCGGGGATCTTCTCTCGCATTCGCCGATCGATGGCCTTCCGATCGGCTGCGTGCCTCCGGCCGACATCGCCGGCGCGGACGAGGCGATCGCAAGGGCCAGCCTGACCGCTGACACCTGGCGCAGCGTGCCCCCGCCGCTGCGCGGTGAACTCGTGCGCCGCTTCGGCCTGAAACTGCGCGCCGCGAAGGACGACCTCGGACGGCTGGTCACGCTGGAGAACGGCAAGATCCTGCAGGAAGGCCTGGGCGAAGTGCAGGAGATGATCGACATCTGCGATTTCGCGGTCGGGCTGTCCCGGCAACTGCATGGACTGACCATTGCCTCCGAGCGGCCTGGCCACCGGATGATGGAGACCTGGCATCCGATCGGCGTGGTCGGCGTGATCTCGGCGTTCAACTTCCCGGTCGCGGTCTGGGCATGGAATGCGGCGCTGGCCTGGGTGTGCGGCAACGCGGTGGTGTGGAAGCCGTCGGAGAAGACGTCGCTCACGGCGTTGGCCTGCCAGCGGCTGTTCGAAGCCGCCTGCGAGGGGTTCGACGCGGCGCCGCCGGCGCTGTCGACCGTGCTGCAGGGAGATGCTTCGGTCGGACAGGCGCTGGCCGCCGATCCACGGGTCGCGCTGGTGTCCGCCACCGGCAGCACGCGCATGGGCCGCGCGGTGGCACCGGTGGTCGCGGCGCGCTTCGGCCGCGTGCTGCTGGAACTCGGCGGCAACAACGCGATGGTGGTCGCGCCCTCGGCCGACCTCGACCTCGCGTTGCGCGCGATCGTGTTCTCCGCGGTGGGTACGGCGGGTCAACGTTGCACCACGCTGCGGCGACTGATCGTGCACGAGTCCATCGTCGATCGGTTGCTGCCGCGACTGCGCGCGCTGTGGCCGACACTGGCGGTGGGCGATCCGCGCGAGCCCGGTACGCTGGTCGGGCCGTTGATCGACGCGGCGGCCGGCGAGGCGATGCAGCGTGCGCTGGATGCGGCGGTGGCCGAGGGCGGCACGCTCATCGGCGGCGAAGCGCGGCTGCAATCGACGCATCCGCAGGCCTGCTATCGCGCACCGGCGCTGGTCGAGATGCCCGCCCAGTCGTCCATCGTGCAGCAGGAAACCTTCGCGCCGATCCTGTACGTGCTGCGCTATCGAACGCTGGACGAGGCGATCGCGCTGAACAACGCGGTCGCCCAGGGCCTGGCCTCGAGCATCTTCACCACCGACCTGCGCGAAGCCGAACGCTTCCTGTCCGCCGCGGGCAGCGACTGCGGCATCGCCAACGTGAACATCGGCCCGTCGGGCGCGGAGATCGGCGGCGCGTTCGGTGGCGAGAAGGAGACCGGCGGCGGACGCGAGTCGGGCAGCGATGCCTGGAAGGCCTACATGCGGCGCGCGACCAACACGATCAACTACTCGGATGAACTGCCGCTGGCGCAGGGGATACGGTTCGAGGTCGGGCAGGCGTCATGAGGTGACAGCCCGGAACGCGGCCTGCACTGCCTTGACGAGGGACGGATGAAGCATTCCCAGCCTGGGCACCTGGCCGTGAGGCGCTCCGGGTGGTACCGAAAACCATTCGGCGGAGAACGGCAGGTCGAGCGTCTGTCGGAGGTCGAACTTCGTGTCGTAGCTCAGACCCGCCGCGAGGAAAGCCGCAGGGTTGCAGTGACGCTGGATAGCAAACTCGCCGGAATGCAGGGAAGTCACTGTCTGACTGGTGCCGTACACGACGCGCACCGTGAACTGCGGCGCAGTATCGTCAAAGACCACCAGGATGAGCGCCGGCCTGGGTTTTGGACGCGGATGGATGTCGTCCGGAAAATGGCACCAGACGATCTCGCCGGCGGCAGGCTCCGGCCACCACGCACCCGTCATGCAGATTCGATATCCATGAGGCTCGACCGTACCGAGCGCGCCCTGCCTTGCGGCACGCGCTTCTTGATCTGGCGTACCTGCGAGAGCGTCAGCGGGCCCTCGTCCGCCTCGTACTGCGGCAGGATCCGCACGGCCATTTCACGCAAGGCGAGGTGGATGACTTGTGTCTCTCCGACACCCAGTTGCTCGGCCAGGCGCCTGGTCGTGAGGCGAGTCACTCCCGCCGTGCTGTCGGCGGTGCGGTAACGAAATGCGATCTGGTCCGAGGCTGTTCGCGAAGTCATGGGCGTGTAGTTGAAATGGATATCAAAAAGATATCAAATGCGCCAAGCCACGTCAAGGCGTGGCGCCTCAGCGAACCTCGAACTCCCCGTTGATCTCCACCGCGATCCCGCGCGGCAGCGACACATGCCCGACCGCCGACCGTGCATGGCAGCCCGCCTCCGCCCCGAACAGTTCGAAGAACAGGTCCGAGGCGCCGTCGATCACCTGTGGCGGCTGGTGGAAGTCGGGCGTGCAGTTGACCATGCCGAACAGGCGCAGCACGCGCTTCACATGGTCGAGCGAGCCGCAGTGCGCCTTGATCGTCGCGAGCATGGTCAGGGCCACCGCGCGGGCGGTCGCATAGCCTTCGTCGATCGTGATGTCGACGCCGAACTTGCCGGTCTGCCGCACGCCGGGCAGCTTCGGCAGGTCGAGGCCGTGGCCGGACAGGTAGAGGATGTTGCCGGCCTGGGTGCAGCCGGTGCGGTTGTTCTTCGGGAAGACGAAGGGCGGCGGCAGGGTGTAGCCCATCGCGGCGAGGCGTGCCTCTACGCTTGCGGTACCGGCGGCTGGGGTCATCTCGTTCGTCCTCGCTTCGTTGCGTGGGCATGCGGTGCATCGGGCTCGAGCCCGATACAATCGTACATCGATCATCAACGGACCTTCCATGGCTACGCGAAAGACTCCCCCCAGCCTGCCGCAGGGCGCGGTCACCGCGCTGCTGCCGGTCGAGATCCAGCCCGGCCACGTGCGCTATGCCCCCGGCATCCGCGCCGGCCGCTGGGTGTTCGCCACCGGCCACAAGGGCACGGCCGACTTCGTCACCGGCATGGCACCCGAGGTGGTCGATGCCGAAGCGCCGCGCCACGGCGTGCCGAAGTACAAGAAAGAGGCGCGGCAGGTGTTCGCCAACTTCGCCAAGGTGCTCAAGGCCGGCGGCAGCGACCGCTCGCATGTGGTGCGCGTCGACCAGTACTACACCGGCGGTCATGTGGTCGATGCCTACCATGAGGTGCGGCGCGAGTTCTTCCGGGGCCATGTGCCGCCGAGTACGTCGAACCTGCACCAGAAGTTCCTGCTCGACGGGCAGGACATGGAAGTGCAACTGATGGCGGTGGCCACCGACAGCGGCTTCGCGCCGACCCAGCATCGCCCGGCCAACCTGCCGGTGCATGCGACCTCGGGCTACAGCCCGGTGCTCACCTGCGGCGACCATGTGTTCATCGCCGGCCAGACCTCGGAAGCGCTGAAGACCGAGGAAGGCCCGCTCGACCCGGCCGCGCGCATGCCGGCCGGTCACCTGTGGAAGGGCACGCCGATCAAGCTCGAGGCGAACTTCGCCATCGAGCGCAAGCTGAAGCCCGCGCTGGCGGTGGTCGGCAACACGCTGGCCGACGTGGTCAAGGCGCAGGTCTACCTGCGCGACATCGACGACGTGCCGGCGTTCAACGAGGTGTGGGCCGAGCAGTTCGGCGGTGACATCCCGGCGACGACCATCATCACGACCTCGAACCCGGGCTTCATCTGCGAGACCGGGCGTATCGAGATCAACACGATCAGCCTGAAGAATGGCGGGCGCACGAAGAAGAAGCTGATCGATGCCGGCGTGCCGGTCGCGTTCGCCGGCCATCCGCAGGCGATGCGTGCCGGCGACCTGCTGTTCCTGTCCGGGCTGATGGCGGTGGATGCACGTGGTGCACTGGCGCCGGACGTGCGCATCGATCCGCGCCAGCCGTGGTTCGGCACCCCGGCCGAGCTGCAGATGAACCGCATCCTCGAGCAGGCCGAGGCGATCTGCCGCAAGGCGGGCACCTCGCTCGCCAACACGGTGCGCGCGCAGCAGTTCCACACCGATCTCTCCGGCTTCCACCCGGCCTGGCGGGCGTGGCAGAAGCACCTGCCCGGCCATTACCTGCCGTTCTCGGCGATCGAGATACCGGCGCTGGCAGTGCCGGGCGCGGTGGTGATGCTGGACCTGTGGGTGTACGTGCCGTGACAAACGGCAACGACCGGCACCCTTCTTGCTCGAACCCGGACACTCCAACGTCGAGGATAGCCATGAACCGTCATTCACCGTCCCGTCCGTCGAACCTGCCGCGCCGCACGTTGGTCGCCGCCGTGGCTTCTGCACTGCTGGCCGGTCCGGGCCTTGCGCTTGCACAGCCGGCCGACCCGGCCGCGGGTTACCCGTCGCAGCCGATCCGCTTCATCATCCCGGCGACCGCCGGCGGCGGCACCGACGTGATCACCCGGGTGATCGCGAAGTACATGACCGAGGCCTGGAATTCGCCGGTGCTGGTCGAGAACCGGGCCGGTGCCGGCGGCGTGATCGCCGCGCAGTACGTGGCCACGCAGAAGCCCGATGGCTATACGTTTCTGGCCATTCCCAGTGCGTTCGGCGTGCGTTCCGCGATCGATCCGAAGCTGCCCTACGATCCGCTGAAGGCGTTCGTCGGCGTCGGACAGACGGCGCGTTCGCCGAGCTTCATGGTCGTGTCGCCGGCGCGCGGCTTCAAGACGCTGAAGGACCTGGTCGCCTTCGCCAAGGCGCAGCCGCAGGGCGTTGTATACGGATCGGCTGGTGTCGGCAGCACCGCGCACCTGCATGCCGCGGCGACCGCGCATCTGGCGGGCTTCAAGGCAGACCATGTCGCCTACAAGGGCACGCCGGAAGCGGTGAACGATGCGATGAACGGCCGCGTGCTGTACGCCTTCGCGCCCGGGCCCAATGCACTGCCGCTGGCGCGCGAAGGCAAGCTGCAGATCCTGGTCAGCAGCTCGCTCGCGGGTACCAAGTACATGCCCGGCCTGCAGTCGCTGGCGCAGGCAGGCGTGCCCGGCTACGAGAGCGAAGACTGGTTCGGCGTGCTCGCGCCTGCCGGTACGCCGCTGGTCATCCGCGAGCGGGTGTCGAAAGAGATGGCGCGCATCCTGGCGCTGCCCGAGGTGCTCGAGCGGTTCAGCGCGTTCGGCGCCGAACCGGTATCGTCGAGCCCGCAGGTGTTCGACGCGTTCGTGCGTGACTACATCATCCGCACCCGCAAGCTCGCCGAGCAGATCGGCATGAAGCCGGAAGGCTGAGGAGGACACGATGTTCGATCATCCCGACCATGCGCGCGCACTGGCGCTGATCACCCCGGAAGCGGTCCGCGACACCCTGGTCGAGATGGTCGACATCTGCAGCCCGACCGGGCGCGAGGCGGCGCTGGCCGAGTACATCGTGGCCCGCCTGCAGAAGTCCGGCATACGGTCGTACCTGCAGGAGGTGAGCCCGGGCCGCCCGAACGCGATCGGTGTGCTCTCCGGTACCGGCCGCGGCGACAACCTGCTGTTCACCGGGCACATGGACACCTCGTCCGACGGCGACGAGGACTACCTGCCAGCCGAAGGCTTCAAGCCGAAGGCGATCGTGCGCGACGGCTGGATCTGGGGCCTGGGCGCGAACAACATGAAGAGCGGCCTCGCCTCGGCGATGGTGGCGATGGAGGCGCTGGCCAAGGCCGGCGTGAAGCTCGAAGGCGACGTGCTCTACGGCGGCGTGGTGGGCGAGACCGAGAAGTGCCAGGTCGAGGAATTCCGCTCCGAGGCGCAGTCCGGCTACGGCATCGGCACTCGCTTCATGGTCACCCACGGTGTAACCGCCGACTACGGGCTGCTGTGCGAGCCGACCACGCTGCAGGTATCGACCGCCAACATGGGCGTCACCTGGTTCCGGATCACGGTGGCGGGAACGATGAGCCATTCGGCCTGGTCGAACCGCCCGGTGGTGGTCAACGCGATCAACGAGATGCACGTGCTGCAGTCGATGCTGTTCGACTGGGCGAAGCAGTACAGCGCGAGCCACGAGTACAAGGGCGAGCGGCCGAACGTCACCTTCGCCGCGATCCGCGGCGGCCTGCCGTGGCGGGTGTCACGCAACCCGTGGGAGTGCAGCCTGTACCTCGACGTGCGCACGATCCCGGGTACCACCACCGACGACCTGAAGCGGTCGTTGCGGCCAGTGCTGCGTGCGTTCGCGCAGGCGCGCAATTGCGCCGAGCCGATCATGGATGCCTATGTCAGCGACCCGCCGACCGACATCGGCGAGTCGCCGCTGATCAGCCAGGTGGTGATGGCGGCGCATCGCCATGTCACTGGCACCGACTCTCAGTTCATCATCCGGCGGCCGGGCGCGGATGCAGTGCACCTGAGCAGCTACGGCGTGCCGACGCTGTGCTACGGGCCGGGCGGACGCAGCCATCCGGACGTCAAGGGCAGCCAGATGCATGCGGTCGGCGAGCATGTGAACATCGATGACCTCTATACCGCCGCGAAGGTGTATCTGGCGACGGCGTTCGAGGTGTGCGGGAAGGTGCGCAGCTGAAGCGTTGAACGCGGCGGTACGCCAGAAGCGGCGTACCGCGGTCGGCGCCTGCCGTGCGCGCTATTCGACCTTCGCGCCGGTCGCCTGCACTACCTTGCGCCAGCGCTCGATCTCGCTGCGGATGAAGGTCGAGAACTCCGCCGGCGACGATTCGGTCAGGTCCATGCCCTGCGCCATCAGCTTCTGGCGTACGCCAGCCTCGGCGATGGCCTTGCGGAACTCGCCGTTCAACTGCGCAACGATCGGCTCGGGCGTACCGCCGGTGGCGGAGAAGCCGAACCAGCCGCCGACATCGAAGCCGGGCAGGCCGGTCTCGGCCAGCGTGGCCATCTCGGGCACGGCGGCCATGCGTTTGGCGGAGGTGACGCCGAGGGAACGCAGCCGGCCGGCCTTCACCGATTCGAGCACCACGGGCACGCTGGCGAATGCGATCATCGTCTCGCCCGATAGCACCGCTGTGGCGGAGGCCGGCGTGCTCTTGTAGGGCACGTGCACCAGCTTCGTGCCGGACATCATCGCGAACAGCTCGCCGGCCATATGCTGCGAGGTGCCCGAGCCAGCCGACGAGAAGGTGATCTCGCCGGGACGCTTGCGGGCGAGGGCGATCAGGTCCTTCACGTTCTTCACCGGCATCGACGGATGCACGACCAGCATGTTCGGATTGGTCGCGAGCAGGATGATCGGCGCAAAGTCCTTGATCGGGTCGAAGTTCAGCTTCGCGTAGAGCGACGGATTGATGCCGTGGGTGCTGATGGTGGTGAGGAACAGGGTGTAGCCGTCGGCTGGTGAGCGTGCGGCGAGTTCCGCCGCGACGTTGCCGCCGGCACCGGGCCGGTTGTCGACCACCACCGGCTGGCCCATCTGGCGCGACAGCGGGTCGGCCATCACGCGCGAGATGATGTCGCCGACCGACCCGGGTCCGATGGTGACCAGGATGCGCAGCGGCTTGGACGGGAACTTCTGGGCGAAGGCATCCGACGGGGCGGCCAGCGCGCACAGTGCCGCAGCGAGGGCGGCAGCGGCGGTCGAAAGACGGGTGTCGGGGGTGAACGTGATCATCGTCATGTGTACTGGCGCGGCGCAGGATGGATCGGGCCAACATTGTGGCACCGCGAGCGGGTGAGCGGGTGGCCTTGGAGAAGGACCGAGCGCTGAAGCTGATCTTCACGCCGACCGCCGGCAACTACCTCGCCAGGACGCGTTGGGGTCTGACCCCGGGGTCAGACCCCGGGGTCAGACCCCAGGGTCAGGCGGAGTTCACCGGCCGCGGTACGAAGCCCGGCCCGAGCGGGAACAGACGCACGCCGGCACGCAGCCGGCGGAAGGCGTACTGCGTCGTATCGACAATGTGTCCGCCGGGGGCGAGGGCGACCAGCACGGTCTCGGCGATCGGCTGGAAGTCGGCGCGGAAATGCACGGTGCTCTTGAGCGCGAGGATGTTCTGCTCGGACGGTTCGATGCCCAGGTGCCGGAACGGTGACTGGTCGTGCGCCTGCATCCGCTTCGTGGTGACCACGATACCGACGCCCTCGGGCCCGCCGATGCGCAGCAAGGCCATCGGGCCGAGGTCGACCTGGCGGCCACCGACCGAGGGGCCTGTGGTGGTGAACCTGCCATCGCCCAGGCGTTCGACATGGAAGGTTGCCTCGTAGGGATCGCTGCCTTCCGGGCCGAATCGTCCGCCCAGCGCGAGTGTCACATCGGCGCCCTGGCCAGCCGCATGCGCTGCCGCGGCGGACTGTGGATCGAAGAAGAACCCGAGCACTGCCTTGCGCGCGTGGTTGCGCACCAGCGCGGCGAGCAGCCCGGTGGTGTCACCGGTGCCGCCGGCGCCCGGATTGTCCTGCGTATCGGCGATCACCACCGGCCGCGTAGCCGTCTCGGCGATGCGCATCGCCTGCTGCACTGCTTCGTCTGGCAGCAGCAGCGGTTGCGCGAACTCGGCCTCGCGCGCCTCGATGTCGTGCAGCAGCGCATCTGCCGCCGCATCGGCAGCGGCCTGGGTCCATGCGTAAACCACGACCGATGGTCCGCAGTCGTACAGGTCGGCCGGCGGGAAGCCGGCGAGGTAGGCGACGCTCAGAACATCGCCCTGCTCCAGCCGCGCCGAGTGCTCGATGATCGCCTTGGATGGGTCGATCATGGTGCACTGCGAGTTCAGCGGCAGCAGGAACGCCGCCTTGCGCAGCGCGCGGCCTGCCGGGCGCCCGCGCTCGAGCACCTGCTTCAGCACTCGGGCGGCCCGCTCGCCGGTATCGACCCGGTCGACATGCGGATAGGTACGGTAGGCCTCGACGCCATCTGCATGCGCCACCATCTCCGGCGTGACGTTCGCATGGTAGTCGAGGCTGTAGACGACCGGTACCGTGTCGCCCACCGATGCGCGGATCCGCCGCAACAGTTCGCCCTCGCAATCCTCGAAGTCCTCGCAAACCGCCGCGCCGTGCAGGTCTAGGTAGATCGCATCGACTGGCATCGCCTGCGACAGCATGCCGACCATCTCGCCGGAGATGCGTTCGAACGCGTCCCGCGTGACATAGCCGCCGGCGCCGCCGCTGGTCCAGATGAGCGGCGCATAGTCGTGCGCAGGCCCCATCTCCTTCAGGAAACCGGAAAGCGCGAAGCTGGTATCCGAAAGCCACTCGAGTACGTCTTGGCCTCGCACCAGCGGCGGCCGGTCGCGGTGCGCGGCGAAGTAGGCGAAGTCGGTGCGGGTGGGGACGAAGCAGTTGGTCTCGTGCTGGAAGCCGCCGATCGCGATGCGAGCCATGGTATTCAGTCTCCCCCCTTGATGCCCGATGCCTTGACGATACGATCGATCTGTCCGGCGGCATGCTTCGCCAGCGCGAGCATCTGCTCGGGCGTGTTCGCGCCCGGCTCGGTGCCTGCCTGCAGCAGGCCGTTGCGGAGTTCGGGTACGTTCAGTGCCTTGCCGATCGCCGCCGAGAGCTGCTGCACGATCGGCCCTGGCGTCTGGCCCTGGGTGACGATCGCGTAGAACGGCGTGAACTCGAAGCCAGGCAGGCCGGCGGCCTCGGCCACGGTGGGTACGTCGGGCAACTGCGGCGAGCGGGTCGCCGAGGTCACGCCCAGCGCACGCAGCTTGCCGGCGCGAACGAACGAGATCGTGCCGCCGAGCACCGAGGTGCCCATCTCGACGCGGCCGGCCATCACGTCGATGTAGAGCTGGCTGGAGCCCTTGAACGGCACGTGGTTGATGTCGATCTTCGCCGCGCCGCGGAAGTACTCGGCCGCGAGGTGCGGCGTCGCGCCCACGCCCGAGGAGCCGTAGTTGAGTTCGCCCGGCCGCTTGCGCGCGAGCGCGATCAGCTCCTTCAGGGTCTTCACCGGCAGGGCGTTGTTCACGTAGAACACCAGCGGGAAGGTGCCGACCTTCGATACCCAGGCGAAGTCTTTCCAGGGGTCGACCGGCATCTCGGGCCGCAGGCTCCGAATGCCGGCGAGGCCGGAGGCTGCGAGCAGCAGCGTGTAGCCGTCGGGAGGCGCCTTGGCGGTGAACTCCCAGGCGACCAGCCCGCCCGCGCCGGGACGATACTCGACGACCACCGGCTGGTTCAACGCCTTCGCCAGCGGACCGGCGAGCAGCCGCGCATGCAGGTCGTCGCCGCCACCGGGCGGCGCGCGCACGATCAGCCGCAGCGGTTTGACCGGGAAGGATTGTGCGATGGCTGGCGCTGCGTACGCGAGTGCGAGGGCGGCGGCCACGGCGGTGTACATCGGCGTGTGCCGCGGAGCATGCAGCTGCGACCCCATCGGAGACTCCATCGACTGGCGTGTGGAATGTAGGACAGCATATCGCTACTCGTGGCAGGACGTACGCTGGGTCAATCGGCTACGCTATCGAAGGTCGCAAGTTGTTCCGCGCGCGGCCAGGGACAGCAAGGCCATTCCAATCATCCGGGGGGAGCCGCATGGACGCCACACGAGACCGCATGACCCGCACTCAGTTTCAGCCCGATGTTTCGCGCCGCCGCCTGCTCGGCGGCACGGCCGCGCTCGGCGCGCTGTCGGTGGCCGGCTGCGCAACGACCTCCACCGGCGGTGGCCTGCCTTCGCGCGGCGAGTGGCTGGTGCGTGGCGGCCATGTGATGACCATGGACCGAAAGGCGGGCGACCTGCCTGGTGCCGATGTGCATGTGCGCGACGGTGCGATCGTCGCGGTCGGCAACGGCCTGCAGGCGCCCGGCGCGCAGGTGATCGATGCGCGCGGCATGATCGTAATGCCGGGCATGGTCGAGACCCACTGGCACATCTGGAACACCATCCTGCGCAGCATGTCGGGTTCCGAGAAGAAGTACGGCTACTTTCCGACCGCGCTCGGTATCGGTCGGGTGTACGAAGCCTCCGACATGTACCACAGCGCGCGGCTCGCCAGTACCGAGGCCGTGTTCTCCGGCATCACGTTCGTTCATGACTGGTGCCACAACATCCGCACGCCGCAGCATGCGCGCGAGGCGCTGCGCGGGCTGCAGCAGTCGGGCCTGCGCGGGCGCTTCTCTTACGGGACGATGCAGGGCCATCCGGTGGATGCACCGATGGACATCGCCGACCTCGAACGGCTGCGTGCCGACTGGTCGCAGCAATCGAACGGCGGACTTCTGTCGCTGGGTGTCGCCTGGCGCGGGGTTTCCACCGGCGGCACCGGCCTGATCAAGGCCGAGGCCACGCGCGAGGATGTCGCTGCCGCGCGCCGGCTCGGGTTGCCGGTGTCGGTGCACCTGAACAATTCGCGTGCGCGCGCCGGCGGCATCGCGCAATTGGCGAAGGACGGTCTGCTCGGCGCCGACGTACAGGCGATCCACGCGGTCTGGGTGACGCCGGATGAAGTGAAGGCGCTGGCCGCGGCCGGGGCATCGGTGAGCATCTCGCCGTATACCGAGCTGCGCATCGGGTTCGGGGTGCCGCCGACCAGCCGATTCCTCGAGGCAGGCATCCCGCTGGGTCTTTCGGTGGACACCACCGCCCTGTCGGGTAATGCCGACATGTTCGGCATCATGAAGGTCACGCAGAACGCGGAGAACGCGCGCACCGAGAACGAGTTCCAGCTGCCAGCGCGCCGTGTGCTTGAACTGGCGACCATCGAGGGTGCGCGCTCGATGGGTATGGCCGATCGCATCGGTTCGCTGGTGCCAGGCAAGCGGGCTGACCTGATCATGGTCGACACGCGCGCAGTCAACCTGGGTGTATTCACCGATCCGGCGCACCTGCTGGTCGAGGCGGCGCAGCCGTCGAACGTCGACACGGTGATGGTCGACGGGCGCATCCTCAAGCGCGGCGGCCGACTGGTCGGCGTCGATGCGGGGCAGGTGGTGGACGAGGCACGGATTGCGCTTGCCGGGTTGCGCAAGCGGGCAAACTGGTGGTGATGCACTGATGATGGGCGGACGATGACTGCGATGGACCAGACCCTGCACTTGCCTGCGCGTGGATCCGCGATGCGGCTCCTGTTCGACCGCGCGCGGGCCGCGACGCGCGTGCAGCCTGCCTTGCGCGCGTGGGCGACACTGCTGCTGGCCGGGGCTGCCGTCATCGCGCTCGCGGCATGGTCCCCGGCGGCCGGCGCGACCGGGCTGCGGCTTGCGTTGTCTGGCGATGTCACGTCGCTCGACCCGCACTTCCTGAACGCCGCGCCGAACAATACCGTTGCGCGCCATGTGTTCGAGTCGCTGGTACAGGTCGATGCCGACGGCCAGTTGCAGCCGGCACTGGCTGAATCCTGGCGCGCGGTCGATCCGACCACCTGGGAGTTCCGGCTGCGCCGGGGCGTACGCTTCCACAACGGCCAGGAGATGACCGCCGAGGACGTGATGTTTTCGCTCGAACGGCCCGCGCTGCTGGTGAAGAGCCCCGGACCGTTCACGGCATTTACCCGCCCGGTGGTCGGCAGGGAGATCGTCGATCCATACACCATCCGGCTTCGCACCGCCACGCCCTACGGCCCGTTGCCGCTCGACTTGTCGAACGTGTTCATCGTGTCGCGCAAGGTCGCAGAAGCGGCTTCCAGCGACGATTTCAACACCGGCAAGGCGGTGATCGGCACCGGACCGTGGCGCTTCTCGAGTTGGCGCCGGGGCGATGCGGTCGAATTGCTGCGTAACGACCAGCACTGGGGCTTGAAGCCCGCGTTCGAGCGGGTGACGCTGCGCATCATCACCAGCGATCCGACCCGGATGGCAGCGCTGCTGTCGGGCGATGTCGACGCGATCGAGACCGTGCCCACCGCGGACATCGCGAAGCTGCGCGGCAATCCGAAGTTCCTGGTCGAGCAGCGCGCGTCCTGGCGCACGCTGTTCTTCCATCCCGACCATGCGCGCGACAAGTCGCCGTTCGTGTACGACAAGTCGGGAAGGCCGCTCGACAAGAACCCGCTGCGCGATGCACGGGTGCGCCAGGCGATCTCGATGGCGATCGACCGGCGCGCCCTGGTCGACAAGACGATGGAAGGGCTGGCCACGCCTGCCAGCAACATCGTCGCGTCGGGCATCCTGGGCAACAACCCGACGCTCAAGCCCGACGCCTACGACCCGGTAGCCGCGCGCAAGCTGCTCGTCGACGCGGGCTGGCCTGACGGGTTCGGCATGACCCTGCACGGCCCTAACGACCGCTACATCAACGACGAGCAGATCGTGCAGACCGTCGCGCAGATGCTCTCGCGCATCGGCATCGCGGTGAAGGTCGAGACGCAGCCGGTCGCGGTGTACTTCGCGCGTGCGCGCAAGCACGAGTTCAGCTTCGCGCTGCTCGGCTGGGGCTCGAACGCCGGCGACTTCGCCCTGCGTACGCTGGTCGGCACGCCCAATGCAGAGACCGGCTGGGGCACGTGGAACTGGGGTCGTTACAGCAATCCGAAGGTCGATGCCCTGGTGCAGTCGTCGCTCACCAACGTCGACCCGAAGAAGCGCGACGCGATCGCACGCGAGGCGATGGCGATCGCCATGCGCGACCACGCAGTGATCCCGCTGCACCACCAGTTCGCATCATGGGCGATGCGTCGAGGCGTGCGCTACACCGCCCGCCTCGACGAATTCACCTACGCCCACCAGTTCCGCATCGAGTAAATCCGGGTCAGACACGATTTATCGAAGCCCGCCTGCTGGCGGACGTTGGGGTCTGACCCCGGGGTCAGACCCCAGGGTCAGACCCCAGGGGGGCGGTCCGGTATCCCGCGCGGGTAGCGGACGAATCGTCCATGCCCCGATTCATCGGAACATCCAGGGATGGCTGGCGCGGTGGCGGGCTTCGAAGGCTTCGATCGCGGGCCGGTATTCCTGTGTGCGGGAGATGTCGTCGTAGCCGTTGAGCAGGCAGCGCTTGCGGATCGGGGAGATGTCGAAACGGTGCACGCCGCCCTGGCCGTCGGTGACGGTCTGGGTTTCCAGGTCGACCGCGAAGGTGATCCCGGGCGCTGCATGCAGCATGGCGCGCAGCGATGTGCAGGTCGCGATCGGCAATGCCACGGTGAGCAGGCCGTTCTTCGCGCAGTTGGCGTCGAAGATGTCGCCGAAGCTCGGTGCGATCACGCAGCGGATGCCGAACTCGTAGAGCGCGTAGACGGCGGTCTCGCGCGAAGAGCCACAGCCGAAATTGCTGTCGCCGACGATCAATTGCGCCTTGTCGTACGGCGGTCGGTTGAGCAGGAAATCCGTGCGCTTGCCGTCGGTGTCGTTGCGCTGGTCGTAGAACAGGATCTCGGCATACTTCGGCCCGCGCGGCACCTTGTTGAAGCGGGTCGGGCAGAGCTGGTTGGTGTCGACGTTGGCTTCGTCGATCGGGGCGGCGACGCCTTCGAGGGTGGTGAACGGTTGCATCAGTCTGTCCTCAGCCGATCAGGGTGCGTACGTCGGTCAGGCGGCCGTTGAGCGCGGCGGCGGCAGCCATCGCCGGGCTTGCGAGGTGGGTGCGCCCGCCTGGCCCCTGGCGGTTGCGGAAGTTGCGATTGGAGGTCGACACGCAGCGCTCGCCCGGCTCCAGCTGGTCGCCGTTGATCGCGGTGCACAGCGAGCAGCCCGGATCGCGCCATTCGAACCCGGCGTCGATGAAGATACGGTCGAGGCCCTCGGACTCGGCCTGCCGGCGCACCGTCTGCGAACCGGGTACGACCCAGGCAGGCACCTGCGCCTTGCCCAGCCGCGCGACTTCCGCGGCCGCGCGCAGGTCCTCGATGCGCGCATTGGTGCAGGAGCCGATGAACACCCGGTCGACCCGGATGTCCGACAGCGCCATGCCGGCCTGCAACCCCATGTACTCGATCGCGCTCGCCCATTCGCCGCGCTGCTTGTCGTTGCCCGCATGCGAAGGATCGGGCACCGCGGTGTCGATCGGCAGCGCATGCGCCGGCGACACGCCCCAGGTGACGGTCGGCGCGATCAGCGAGGCATCGAGCACGGCCTCGCGATCGAACGCGGCCCCCGCGTCGCTCGGCAGCGTACGCCAGAAGTCGAGGGCTCGCTCCCAGGCGGCACCCTTCGGCGAACACTCGCGCCCGTCGAGATAGGCGAAGGTGGTGTCGTCCGGCGCGACCATGCCGGCGCGGCCACCGGCCTCGATCGACATGTTGCAGACCGTCATGCGCGCTTCCATCGACAGCGCCTCTATCGCGCTGCCGGCGTACTCGATCGCGTGGTCTGTCGCGCCGTCCGCGCCGATGGTGGCGATGATCGCGAGGATCAGGTCCTTGGCCGACACACCGAAGCCGAGGCGGCCGTCGACCCGGATGCGCAGCGTCGAGGGCAGCGTCTGCCAAAGGGTCTGCGTGGCCATCACGTGCGCGAACTCGGACGCGCCTACGCCGTAGGCCAGGCAGCCGAACGCGCCATGCGTGGAGGTATGCGAGTCGTTGCCGATCAGCGCCAGCCCTGGCTGCACGATGCCCAGCTCGGGCGGCACGATATGCATGATGCCCTGTTGCGCATGGTCGATGCCGTACAGGTTGATGCCGTACTTGCGCGCGAAATCCTGCAATTGCACCACCATGTTGCGGATCTCGATGACCGGGATGCCGGCCAACCCCTTTGCCCGGCCGGTGGTCGGTACGTAGTGGTCGGTGAACGCATAGATCTGGTCGGGCCGCATCACCTGCCGACCCTGCGCCTCGAGCGCTACGAACGCGTGGTAGGTGTTTTCCTGCGCCAGTGCACGGTCGATGTAGAGCAGCGACTCGCCCTCGTCGGTCACGACATGGTGGTTGTCCCATAGCTTGCGGAACAGGGTGCGCGGCGCGGCTGCCATTGCTTTGCTCATCGTTCGGTGCCTCGGTTCATCACTCTGCCTTGATGCCGCTCTGCCGGACCAGCTGGCCCCAGCGTGCATACTCGGACCGGACGAATGCGGCGAACTCGTCGGGCGTGCTGCCAACCGTATCGGCGCCCTGGATCAGCAGCTTGTCGCGGAAGCCCGGCGCACGCAGTACCTTCGCGGTTTCGTCGGCGAAGCGCACCGCGATCTCGCGCGGCGTGCCGATCGGCGCGAAGATGCCGCTCCAGCCGCTGAACGAATAGCCTGCGATGCCGGCTTCGATCATCGTCGGCACTTCCGGCACGCTCGGGAAGCGCCTGGAGCCGGTCACCGCCAACGCACGCAGGCGGCCTGCAGCCACATGCGAGGTGACCGAAGGCAGCGTCGAGAACATGGTCGGTACATGGCCGCCGAGCAGGTCGGCAACGGCCGGCCCGCCGCCCTTGTAGGCGATGTGGATCATGTCGATCTTCGCCAGCTGCTTGAAAAGCTCGCCGGACAGATGGGTGCCGGAACCGTAACCGGACGAGGCGAAGCTCAGTTCGCCGCGCCGCTTGGCCGCCAGCGCGACCAGTTCCTTCACCGAGCGCACCGGCATCGATGGCGTCACTACCAGGATGTTCGGTGCATCGACGACCTGGGTGACTGCCATCACGTCGCGCAGTGGATCGGCTGGCGGGTTCGCCGTCATGTGCGGCCCGACGGTGAAGGTGACCGTATGCGCGAGCAGGGTATGTCCGTCCGGAGCCGACTTGGCGACTACCTCGGTGCCGATCGCACCCGCCGCACCGCCGCGGTTCTCCACCACTACCGTCTGCCTGAAGGCTTCGGTGAGCCCGGGCGCGATCGCCCGCGCGGCGAAGTCGGAGATGCCCCCGGGCGGGAACGCGACGATGATGCGCACCGGCTTGGAAGGCCAGCCCTGTGCGCTCGCTGGCGTGGTGGCGGCGGCGCCGCCGAACAGGACTGCGGCGCTCCCCGCGACAACAGCCGCGCGCGCAGCGCAGCATCGGCCCATCTTCTGCATGCTTCTCCTCCTGGATGAGCCCGTTCAGCCTATCGAGGCCGAATCGAGGCGATAACGTTCGAGCTTCGTCGGATCGACATCCACGCCCAGGCCGGGCGCCTCGCTGACCGGCAACACGCCTCTCGAGAGATCGAGCTTGTCCACCACGATGTCGTCGCGTGTCTTCAGCGGTCCGACGCACTCCACGCCTTCGATCACGTTGAGCGAGGTCGAGGCGACGATGATCTCGGCCATGGTGTTGATGCCCAGCCCGAAGCCGTGCCCAATTACGCAGCGTACACCGGCAGCCTCGGCTGTGGCGATCATCCGGCGGGTGCCGAGCAGGCCCCCCTGCTTCATCACCTTCACCTTCACGATGTCGGCCGCCTCGGCGCGCAGGATGCCGATCAGGCTGGCGTGGTCGAGCACCGATTCGTCGGCCATCAGTGGTACGCCCACGACCTGCGCATGGCGGCGGATGCGGGTCATCGCCGGCAGGTCGTTCCAGGCGACGGGCTGCTCGACCAGTTGCAGGCGTGCGTGCGCGGTGCCGGCGATGAAGGCGATCGCGTCGGCTTCGGAGAATCCTTCGTTCGCATCGGCGCGAATCGCGAAGTCTGCTCCGACCGCCTCGCGCACCGCGAGCACCCGGTCGATGTCGGTCTTCACCTCGCCGCCGACCTTCACCTTGCACGAGCGGAAGCCCTTCGCCTGCCAGCCGGCGGCCTGGCGCCCGGCCTCTTCGGGCGCCAGCATGCCGACCCAGGCGTTGAAACGGATTTCGCGTACCACCGCGCCGCCGAGCAGGGTCGCCATGCTGATGCCGGCGCGGCGCGCGGTGAGGTCCAGGCAGGCCATCTCGAGCGCGGCCTTGGCATCGAAGAACGCAGGGTCGATGGCGTCGAGCGTGGCCATCATCGCGTGGATGTTGTCCGCAGGCGCGCCGATCATCGCCGGCGCGAAGTGGTCGCGCAGCATCCGGAAGTGGTCGGCGACCGACTCCTTCGAGTAGCCCGGCGACGGATCGATGTTGCCGATCCCGGTCGCACCATCCACGTCGCGCACCACGACGACGACGCTGCGCTGGATGTCCTTCACGCTGTGCGCGGTCTTGAACGCCTCGATGAGCGGTACGCCGACCAGGTTGATCTCGATGGACTGGATGCTCATGGTTCGCTCCGCGTTGTCACTGGGCCTGCAGGCCGATCGACTTCACCAGCGCTGCGTAGCGCTCGAAGTCCTTGCGCATGCGACCCGCCAGTTCCTCCGGTCCGCCCACCCAGGGCGCGACGCCCTGAGTCTCGAGCGCGCGTCGCACCTCCGGGTCCTTCACCGCGCGCATGAGTTCCGTGGCCAGCCGGTCGACGATCGGGCGTGGCATGTTCGCGGGCCCGAGCATCGCGATCCATGGATTCATCTCGAAGCCTGGCAGGCCTGCCGATTCGGCCAGCGGCGGCACGTCTGGCATCGTCGACTGGCGGGTGAGAGTAGAGACACCCAGTGCCTTCAGCCGGTTCGCCTTCACCTGTCCGATCGCATTGGGCAGCGTAGCGGTCGAGGCGAAGGTTTCGCCGCCGAGCAGCGAAGCCATCGACTGCGGGCCACCCCGGTAGGGCACATGCATCAGCCGGATCTGAGCCGCGGTGGCGAATGCCTCCATGCCGAAGTGCGGCGAACTGCCGTTGCCCGAAGAGGCATAGCTGATCTGCCCTGGCTGCGAGCGGGCGAGCGCGATGAAGTCGCGTGCGGTCTTCACCGGCAGCGACGGATGCACCACAAGGACCCACGGCTGGCCGGACACGAAGCCGATCGGCGTGAAGTCTTCGAACGTACGGTAGGACAGCGTCTTGTAGGTGCTGGCGTTCGAGACATGGGTGGCCGAATGCACCATCAGGGTGTAGCCGTCGGCAGGCGCACGCGCCACCACCTCGGCGCCGATGGTGCCGGCGGCACCGGCGCGGTTCTCGATCACCATCGGCACGCCGAGCGCTTCGCTCATCTTCTGCGCGACCGGGCGCGCGGCCGCGTCGTTCGATCCGCCGCCGGGCCAGGGCACGATCACCCGGATCGGCTTTGCCGGCCAGGTCTGGGCGGTAGCTGGCAGCGTGTGCAGCGACAGGCCGGCGAGCGCTGCGAGCGCGACGGCCGACGCGATTGCGTAGTGTTTCATGCGCGATGCTTTCCGACGAAATCCCAGTCGACCCCGGCGCCCCAGCCCGGGCCCTGCGGGATGTCCACCATCCCGTCGCGCATCTGCATGCGCTGCCTGTACAGCCCGTAGGACAGCGGGTTGCGGTCCGAACTGCCCATCGTCTCGACGCCGAACGACGCGGTGCGGAACGCTGCGACCAGGTGCGAGTGGATCTCCGGTGCCAGGTGCGGCGCGATCGACACGCCATGCTGTTCGGCCAGGTGGGCGATACGCACCGCTTCGGTCATGCCGCCGGCGCGGGTGGCGTCGAACTGCACGTAGCGGATGCCGCCATGCTCGATGAAATCGCGCACCGTGTGCCGGGTGAGTTCGCGCTCGCCATGGCCGATCGGGATGTGCGTCGAGCGCGCGAGTACCGCGAAGTCGGTCGGGCTCAGGTGCCAGTGCAGCGGCTCCTCCAGCCAGAAAATGTCGAACGGCTCGACCGCATGCGCGAAGCGGATGCAGTCTTCCAGGGAGAACGCAGCGTTCATGTCGAGCATCAGCAGCACGTCGGAGCCGATCGCGGCACGCGTGGCGCGGATGCGTTCGACTTCATCGGCGATCGTCAGGCCACCGGTCTTCAGCTTGACGGCCCGGTAGCCGGCCTCGACATAACCCGCCAATTCATGCGCGCAGGCATCGAGCGGTGCACCTTCGCGATAGAAGCCGCCAGTGGCATAGCTGCGCACCGGTGTACCGCTGCCGCCGAGCAGGCGCCACACCGGCAGTCCGGCCGCCTTGCCGCGGATATCCCATAGCGCCAGGTCGATGCCGCCGATCGCGGCCATCACGTTCGCGCGCGCCGAGCGACCGAGCGGGGCAGGCAGGCCGTCCTTCGCGAACATGCCGCGGGGGCGTGGCGAGGTCAGCGAGAACAGGAACTCCCAGTTGTCGGTGGTGGCCAGGGCATCGCGCCCTTCGAGCAGCGCGGCGAAGCGGGCGACCCAGTCGCACACGGCGGGCATCGGCGTCGCATGGATCTCGGCGGTGCCGACCAGCCCGTCGTCGGTGCGCACCTCGACGACGATCAGGTGTGCCTTCTGGTGGCATTCATGTGCCGTGTAGAGGGTCTCCGCCAGCGGCACCGACAACGGGTGCGTGCGGATCTCTGCGATACGCGTCAATTGGAGCTCCTCGACTGTTCCGCGTCTTCAAATCCGGCGCGCACCCTCCGAGGGACGGTCGCACAGGCGGGGCCGGCAGCCCCTCTGGTTGCAATGGTCGCATGGACGCGCGTGTGCTGCCGGGCGGTGGACCCGACCCTCAGCCGTCGTCCCCATGTACGACCGGGCGCTGCCTCCATGCCCTCCGGTCGCGTACGAAGCCCCTGCCGGGGGTCCGGCCGGCGCCTCAGGCGGACGGCCGCTCGGCCTTGATCGTCGTGCGCAGCAGCAGCCGGCGCTCGTTCGCATCGAACGCATTGCGCTTGTGCATCGTGCAGCGGTTGTCCCACATCACCAGGTCGCCGAGCTGCCATTCCTGGAACCAGCAGTACGGCACCTGGACCGCGTGCGCCCACAGGCGGTCGAGCAGTGCCTCGCTGTCCTCGAGCGACAGGCCCATCACGTAGCCGTTCGGCCGGCGACCGAGGAACAGCGCGCGGCGGCCGGTCTCGGGATGCCGGATCACGATCGGGTGGAGGGCGCCCGGTGCCTCGCGCGGGTCGGTGACCTTCTGGAAGCCCTTGCGCAGTTCGCCCGCGCTGTTATGGCTGGCGTCGTGCTTGATCTGCCGGCCTTCGATCGCGGCCTTCAGGTCTGCGGGCAGCGTCTCGTACGCGGCATACATGTCGATGAAGCCGGTCTCGCCGCCCTTCGACGGCAGTTCGACCGAGTACAGCAGCGCGGCCGATGGAGTGATCTCCTGGTACGACATGTCGGTGTGCCACACCGCTTCGCCGTAGCCGAGGCTGCCGATCACTTCGCCGGCGACCTTGATGTTCGACATCACCGCGAGTTCCGGGTAACCCTCGATCCAGTTCTTGCCGCGGATGTTGATCGGCGCCTTGTCGAGGGTGCCGAATCGGCGGCTGAACGCGAGCAGGTCGTCCTTGGTAAGGTCCTGGCCACGGAAACGCAGCACCTTGTGCTCGAGCCATGCATCGCGGATGGCTTCGACCGTGGCGTCGGACAGTGCAGTCGACAGGTCGGGGCCGACGATGTCGGCGCCGATGCCCTTTCCGGTGGGTACGACCTGAACCGTTACGTCCGGGACGAAGCCGCTGGCGGTCGAGGCGGCGGTCTGCAGCGTGGTGGGCGGGTTCATGTCGGCATCCTCTGTCGGTATCGGTACGCGGGCATTGTATTGTCGATTATCAATAATCTGCAAGGTCGTCGTCCCTGCCGGAGGCCGGCTAGAATCGGTGCCATGGCAGCCCGAACGAACCTGAAGCATGCGCCCGCCCAACCGGTCGCCGGCCTCGGTTCGACCATGCCCGACCGCATCGCACGGGCGCTCGCCGCGCGCATCATCGAGGGCGGGCTCTCGCCCGGCCAGCGGCTGGTCGAGGCGAACATTGCCGCCGAGTTCGGCGTCAGCCATGGCCCGGTGCGCGACGCGCTGCGGGCGCTGGAGCGGCAGGGGCTGGTGACCATCGCGCCCTACCGCGGCGCGGTCGTGCGCGAAGTGTCGGTACGCGAGGTGACCGAGCTTTACCAGGTGCGTGCGGCTCTGGTGGGCCTGCGCGCCCGCTGGATCGCCGAGGACGGCGGGCACCGGCAGTTCGCGCAGGCACTCAAGCCGGCGGTCGCGCAGCTGCGCGCGATGGTACGCGGCAACGAGCTGGCGGACGGCTATGTCGATGCCGCGCTGGCGGTGAACTCGGCGTTCACCGGTTCGGTGGCCAACCCCTGGCTGCGTTCGATGCTCGAGTCGCTGTCGATGCAGACCGCGCGCTACACCCGTCTTGGCCTGCAGGACGCGAAGCGGCGCCGCGATTCGGCGGCCGCCTGGCATGGACTGATTCAGGCGATCGGCGCCGGCGATGGCGACGCCGCCGAGCGCATCGCGCGCGAGAACTCGCTCGCGCTGCGCGATGCCGCGATCAGGGCGCTGAAGGGACGCCCGGCCGAGGCGGGGAAGAAGTCCGCCCCCCGGAAGCCGCGCGAGCCATGATCACTCGGGCTGGATGCCCGCCGCGCGGATCGTCTTGCCCATCCGCTCGAAGCCCTGGCGGGTCGCGCGGCGCAGTTCCTCCGGCGTCGAGCCGACCGGCTCCAGGCCCAGCGCGGTCAGCTTCTCGCGCACGTCTGCATCGGCCATCGCCTTCGCCGCTTCGGCTGCCAGGCGGTCGATCACCGCCTTGGGCGTGCCGCGCGGCATGTACAGCCCGGCCCAGGTGACGAACTCGAAGCCGGGCAGGCCGGACTCAGAGGCAGTGGGCACGTTCGGGATCTGCGGGAACCGCTTCGATCCACCGACCGCCAGCGCGCGCACCTTGCCCGCCTGGATCTGCGACAGCACGATCGACAGCGCGGTGAACATCGTCGGCACATGGCCGCTGACCACGTCCGACGCAGCCTGGGTCGCTCCCTTGTAGGGCACGTGGTTCATCTTCACGCCGGCCTGCAGTGAGAAAAGCTCCATCGCGATGTGCTGCGGGCTGCCGACGCCGCCCGACGCGTAATCCATCTTGCCCGGGTTGGCCTTCGCCAGCGCGATCAGGTCCTTCACCGACTTCACAGGCAGGCTCGGGTTCGCGATCAGCACCCATGTGATGTTCGCCAGCAGGCTGACCGGTTCGAAACTCTCGAGCGTGTCGTAGTTGACCTTCTTGCGCAGGTGCGGCGTCATGTTCAGCGTGCCGTCGTTCGCGCCGAAGATCGTGTAGCCATCGGCCGGCGCGCGTGCCGCGCGTTCCGCGCCGATCACGCCGGCGGCGCCGGGCATGTTCTCGAGCACGATCGGCTGCTTCATGTTGTCGCTCATCCGCTGCGCGACGATGCGCAGGATGGCGTCGGCGCCGCTGCCGGCCTGCACCGGCACGATCATGGTGATCGCCCGGCTCGGATAGGCCTGGGCATGTACGACTGCCGTGAACGGCAGGGCTGCGAGGGTAGCGGCTAGCAGGGCACCGCCTAAGCGGTTCGGGATCAGGGACGACATGGGCGGAGTGCCTCTGTTGGTGAGAAGTTAGCCTGGGGGTCAGGTCTATTCAGCCTGCAGCCTTGGGGTCAGGTCTTGACTTTTGCAGCCTGCGGAGCCTGCAGCAGGAGCCTGGGGGTCAGGTCTTGACTTTTGCATCTTCAATGCAAAAGTCAAGACCTGACCCCCAGGCGAAAGTCAAGACCTGACCCTCAGGCGATGACCCCCGGGCGATCGCTGCCGGACATGTTCTTGCGACACGTTCGTTCGGCGGCTGGCGATCCTAGCCAATCGGGCATCCGGCGGCAACGCCTATAATTCGCGCTCCTCGCGATTGCCGCGATCCGCCGCCGGAGCAGACATGAAACCACCGCGTATCACGACGCCTCCGGGCAGCACCATCGGCGTGATCGGGCTCGGCCTGATGGGCTCGGCTGCCGTCGCGCGCCTGACCTCCGCGGGCTTTACCGTGGTCGGGTACGACGTCGAGGCGAGCGCCGCCGAGCGCCTCGGATTGCCGGCGGACCAGCGCGCCCGTTCGATCGCCGACATCGCCGCGCGCTGCGACTGCTGCGTTGTGGCGGTGTTCAACACCCAGCAGGTCGAGCAGGTACTGGAAGGCGAAAGAGGACTGGCTGCGTCGCGCGACACCGGCGCCGAGCGAGAGCGCCCGCCGCTGGCGGTGATCTGCATCAGCACCTGCGATCCGGATGCGATCTCGGCGCTGGTCGAGCGCCTGCCGCGCGAGCGCATTACCTTCGTCGAGGTACCGGTGTCCGGTACCAGCCAGCAGTTCGTGCGCGGCGACGGCCTGGGCCTGGTCGCCGGCAGCGATGCGGATGTCGCGCGCGTCGCACCGGTACTCGAGGCGATGGTGCCGAAGCGGCATCGGGTCGGGGCGCCGGGCGACGGCGGCCGCGCCAAGCTCGCGATCAATCTGATGCTGGGCGTGAACCGCGCAGCGCTGGCCGAAGGCCTGGTATTCGCCGAACGCATGGGCCTCGACCCGACGGCCTTCCTCGCGGTCGCACGCGACTCGGCCGCGTACTCGCAGATCATGGACGTCAAGGGCGCGAAGATGATCGCTGCCGATTTCACGCCGCACGGCAAGGTCAACCAGTCGATGAAGGACTTCTCGCTGATGCTGGAACAGGCGAAGCGTCTGGGTCAGCGGCTGCCGCTGGGCGAGACCTATGCCGGGCTGATGCAAGGCTGCATCGACAATGGCGAGGCGGAACTGGACAATGGTGCGGTGATCCGCGAGATACGGCGGCGGGTGGAGTGATGACGCGGACGGGTCGTGCAGGATGCACCCGCCTGCCGTGATCGGATCGAAGCCAATGGACGGCGGTGAGGGCTTCATCGACACCAGAGTCGTCTTCTACGGGCGGTGACCGTAGCTTCACTCGTGGCGCGATACCCATATTCCATCGCCGCCACTGTCATCCAGTGCCGCAGGCTCTCCACATAGCTGCGCGCCGCATGCGCGCCAGCGCCGTCATTGCGCACATGCGTTCGGTGAACGCTGACGGATCCAGATCCAGCCCGCAGCCTTGCTCGAGCATGTCGACGGCCGCAGGCCCGGACGGGTTGAACGCAGCGAAGCCGTGACCGACACCGGTCAGTGCGCCGGTCATGCCCTCGGGCGCCGTGCGCAGGTTGCTCTCCAGCGAGAGGCGGGCGGTATCCGGGCAGGCGCTCAAGCAGGTGGTCGCCAGTCCGCGCCCGCTGGCGGAAGGTCGCTCCGTGAACATCGTCCCCGTACGGTCGCTGCGGGGGGCCTCACTCGTGCTAACGTCACATCATGCCGTCGATTTCCACCGGCGCCGTCGAGGCCCGGGTCCGCGCTCCGGTGCTGCTCTGGCGCAATCCACCGCGTTTCGCCGTCCTGCACATCCTGGCCGTCATTACCGGCGGTCTGGCGCTGGACAGCGCGTTCGGCTGGACCGGCCAGCACCTTGCCACCCTCTGGGCGTGTGCCGTGTGGGCCTGGCTCTACCGGGTGGGCGGATCGGCCGAGCGGCGCTCGCTGCTGCTGTGCATGCTGATCGCCGGCTTCGGCGAAGCCGTGCTGGCGCTCGGCTGGGGCATCTATGATTACCAGTTCGGCAACCTGCCGCTGTTCGTGCCCCCTGGGCACGCGTTGCTGATGACGCTCGGCGTGCTGGTGGCGGCGCGATTGCCGGTGCGCGCGACGGTGCTGTGCGTGCTGGTTCCCGGATCGGCATGGGCGGCGTACGCCTGGTTCGGCGACATCGACCGCTTCGGTACGCTGCTGTTCCTGCTGTACGCGGGCTGCCTCGCGTTCGGGCGCGACCGGGCGCTGTATTCGGTGATGTTCGTGCTCGCGCTTGCGATGGAACTGTACGGTACGGCGCTCGGCAACTGGACCTGGCGCGCGGCCGTGCCGGGGCTGGGCATCGGTGCGGCCAACCCGCCGTTCGCCGCCGGCGCGTTCTACGCGTTGCTCGACCTGCTGGTGCTCGCAGCGGTGTCGGCGTTCGGGGTTTCCCTCACCCGGTCGCTGGCGGCACCAGCCCGCTCGGAGTAGATTCCGCGCACAGACAGATTCCAGCAGGAGAGCCGCCATGCCGTCGATGCGCCCCCCGATCATGGGTACCCGCCACATGGTGTCCGCCGGACACTACCTCGCTTCGCATGCGGCGTTCCAGATCCTCGAGTCGGGCGGCAACGCGATCGACGCTGGCGTGGCTGCGGGCATCGCGCTTGGCGTCACGCAGACCGAGAAGGTGAGCTTCGGCGGCGTCGCCCCGATCATCATCTTCAAGGCCGACACCGGCAAGCTGGTCTCGATCGACGGGCTGGGCGTCTGGCCACGCCGGATCACGCCCGACTACTTCATGAAGCACCACGGCGGGAAGATCCCGGCCACCTCGATCCGCTCGATCGTGCCGGCTGCGCCCGATGCCTGGCTGACCGCGCTCGAACTGCACGGCACGATGAGCTTCGGCGAAGTGGCCGCGGCGTCGATCGGTTTCGCGCGCGACGGCTTCGCGATGCACGAGCTGATGTCCGAGTTCCTGAAGGAGAACGAGGCGTCGTACAAGCGCTACCCGACCAGCTACCCGGTGTTCTTCCCGAATGGCCGCGCGCCCGAGCCGGGCGAGATCTGGCGCCAGCCCGACCTCGCGCGCACGATGCAGTACATGGCCGACGAGGAACGCGCGGCAGCGTCAAGGGGCGGTGCGAATGCCCGGATGGCCGGCCTGCAGGCTGCCCGCGACGCGTTCTACAAGGGAGACATCGCGCGCGCGATCGTCAAGTTCCATGCCGAGAGCGGCGGCCTGATGACCGCCGAAGACCTGGCCGAGTTCCGCGTGCGCCTCGAGCCGACCGTGTCCACCACGTTCGCCGGCATCGACATGCATTGCTGTGGCGCCTGGTGCCAGGGGCCGGTGGTGCCGATGACGCTGAACCTGCTCAAGGGGCATGACCTCAAGGGATATGGGCACAACTCGACGCGCTACATCCATGTGCTGACCGAGGCGCTGAAGCTCGCGTTCTCCGACCGCCATCATTTCTTCGGCGACCCGCGTTTCGTCGACGTGCCGATCGACGACCTGATGTCGCAGGCGTATGCAGACCAGCGCGCCGCGATGATCCGCGCTGACCGCGCCTGGCCGGAGATGCCGCCGCCGGGCGATCCGCGCAACCAGGGCGATGCCCGCCTGGCGCCGCTGCCGGTGCCCGAGCCGGCGGACAAGTCGCCGCTCGGGGACACCTCGTACGCGTGCGTGATCGACCGCCACGGCAATGCGTTCTCGGTGACGCCGTCGGACGGCTCCAACAACTCGCCGCTGGTGCCCGGCATCGGCATCGTCTGTTCCGGACGTGGCACGCAGTCCTGGGCCGATCCGCGCTACCGCTCGTCGGTGGCCCCGGGCGTGCGGCCGCGGCTCACGCCCAACCCGTCGCTCGCGCTGAAGGACGGCAAGGCGTTCATGACGCTGGGAACGCCGGGTGGCGACGTCCAGTGCCAGGCGATGGTGCAGGTGTTCCTGAACGTGGTGCTGTTCGGCATGGACCCGCAGGCCGCGATCGAGGCGCCGCGGTTCTCCAGCTACAGCTTCCCCGGCTCGTTCGAGCCGCACGCGTACTTCCCCGGCCAGCTCGCACTCGAAGGGCGTATCGAAGACAAGGTGGAGTCCGAGCTCGCAGCGCTGGGCCACCGCACGTTCTGGTGGGACGACTACACCTGGCTTGCTGGCGCGCCGTGCGCGATCGTCGTCGATCCGGTCACCGGCGTGCTCAGTGGCGGTGCCGATCCGCGGCGCCCGGCGTACGCGCTCGGCTGGTAGCAGTCGGCCTTTCACGAACGCCGGCGCAGTCCGGCGCGCAGTCCTGCAACAACGGAGGAGCATCACCATGCTGTTAATCCCGGCCGATCGCATCCGGCAACAGAGCTTCAACATCCTGCGCGCCTGGGGCCAGAGCGAGGCGCATGCGAACATCACCGCCGACATCCTGACCGAGACCGACCTGCGCGGCATCGATTCGCACGGACTGTCGATGCTGCCGGTGTACGAAGAGCAGCTCGCCACCAAGCTGAACATGAAGCCGGACATCAAGGTGGTGCGCGAGACGCCGGTCTCCGCACTCATCGATGCCGACAACGGCCTGGGCCACGTGCCCGGCCACATGGGCATGTCGATGGCGATCGCCAAGGCGAAGGTGATCGGCATGGCGATGGTGACCGTGCGGCGGTCCGGCCATTACGGTGCGGCCGGCTACTACACCGACATGGCCGCGCGCGAAGGGTTGATCGGCATCTCCATGACCTCCTCGCGCGGCCTGGCGATGGTGCCGACCTTCGGCGCCGAACCGGTGTTCGGCACCAACCCGATCTCGGTCGCCGCGCCGGCGAAGCGCAACAAGCCGTTCAACCTCGACATGGCGACCACCACGGTCGCGGTCGGCAAGCTGAAGCTGAAGTGGCTCATCCACAAGCCGCTGCCGGTCGGCTGGGCGGTCGACGAGCAGGGCCAGCCGCTGACCGATTCGGCGCGTGCATTCAAGCTGAAGAACATCACGCCCCTGGGTGGCACGCGAGAGCTGGGCAGCCACAAGGGTTACGGCCTCGCCGCGGTGGTCAACATGCTTTCCGCGACGCTGTCCGGCGCCGCGTTCCAGCCGCTGCGGCTGCAGCGCGAAGACCCGGCCGCGCCGGACAACATCGGCCACTTCTTCATGGCCTTCGACCCGAAGCTGTTCCGCGAAGAGGGCGAGTTCGAACACGACATGGACGAGATGCTCGACTACCTGCGCGCTGTCAAGCCGACCGATCCGGCCCGGCCGGTGATGGTGCCTGGCGACCCGGAGTACCAGGAGCGCGAGCAGCGGTTGCGCGTCGGCGTGCCGGTGCCGGAGATGCTCGACGAACTGGTGCGCAAGGTGTGCACGAAGTCCGGCGCGGCATACGTGCTGGGCCATGGCTGAGGCTGGTCACCCGGGCCTGCCTTCTGCGCCCGGCACCGGTGCGCCAGCAGCCGGCGATGGTCCGGCCACGCCACCGCCCGCGCCGCTCGCCTCGCCCGGCGCGGTGCGCCGCTGGCTGTCGCTGGGCCTGCGCGACTTCGCAGCGATGCCGGTGGCCAGCCTGTTCTACGGCCTCGTGTTCGTCGCGATGGCCTTCGTGCTCGAGGCGTTCATCCACGATGGCGCGTGGATGCTGGCGTTCGTCACCGGCTTCGCGCTGGTGGCACCGTTCCTGGCACTCGGTCTGTACGCGCTGTCGCGCGACCGTACCTTGGCGGTCCCGGTGCCGCTACGCGCCTCGTTCATCGCGTCGCTCACCGCCTGGCGCATCAACCTCGGCCAGGTGGCGATCTACGGCGTCATCCTGACCCTGCTGCTTGCCGCCTGGGTGCGGGTGTCGGTGGTACTGGTGGCCCTGTTCTTCGACCAGCCGGCGAGCAGCCTGTCGGCGCTTGCAGCCGGCCTTGCGCAGGATCCGGAAGGCTTCGTGTTCTTCGCGGTGTACTTCGTCGTCGGCGGCGGCTTCGCGTGGCTGGTTTTCGCCACCGGCGTGGTGTCGCTGCCGATGATGCTCGACCGGCCGGTGGACGTGCTGTCGGCGATGATCTGGAGCATGCAGGCGGCGCTGACCAACGGCGCGACGATGCTGCGCTGGGCGGCGACGATCGCGGCACTGCTCGGACTGGGCATGCTCGGCCGCTTCCTGCCGTTGGCGCTGATCGTGCCGGTGATCGGCCATGCGAGCTGGCACGTGTACCGGGAACTGGCCGGCGGGGACCGCCGGCGCAGGCAGGCCGCCTGACCGCCCCGGCTCAGTCCGCCTTCAGCCCGAGCGCGCGCACGATCTTGCCGGCGCGGTCGGTTTCGACGCGCAGGAAGGTGTCGAACTCGGCAGGCGACATGCCACCGGTGGTGAGGCCGAGCTTGGCGAAGGTGTCTACCACCTCCGGCAGCTTCAGCGCGCGCAGCATCTCGGCATTGAGCCGGTCGATGATCGGCTTCGGTACGCCGGCACGCGTGGCCGCGCCGAACCAGTTGGTGGCATCGAAGCCGGGATAGCCCGATTCGGCGATGGTCGGCACCTGCTTGAGCGTGTCGGCCCGCTGCAGCGAGGTGACCGCGATCGGCCGCATGCGTCCGTTGGCGACATAGGGCGAGCAGTCGAGCACGTTGCCGATCAGCATGCTGGTGTGCCCGCCAAGCACCGAACTGGTGGCCGGCGCACCACCGCCGTAGGCGACGTTGGTCATGCGGATCTTCGCGGTCATCGAGAACAGCTCGCCGGCGATGCGCCCGCCGCCGAGCGCGCTCGACACGCCCCAGGTCAGCTCGTCCGGGCGCTTCTGGGCCAGGGCAACGAGTTCTTTCACCGTCTTCACCGGCAGCGCCGGGTTCACGCAGATGATCAGCGGGTTGTGCACCAGCCGGGTGATGCCGGCGAAATCCTTCGCGGAATCGTAGGGCAGCTTCGAATACGCGGCCGGGTTCACCGTGAAGCTGGTGGCGATCACGTTGAAGGTATGGCCGTCGGGCGGCGACCGCATCAGCAACTCGGTGGCGATCACCGTGTTCGCGCCGGTGCGGTTCTCGACCACCACCTGCTGGCCCAGCGCCTTCGACAGCGGCTGCGCGATCACGCGGCCGACGGTGTCGCCGGTGCCCCCGGGCGGAAACGGCACCAGGAAGCGCAGCGGCTTCGACGGGAAGTCCTGTGCCAGCACCGCAGGTGCGAAGGGCGCGGCCAGCGCGGCGATCGCGAGGGCGACGGCCGTGGCTGTCGGTCGCGGCAGGTCGATGGTGCGTGTGCGGGCGTGCATGGTCTCCTCCGGGGCTTTCGATGGCTCATGGTCTGGACGCGTCGGGCTTTCATTGTAGTCAAACTGTGTCGCGACGATGCGACGGCCGGCGCATGGACTATCCTAGCCATGGCGACTCCGACAGTCGATGAGCTGGTGCCGACTGCATTTGCCCCCGGGGACCGCAGCGACAGCGATAACTACAACGACAACGATGGCGGCGATGGCGTTGGCCTGCGGGCCGGCCCGCCGATCCGCACAGGAGGAGTTCGATGCATCCAGTCCAGGGATCCATGCTGCGCGCAGGCCCGGCAGCTGCGGTTGCGGGCAGCATCATGCTCGCGCTCGCGGGGCCGTTGCAGGCGCAGCAGGACACGAAGATCACCCGCCCGATCCGGATGATCGTGCCGTACGTGCCTGGCGGTGGCACCGACACGCTGGCGCGTATCGTCGCGCCGTTCATCGCCGAGGCGTTCGGGCAGACGGTGCTGGTCGACAACCGGCCGGGTGCGAGCAGCACGCTGGGCACGCAGATCGTTGCCCAGGCGGTGCCCGACGGCCACACGATCGGCATGATCGACGCCGCCTTCCTGATCAACCCGAGCCTGCTCGGCAAGCTGCCCTACGACACGGTGAAGGATTTCTCGCCGATCGTGCTGGTGGCGACCTCGCCGCTGGTGCTGCTGGTGCATCCGACGGTGCGCGCGGCCAGTGTCAAGGAACTGGTGGCGCTGGCCCGGGCACAGCCGGGCAAGCTCACCTTCGGTTCGGCCGGCAACGGTACCGCGGTGCACCTCGCCGGCGAACAGTTGCGCTCGGTGGCCGGCATCGACCTGCAGCACATCGCCTACAAGGGGGCCGGCCAGTCGATCGGTGAAGTGCTCGGCGGCCAGATCACGATGGTGTTCACCACGCCCAGCGGCGGCCGGCAGCATGCGGCGAGCGGCAAGCTGCGCGCGCTGGGCATCACCTCGGCGAAGCGGTTCGGCGGCATGCCCGACGTACCGACCTTCGGCGAGAGCGGCTACCCGGGCGTGGACGCGGCGACGATCAACGGGCTCGTCGGTCCGGCGCGCCTGCCGCGCGACTACGTGCAGCGCGTGAACGAGGCGGTGATGCGCGGCATGCAGCGGCGCGAGACGCAGGACCGGCTGCAGGAACTCGGCTTCGACGCGGCTGGCGGCACGCCGGCGCAGTTCGGCGCCTGGATCGTCGCCGAGACCGCGAAATGGGCGAAGGTGGTGAAGGACTCCGGCGCGAAGCCGGAATAAGCCGGAACAGGACGGGAGAACAGACGATGACGATCCGCTCGGTCGATACCGTGGCCGTGACCCTGCCGTTCGAGATGGGCGGTCCGAAGCCGATGTTCGGCGGCAAATCGCGCCAGATGGAGATGCTGCTGGTGCGCGTGGAGACCGAGGATGGGCTGGTCGGCTGGGGCGAAGCGTTCGGCTTCGCGGTCTGGCCGTCTACCCGCACCGCGCTGCACACGCTGGTCGCGCCGCTCGCGGTGGGGCGCGACGAGGCGGACATCGCCGGCATCCGCAACGACCTCGCGCGAAAGCTGCACCTGCTCGGACGCACCGGGCCGGTGATGTTCGCACTGTCGGGGCTGGACATCGCGCTGTGGGACATCGCTGGCAAGCGCGCCGGGCTGCCGCTGTGGAAGCTGCTCGCGGCGCTGCCGGCCGGTCGCGGTGCGGCCGCAGGCGAGGGCGTGCGGATGCCGGCCTACGCCAGCCTGCTGCGCTATGGCGATGCGAAGCTGGTGTCGGCCAACACCGCGCGCGCCGTCGCGGCGGGGTATCGGCAGGTCAAGCTGCACGAGATCACCGTCGACGCGGTCGCTGCTGCGCGGGCCGCCGCGGGGCCGGACGTCGCGCTGATGATGGACTGCAACTGCCCATGGACCGGCGACGAGGCACTGGCGATCGCCGATGGCGTGCGGCCGCACGGCCTGGCCTGGTTCGAGGAGCCGGTCTGGCCGCCCGAGGATTTTCCGACGCTCGCGCGCGTGCGCCGCATGTGCGGCATGCCGGTGTCCGCCGGCGAGAACGCGATGAGCGCCGGCGATTTCGAGCGCATGTTCGAGGCAGGCGCGGTCGACATCGCGCAGCCGAGCGTCACCAAGATCGGCGGCGTCAGCGGTTTCGTCGAGGTGGTCGAGGCGGCGCGCCGGCACGGCGTGCGGGTGGTCGCGCACTCGCCGTACTTCGGCCCGGGGCTGCTGGCGACGCTGCACCTGACCCATGCGCTGCTCGAGTCCGGGACGCCGATCGAGTACTCGTTCGTCGACCTGGGCGAGAATCCGCTGCGCGGCACAACGACCGTCGAGGGTGGCACAATCGCCGTGCCGGGCCAGCCGGGCCTGGGAGCCGATCCCGATCCCGCAACGCTCGAGCGCTGCACGATCGACTGATCGCGCGGCGGCGCTGGATGATCGGAAGCGAACGACGATGCGACAGACGACTGTCCGCGGCAACCGGTGTTTACCCGCAGTTGCGCTGGTTGCCCTTGCGACGAGCCTGCTGGCGCCGGTGGGCCCCGCATCCGCGCAGGAATGGCCGGCGAAGCCGATCCGGTTGCTGGTCGGCTTTCCGGTAGGCGGCGCGGCCGACATCCTCGCGCGGCTGCATGCGGCCCGCCTGCAGGATGCGATCGGGCAGACGATCGTGGTCGACAATCGGGGCGGCGCTGGCGGCGTGATCGCGACCGAGCTCGCGGCGCGCGCGGCTGGCGACGGCTACACGCTGCTGTTCACCTCGCTGCCGCATGTCATCAACCCGCCGCTGTATGGCAAGGTCGCGTACCACCCGGTCAGGGATTTCCAGCCGGTCACGCTGCTGGTGAACGTGCCGCTGCTGATGGCGGTGCCCGCTACGCTGCCGATGAAGACCGTGAAGGACGTGATCGCGCTGGCGAAGGCGAATCCGGGCAAGGTGAACTACGGCTCTGCCGGCAACGGCAGCAGCAGCCACCTTGCGGTGGAGATGTTCAAGTCGATGGCGGGCGTGGACATCCAGCACATCCCCTACAAGGGCACCGGGCCGCTGATCACCGACCTGCTGAGCGGGCAGGTCAGCATGACGATCGCCAGCATCGTGCCGCTGATCCCGCAGGTCCGGGCCGGCAAACTTCGGCCGGTCGCGGTGACCGGCGTGCGCCGTTCAGGCGCGCTGCCCGATGTGCCGACGATCGCCGAGGCCGGCGTGCCGGGATACGACATGACCAACTGGTTCGGCATCCTGGCCCCGGCCGGGCTGCCTGCGCCGATCCTCGGCCGCCTCGATGCCGTGCTGCGCAGGATCGTCGCAGCCCCGGACGTGCGCGAAGTCTATGCGCAGCAGGGCGCCGATCCGGTCGGCGCCGGCCCGGAGGCCTTCGCGAAGGTGATCGCCGCCGACATCCCCAAGTGGGATAAGGTCGTGCGCCAGTCCGGCGCCCGCGTCGACTGAAATCCGGGACAGAGACGATTTTCCCGGCCGAGTCCGGTAGTCGACCCTGGGGTCAGACCCCAGGGTCAGACCCCAGGGTCAGACCCCAGGGTCAGACCCGGGTTGCGGGAGGAAGCTGTTTCGGCCCCGGATTTCTGGCCGGGCCGGGTTCTGGGTACTTGTGCTTGCCAAACGGGATCTTCGCGCCTATCATTCGCGGTTCACTCAACCGACCCGACGCCAAACCGCATGCCAAGTGTCCGCGTAAAAGAAAACGAGCCTTTCGAAGTTGCGCTTCGTCGCTTCAAGCGGACGATCGAGAAGACTGGCCTCCTGACCGAACTTCGTGCACGCGAGTTCTATGAGAAGCCCACGTCCGAGCGCAAGCGCAAGCTCGCCGCCGCGGTCAAGCGTCATTACAAGCGTGTGCGTGGACAACTGCTCCCGCCCCGGATGTACTGATCGCCCCAGCACTCCCGCCCGTCGCCCAGCGGCGGGTAGCCCTGACGGCGGCTCCGGCCGCCGTTTTGCATTGCGGGCGTCGTTGAAAACGCGTCATATCCCTACCGATCTTCAGCGCCATGACCCTACGTGCCACGATCCAGGAAGACATGAAGGCCGCAATGCGGAGCCGCGAGGCCGATCGCCTCGCCGCCATCCGCCTGCTCTGGTCGGCCGTGAAGCAGCGCGAGGTCGACGAGCGCAAGGAACTCGTCGATGCCGAGGTCACGGCAGTCATCGACCGGATGATCAAGCAGCGTCGTGACTCGATCGCGCAGTTCGAGCAGGGCGGTCGCGCCGACCTCGCCGCGAAGGAGCAGCAGGAACTGGCGGTGCTGCAGGCCTACATGCCGCAGGCCCTGTCCCAGGCCGAGGTCGACGCGGAGATCGCCGAGGCGATCGCCTCCGTCGTCGACTCGACCCGTGCACCCTCGGGTGCCGACATGGGCAAGGTGATGGCCGTGCTCAAGCCGCGGCTCGCAGGACGGACCGACCTCGCGAAAGTGTCGGCCATGGTGAAGGCACGCCTCGCGCAGCCCGCCGCTTGATTCCCCAGGCCTTCATCCAGGACCTGCTCGCGCGCGCCGACATCGTCGAGGTCGTCGAGCGCTACGTGCCGCTGAAGCGCGAGGGCTCGAACCACGTCGCCTGCTGCCCGTTCCACAACGAAAAATCGCCGTCGTTCAAGGTCAGCCAGCCGAAGCAGATCTACAAGTGCTTCGGCTGCGGTGCCAGCGGCAACGCGATCGGCTTCCTGATGGCCTACAACGGGCTGGAGTTCGTCGAGGCGATCCGTTCCCTCGCCGAGCAGATGGGCATCCCGGTACCGGAAGAGCCCTGGCGCGGCGGCGGGCGCAATCCCGGCGGCGGCGGGGGCGGCAGCGAGGATGCGGCCGCGATGGAGGCGACGGCGCGGCTGTACGAGCACATGCGCGAGGCGACCCGCTATTACCGCGAACAGCTCAGGCACCATCCGAAGGCGATCGAGTACCTGAAGCAGCGCGGGCTGACCGGCGAGATCGCCTCGCGCTTCGCGATCGGCTTCGCGCCGCCCGGCTGGCAGAACCTGGAGCAGGTGTTCGCCAACTACACCTCGCCCGAACTCGACCAGGTCGGGCTGGTGGTGAACGGCGAATCCGGTCGCCGGTTCGACTTCTTCCGCAACCGGATCATGTTCCCGATCCTCAACCAGCGCGGCATGATCGTAGGCTTCGGTGCACGGGTGATCGACCCGGAAGACCAGCCCAAGTACCTGAACTCGCGCGAAACGCCGCTGTTCGACAAGGGGCGCGAGCTGTACAACCTGTTCGCCGCGCGGCGGGCGATCCGGGAGGCGGGCCGGGTGCTGGTCGTCGAGGGCTACATGGACGTGGTCGGTCTGGCCCAGCACGGGGTCGACTACGCGGTGGCCGCGCTGGGTACCGCGACCACGCCATTCCACGTACAGAAGCTGCTGCGCCAGACCGACAACATCGTGTTCTCGTTCGACGGTGATGCGGCCGGACGTCGCGCGGCCTGGCGCGCGCTCGAGAACAGCCTGGCCCAACTGGTCGATGGCAAGAATCTGTCGTTCCTGTTCCTGCCGCAGGGGGAGGATCCGGACAGCTTCATCCGGCGCGAGGGCCGCGCGGCGTTCGAGAGCCTGCTGGCGGCCGCGATGCCGATGTCGGGTTTCCTGGTGCGTGAGCTGACGCGCGAGAACGACCTGGCCAGCGAGGAGGGCCGCGCGCGCTTGCTGCGCGACGCGAAGCCGCTGGTCACCCAGTTGCAGCAGGCACCGATGCTCGGCCGGATGCTGCGCAAGCGGCTGGCGGAGCTGGCCGGCATCACGCCGGCCGAACTCGACGGCCATTGGGGCATCGTCGCGGCGCAATCGCCGGCGTCGTCGCGCCCGCGCGACGACCGCTTCGGCCCGGGCGGCGGACGGGGTTTCGGCGACGGGCGCCAGCGGGGCGGCGGCTTCGGGCGGGCGAGTGGGGCTGACGACGCCGCACCGTTCGCGAACCGTGGCCGGTCGGGCCCGGGCGGTGGTGCCGGGGGGCGACGGCCGCGCCCCGCTCCGTCGCTGGCGAGAACCATGTTGCAGGCCTTGTTGTCAAAGCCTGAACTGGTGAGCCGAGTCGACCTGCCCGAGGGGCTGGAGCCCCATCCCGAGCTTCGCACCCTCACGGTGCTGGTCGAATTCCTTCGCGGCCAACCGGAGGCAGCGCTCGCCGGCATGCGGGCGGCGGGGGTGCTGCAGGCGTTCGCCGGCAGCGATTTCGAAGACATGTTGCGCGATGTCGAGGCGGATGCACCGGAATGGGTGGAAACCGGCGAAGTGCAGGCCGAACTCGACGGTGCGATGGAGCGGTTGCGCGACCAGATCCGGCGCGCAGAGGCGACGAAAATGGCGGGCGCCACCTCCCTGGCTGGCCTGACACCCGAAATGCGCGATGCCCTGCGCGGCCTGCTGCGGCGGCCGGGCGCCTGACTGCTCAGGATGCCGCAGGTGCCCGACATCTGACGCAATGCCCGCTCGCCCTTGCCGCTAAATGCACGGGGCAGCGTTTTTTTGGCAAGCATGGACCCCACATTCAATTAAACTAACTGGTTTTTTCGAGCGGACGATACCGATGCCCAGCACCAAAGCAAAAACCAAAGCGAAGTCGGCACGATCGAGCGCGCCGAGCCGCGCAGCCACGTCGCGTGCGGGCAAGTCGACGTCCGCGCGGACGACCAGCGCGCCGGCCGCCACGCGTGCAGCATCGAAGGCGTCGGCGGTGCGCCAGGGCGCGAAAGTCGCCGCAAGGACGCCGGTCAGGTCGTCTGCATCCAAGGCAAAGCTGCCGGTGAAGGCGGCGAAGCCCGCCGCTGCCCCGGCGAAGCCAGTGGCCCAGGCACGCAAGCCCGGGGTCGCAAAGGTCCCCGCAGCACCGCAACGCGCGGTCGCCCCGAAGCGTGCCAACGCCGCCCATGCCTCGAAGGCCGCGGCACCGGCCGTTCGCGCCGCCGGTGCACGCGTCGCGAGCGGCGACAGGGAACTGCTCGAGAAATCCACCAAACCAGTGGCGAAGAAGGCCGCATCTGCCGCTGCCGTCCCGGTGACGCAGAAGGCCGCAGCCGCCGTTGCCGCGCCGGTTGCGAAGAAAGCAGCAACGGCCGTTGCCGCGCCGGCCGCGCCGGCCGCGCAGAAGGCCGCGACCGCCGCTGCTGCGCCGGCCGCAACCGCTGCCGCTGCGCCGTCCGTCAACCCACTGCTGGCCGGCCGTCCCACCAAGGCCGAGATCGCAGAACGCGCGGCCGCGATGGCGCGTGCCAAGCTCGCCGCAAAGGAAAAGGGCGGCAAGGGCAAGAAAGACCGGCTGATCGGCGCCAAGGACGCACCGGTGATCGACCCCGAGACCCGGCGCCTGCGGCTGAAGAGCCTGATCGTGCTCGGCAAGGAGCGCGGCTACCTGACGTATGCCGAGATCAACGACCACCTTCCCGACGACATGCTCGACGCCGAGCAGATCGAGAACGTGATCAGCATGATCAACGACATGGGTATCTCGGTATTCGACGAGGCGCCCGATGACGAATCGCTGCTGATCAACGAGGCTGCGCCCGCTGCCGCCGACGAGGATGCCGCCGAAGAAGCCGAGGCCGCGCTGGCCACGGTCGATTCCGAGTTCGGCCGCACCACCGACCCGGTGCGCATGTACATGCGCGAGATGGGTTCGGTCGAACTGCTCACGCGTGAAGGCGAGATCGAGATCGCCAAGCGCATCGAGGAAGGCCTGAAGCACATGATCCTTGCGATCTCGGCCTGCCCGACGACGATCGCCGAGATCCTGGCCCTGGTCGACAAGGTCTCGCGCGACGAGATGCGCATCGACGAACTGGTCGACGGCCTGATCGATCCGAACGCCGAGCAGGTCGCCGCCGCGGCCGAAATGCCCGAAGAGGCCGAGATCGAGGACGAGGACGCAGAAGAGACCAACGAGGAAGAGGACGAGGCGAAGGCTGCCGCCGCGCAGACAGCCAGCCTGCTCAAGCTCAAGACCGAGGCGATGGAGCGCTTCGACATGCTGCGCTCGCTGCACGAGCAGATGGTCAAGTCGCTCGTCAAGGGCGGCCCGCAGAGCAAGACCTCGCGCCAGGTCCAGCAGGACATCTCCGGCGTGCTGATGCAGATCCGCTTCTCGGCCAAGCAGATCGAGATCCTCTGCGACAGCGTGCGCAAGCTGGTCGAGCGGGTGCGCAGCCACGAGCGGCGCATCATGGACCTGTGCGTCGAGAAGTCGGGCATGCCGCGCACCTACTTCATCAAGAACTTCCCGGGCAACGAGGTCAACCTCGACTGGATCGTCGCCGAGGTCAACGGCCGCAAGCCGTACAGCGACTCGCTCACCCGCAACGTGCCCTCGGTGCTCGAGCACCAGCAGTCGCTGATGACCGTGCAGAAGACGGTCGGCATTCCGCTGAAAGACCTGAAGGAGATCAACCGCCAGATGTCCACCGGCGAGGCCAAGGCCCGCCGCGCCAAGCGCGAGATGACCGAGGCCAACCTGCGGCTGGTGATCTCGATCGCGAAGAAGTACACCAACCGCGGCCTGCAGTTCCTCGACCTGATCCAGGAAGGCAACATCGGCCTGATGAAGGCGGTGGACAAGTTCGAATACCGCCGCGGCTACAAGTTCTCGACCTACGCCACCTGGTGGATCCGCCAGGCGATCACCCGTTCGATCGCCGACCAGGCGCGCACCATCCGTATCCCGGTGCACATGATCGAGACGATCAACAAGATGAACCGCATCTCGCGCCAGATCCTGCAGGAGACCGGCACCGAGCCCGATCCGGCAACGCTGGCCGAGAAGATGGAGATGCCCGAGGACAAGATCCGCAAGATCCTCAAGATCTCCAAGGAACCGATCTCGATGGAAACGCCCATCGGCGACGACGACGACTCGCACCTGGGCGACTTCATCGAAGACCAGGGCACGATGTCGCCGGGCGACGCGGCGGTGTATGCCAGCCTGCGCGGTGCCACCAAGGACGTGCTCGATACCCTCACCCCGCGCGAGGCGAAGGTGCTGCGGATGCGTTTCGGCATCGAGATGAACACCGACCACACGCTCGAAGAAGTGGGCAAGCAGTTCGACGTAACACGCGAGCGCATCCGCCAGATCGAGGCGAAGGCACTGCGCAAGCTGCGCCATCCGTCGCGCTCCGAGCGGCTGCGCAGCTTCCTCGACAGCGAAGGCGGTTGACCCGGCGCCCGCTTCCGCGGTGTCTGCGCGACGCGTTCCGCTAGAATGGAGGCATTCGTGCACCGACCACCGAGGAGCGAGCGATGACCGTTCGAAATGAAGGCGCCGGCAACGGCAAGGTGTTCCTGATCTCGCCGGAAGCGCCGGTGCCGCAGGGCGAAGCGGCGGGTGCACAGCGCGAGGCTGCCAGCGGTGGGCTGCGTATCGGCGTGCTCGACAATTCAAAGAGCAATGCCGACCACCTGCTGAGGATGATCATCGAGGGCGTCGGCCGGCAGATGCCGGTCGCATCGGTGGTCAGCCTGCGCAAGCCCAACCCGAGCACGCCGGCAACGAAGGCGATGCTCGACCAGATCGAGGCGGAGGCCGATTTCGTCGTCAGCGCTATGGCGGACTGAGGGTCCTGCACGTCGTGGAGTGTCCACGACATGGCGCAGCTGCGGAAACGTGGCCTGGTGACCGCGGTCATCTACTCCGGTCCGTTCCGCAAGCTTGGCGAGACCCAGGCGCGCATCTTCGGCGTGCCGGAACTGCCGCTGATCGAGATTCCGCATCCGCTGGGCGGCGTGTCGATCGATGAAGTGCGCGAGCGCGCCGAGGTGGCGGTACCCGCGTTCATCGACCTGATCCGGAAGCACCAGAAATGATCGCGACCGAACGACTGCTCGAGATCCCCGGCGCCGCGCTGGAGGTCGACGACGACTACGAGGCCATCGACGCCTTCGTGCGCGGGAAGAACTGGACGGACGGCCTGCCAGTCGTGCCGCCCACGGCCGAGCGTGTGCACGCGATGCTCGCCTACTGCGACCGGCCGATCGACGAACCGGTGGCGAAGATCCCGCCGCGCTTCGGCGAAGCGACGCCGCTGCGCCTGGCCGCCAATGCGGTGATGGCCGGCTGCCTGCCGCAGTACTTCCCGCTGGTGCTGCTGGCCATCGAGGCCCTGTGCGAGGAGAAGTTCAACCTGTACGGAATCCAGGCGACCACGCACCCCTGCTCGACGCTGGTGGTGGTGAACGGACCGGTCGCGCGCGAGATCGGCATGAACAGCGGCCACAACGCGTTCGGCCCTGGCAATCGCGCCAACGCGACGATCGGCCGCGCGGTGCGGCTGGCGATGTGGAACATCGGCGGCGCGATCCCCGCGAGCGGCGACATGTCGACCCACGGCGCACCGTCGAAGTACACCTACTGTGTCGCCGAGAACGAGGCGGCGAACCCGTGGGAGCCGCTCAACGTAGAGATGGGCTTCGGCGCCGAGACCTCGACCGTCACCGTGTACGGCGCAGAACCGCCGCACAACGTGAACGACCACGAGAGCCTGGACGGCGAGGGCCTGCTGAAGATGATCGCCGGCACCATCGCCCAGACCGGAGCGAACAACATCTACTACTCTGGCGAGCCGCTGGTGGTGATCGGACCGGAGCATGCGGCGTCGATCGCGAAGGATGGCTTCTCGAAGCGCGACGTGAAGGCCTTCCTGTTCGAACATGCACGCGTGCCGCTCGGCAACCTGTCCGACGACAACATCGTGCGCCGGCTGAACCAGTTCGTGCCGTACCTGCCTGGCCTCACCGCCGAGCAGCGCGACCGGCCGGTGCCGATCATCAAGGGCGAGGAGGGCGTGCACGTGATCGTCGTCGGCGGCGCCGGCAAGCACTCGGTGTACATACCTACCTTCGGGCCGACGCGGCCGGTGACGCTGCCGCTGAAGCTGAAGGACGGGACGGTGGCGAAGTCGGTGGAGCAGTTCCGGCAGGCCTGACGGTATTGCACCGCTGTCGCGATCGGCCCTGCGTCGCTCGCGGCAGCGTGCCGGTACAATGGCGCCCGGCGACAGGGAACACGGGCCTGTAGCTCAGTCGGTTAGAGCAGAGGACTCATAATCCTTTGGTCCTGGGTTCGAGTCCCAGCGGGCCCACCCATGAAGACCATCTGGTCAAGGCATTCGCGGTTGTCGCGAGCCTGGGGTCGGCGTGGGTCTGTTCCGGATCGCGCATCAGGCTGGCCACGAGCGTGGGTGCCCAAGCCGTCGACAGGGTTTGTTACTATCTCTGGTCGCATGGGTCTGCGCCCGCGCCCTTTCCCCGTTGGTCAGTCCCCGGAACTCCCGACACACATGAAGCGCGTGGCCGTCGTTCAGTCGAACTACATACCCTGGAAGGGCTACTTCGACCTGATCGCGTCGGTGGACGAGTTCGTGTTCTACGATGAAGTGCAGTACACGAAGAACGACTGGCGGAACCGCAACCGGATCAAGACGCCCCAGGGGGTGCAGTGGTTGAGCATTCCGGTGGGCATCTCGCTGCGCCGGCAGGTTCGTGACGTCTGCATCAACGATTCCGGCTGCGGGCCCGCGCACTGGCAGCGTCTCGGGGCGAATTACGCACGGGCCCCGCACTTCCAGCCGATCGCGGATTGGCTCGAGCCCCTGTTTCGCGGGCGCCCCTGGATCAACCTGGCCGAGGTCAACCATTCGCTGATCGCGGCCATCTGCCGGTTCCTGGGCATCGGCACCCGCCTGGCACATTCCACCGACTACCCCTCCGACGGCGACCGCAACGAGCGCCTGGTCGGCCTGTGCGAGAAGGCCGGCGCGGATGTCTATGTGTCGGGGCCGAGTGCACGCAGTTACCTCGACGAGGCGGCGTTCGCCCGTGCAGGCATCCAGGTCGAGTGGTTCGAGTACGGGCCGTACCCGGCGTACCCGCAGTTGTGGGGCGAGTTCGTGCACGAGGTGAGCATCGTCGACCTGCTGTTCAATTGCGGCGACCAGGCCGCGCAGTACATGACGCACGCACGTCGATGAAGCTCTCCATCGTCACCACGCTGTACCAGTCGGCCGCCTATGTCGAGGAGTTCCACCGGCGGGCGAGTGCCGTTGCCGCGCATCACGCCGCCGGCAGTTATGAACTGGTGTTCGTCAACGACGGGTCGCCCGACGACAGCCTCGAGCGGGCGGTCGCGCTGAGCCGTGCCGACCCGCATGTCGTCGTCGTCGACTTGTCGCGCAACTTCGGCCATCACAAGGCGATGATGACCGGCCTTGCCTACGCGCGCGGAGAACGCGTCTACCTGCTCGACAGCGACCTCGAGGAAGAGCCCGAGTGGTTCGACGCCTTCCTCGCACGCCTGGAGGACGAGGGCTGCGATGTCGTGTACGGCGTGCAGCGAAACCGCAAGGGAGGCCGATTCGAGCGCTGGTCGGGTCGGATGTTCTACCGCCTGATGAACGCGATCATCGGCTTCGAGATGCCGACGGACATGGTCACCGCGCGGCTGATGACCCGCCGCTACGTCGATGCACTGCTGCGGCACGAAGAGCGCGAACTCGACATCGGCGGCCTGTGGGTGATCACCGGCTTTGCGCAGCGCGCCTGCATCGTCGACAAGCACCACACGAGTGCCACCACCTATTCGCTGCGGCGGCGGGTCGCCCTGCTCATCGATTCGGTGACCTCGTTCAGCAGCGTTCCCCTGGTCGCGACCTTCTACATCGGCGTGGCGATCTTCGTCGTCGCCGCGTTGTTTGCCGCGGGCATCGTCGTGCAGTGGGCGCTGCTCGACCGGCCGGTCAGCGGCTGGGCTTCGCTGATCGTCTCGATCTGGATGATCGGTGCCATGATCATCTCCTTCATCGGCATCCTGGGCATCTACCTGGCCAAGATGTTCGTCGAGGTGAAGCGGCGTCCCTACACCATCGTCCGGGAGGTACATGGCCGTGGATCCCTCTGAATTCGTGCGGCGCACCCGCCTGCATTACCGCGACAGCTTCGAGCGGCACGGTCCGACCCCACAAGGGGTCGACTGGAACGGCGAAGCGAGCCAGCGCAGGCAGTTCGATGAACTGATGCGCATCCTGCCCGCAGCAGGCCCCTTCTCTGTGAACGACTTCGGCTGCGGCTACGGCGCGCTGGCCGACGTGCTGCTCGCGCGCTGGCCGGACATTGCCTACTCGGGGATCGACCTGAATGAAGAAATGATCGCCGCGGCGCGTGTGCGTTTTGCGTCGAATCCCGCCGTGACCTTCGAGGTGGCAGACCGCCCGCTGGCGGAGGCCGACTTCGGCGTGGCCAGCGGTACGTTCACACTGCGCCTGGGGCGCAGCGACGAGCAGTGCCTTGCGGGCATGACCGAGGCCCTGGACGCGATCGATCGCACCAGCCGGGCCGGCTTCGCATTCAACTGCCTGACCTCGTATTCCGACGCATCGAAGATGCGGGATTATCTGTACTACCCCGATCCATGCGTCGTGTTCGATCTATGCAAGCGGCGCTGGTCGCGTAACGTCGCGCTGCTGCACGACTACGGTCTCTACGCGTTCACGATCCTGGTGCGCAAGACGGATCCTGTCCCATGATGCCTGTCCAGCGCTGGCTCGACTATTCGTTCATCCTCGGCATGATCCTGCTGACCGTGTACGGCCAGCTCATACTCAAGTGGCGCATGGACCAGATCGGGCCGATGCCGGCCGGCTTCCTGCCAGGGTTGCGGCATCTGCTGTTGCTGCTGCTCGATCCGTTCGTCGTGTCCAGCTTCGCCGCCGCGTTCGTTGCCAGCCTTGCGTGGATGGCGGCGATGACCCGGTTCGAACTGAGCTATGCCTATCCGTTCACCAGCCTGAACTTCGTGCTCGTGCTGGCAATGAGCGTATGGCTGCTCGACGAGCAACTGAACCTGTACAAGGTGGCAGGCGTTGCACTGATCGTGCTGGGCACGGTCGTCGCAGCCGCCGGGTCGCGATGACCGGCACTGCCGGGCAGGCCGGGATACTGGCTCGTGTGTTGATGACGGGGGCGGCGGCCCGCACATGGGCGGTCGCGATCGCCCTGGCGCTGCCGCTGGCCGTATTCTGGTTCATCGGCCATCACGGGCTGAACCTTCAGGACGAGGGCTTCCTCTGGTACGGCGCGCAGCGTGTGCTGGCCGGTGAACTGCCGTTGCGCGACTTCCAGTCGTACGACGTGGGTCGCTACTTCTGGTCGGCCGGCTGGATGTGGTTGTTCGACAACGATGGCATCGTGGCGATGCGCGCGGGCAATGCCGTCCTGGCTTCGATCACCGTCGCCATGGCTGCAGTGCTGATGAGCATGCAGCCGGCGCCCGCATGGCGGATCCTGCTCGCGGTGCCGGCGTTTGCCGTCTGGATGGTGCCGGACTTCAAGGTCGCGGACAGCTTCGCCGTGATGTTGATGGTCGCCGGGCTGGCTGCAGCACTGGCGCGCGTCGGCGTGCGCTCCTGCGCATGGCTGGGCATCTGCCTCGGAGTGGTTTCGGCCATCGGCATCAATCACGCCCTGTACGGATCGATCGCGGTGGCACTCGCGCTGGGCCTGCGGTATCGGCAGGTGCGTCTGCTTCCGTCGGGCAGGATGCTGGTTGCATTCGTCACCGGCGGGGTTGTCGGTTATTCCCCGGTGATCGCCTGTCATCTGTTCGCATCCGGATTCACCGCGGCGTTCATCGATTCGATCCGGATGCTGTTCGAGGCGGGGACGACCAACCTGCCGTTGCCGCTGCCCCGGCTCCAGGCGTTGCTGCTGCCGTCGGCCGGGCAGGACGCCGCCAGTGCGCTGCGCGAGTCATTGCTTGCACTTGCAGGGCTCGCTGGCGGCGGGGTCCTGATTCTCGCAATGCGCCGCGTGTGGAACGATTGGAAACCGTCGAATGGCCGCGATACGGCAGGCGATACGGCAGGCGATACGGCAGGCGGCACAGCAGCCGATACGGCAGGTGGTGCGGTGTTTGCGGCCGCCGTGCTGGTATCGATTCCCTACGCACACTACACGGTGTCGCGTTTCGACGTCTTCCATGTCGCGTTGAGCATTCTCCCGATCCTCGTCGCCGCCTGGACATGGCCAGGAAGGCAGCGCACGGGCCTGGGTGACGTCGTGCTGGTGGCGGCGGTCGTCGCTGGCACTGTCCTGTCGCTGTTCGAGCAGCGTGCGTACCCGGTGCTGCGCGGCTGGACGGCGGAGCGCGTGCAGGTGCTCGGGGACACCCTCTACGTCGAGCCGCACGCAGCCGATGTGCTTTCGCTGCTGCGCGCGCAGGTCGACGCCCATGCGCGTGACGGCCGTTCGTTTCTTGCCGCACCTTACTGGCCCGGCGCCTACGCGGTCGAGCGCCGTCGCGCGCCGGTCTGGGAAATCTATCAGCTGTTCCCTGCCACGGAGGCGCGCCAGCGTCGAGAGATCGCGCGCCTGCGCGAGGCCGACATCGGCTTTTCGATGTTCTCCCTCTTCCGTGCCGACGCCCGGCCCGACCTGGGCTTCGAAAGCACCCACCCCCTGATCGTCGCCTACATCGACCGCTGCATGAAGCTGTTGCCACCCAGTCCCTCCACCGAGGGACGGGACATCCGGATCCACGTGGCCGGCGACCCCGGCTGCACCATTGATTGACAGTGCCATGATGACATCGAACTCTCCCGACGTACTCGAGCGCAAGGCATCCGGGGCTGAAGTGCAGCCGATCCCGTTCAACCGCCCCTTCATGGTCGGGACCGAGCTCGACCACGTGCGCGAAGCCAATCGGCGTCTGCAGCTGGCGGGCGACGGGCATTTCACGTCGCTGTGCAGCGGCTGGCTGGAGCAGCGGACCGGTTGCCAGGCAGCGTTGCTGACGCATTCGTGCACGGCGGCGCTCGAGATGGCGGCGATCCTCGCCGACATCGGCCCGGGCGACGAGATCGTGATGCCGTCCTACACCTTCGTGTCCACCGCCAATGCATTCGTGCTGCGCGGCGGTTTGCCGGTATTCGTCGACATCCGGGCGGACACGCTGAACATCGACGAAACGAAGCTCGAAGCCGCGATCACCGAGCGTACCCGCGCGATCGTCGTCGTCCATTACGCCGGTGTTGCCTGCGAAATGGACACGGTGATGGCGATCGCCGCGCGCCACGGGCTGCTGGTCATCGAGGATGCCGCGCAGGGCGCGATGGCGTCCTACCGCGGACGTCCGCTGGGCAGCATCGGACAGATGGGCACGCTGAGCTTCCACGAAACGAAGAACATCATGTCGGGCGAGGGCGGGGCGCTGCTGGTGAACGACCCGGCGCTGGCCCACCGCGCCCGGTTGATTCGCGAGAAAGGGACCAACCGGACGGAGTTCCTGCAGGGTAAGGTCGACAAGTACACTTGGGTCGATATCGGTTCATCCTACCTGCCCGGAGAAATGACCGCGGCTTTCCTGTGGGGGCAGATGCAGGCCGCCGACGAGATCACTTCGCGGCGGCTGGCGTTGTGGGACGCCTATCATCGTGCGTTCGAGGGACTCGAAGCGTCCGGCCATCTGCGCCGTCCCACGGTACCGGCGGAGTGCACCGCCAACGCGCACATGTACTACATCCTGCTTCCGGATCGCACGGCACGGCAGGGCTTCATCGACCAGCTCGCCCGGCGCGGCATCAACGCGGTGTCGCACTACGTGCCGCTGCACAGTTCCCCCGGCGGAATGCGCTTCTCCCGCGCTGCGGCTGAATTGCCGGTGACTGCGGATCTTGCCGACCGGCTGGTGCGATTGCCACTGTGGATCGGGCTCGAGGACCAGCAGCCGCGCGTGATCGATGCGGTACACGAGATCCTGCTGCAGAATTGACTGCTGTCGCTGCGGCACCCTAAACTGCATCCGGAAGCGTTTCTACTTTCCGAGACCGTGCGCAAGAACGCGGGCCGGAATGACGGAGGAGGCACGGGTGCAAGACCCCGCCTGCCATGCCTGAAAGGGCGATCGCGCGCCGTTGCCGGTCGCGGGCCATGCCTGCGGGCGTATGCGTACACCCGGCACAAACAGGAGCAACAGGAACATGACCGCGTTCAGATCAGAGACCCGCGATGGCATGCGCATCGACTGGGATGTGCCCATCACCATGGACGACGGGCTGGTGCTGCGCGCCGATATCTTCCGCCCGGTGGCCGAGGGCCGCTATCCGGTGCTCATGACCTACGGTCCGTATGGCAAGGGCCTCGCCTTCCAGGAAGGCTACAAGACCGCCTGGGACATCATGGCGCGCGAGAATCCGGACGCACTTGCCGGCTCCACCAACCAGTACCAGAACTGGGAGGTGGTCGACCCTGAGAAGTGGGTGCCCGACGGCTATGTCTGCATCCGTGTCGACTCCCGTGGCGCGGGCCGCTCGCCGGGATACCTCGCCCACAACAATGCGCGCGAGACGCGTGACTTCCACCTGTGCATCGAATGGGCGGCGGTGCAGCCCTGGTGCAACGGCAAGGTCGGGCTCAACGGCATTTCCTACTATGCCAGCAACCAGTGGCGTGTCGCCGCGTCCCAGCCGCCGCACCTGGCCGCGATCTGCGCCTGGGAGGGCTGGAACGATGCCTACCGCGAGTCGCACCGCCATGGCGGCATCGCCTGCACCTTCCGCAAGAACTGGCAGGAGATGCAGGTCAAGACGGTGCAGCACGGCGTCGGTGAGCGCGGCAGGAAACATCCGGTCACCGGAGAGCTCGCGTGCGGCCCCGAGACGCTGAGCGAGGCCGAACTGACGAACAACCGTGAAGACATGTGGCGCGCGGTGCTCGAGCGCGAGACCGACACCGAGTGGTATCGCGAGCGCAGCGCCGACCTGTCGCGGGTCACGGTACCGGTGCTGTCGGCGGCCAACTGGGGTGGGCAGGGGCTGCACCCCCGCGGCAACTTCGAGGGCTTCGTCGGCGCAGCATCGAAGCAGAAGTGGCTGGAAGTGCATGGCGGTTCGCACTGGGCGCCGTTCTACACCGACTACGGCGTCGGGCTGCAGAAGCGCTTCTTCGACCATTTCCTGAAGGGCATCGACAACGGCTGGGACAGGCAGCCCCCGGTGCTGCTGCAGGTTCGCCATCCGGGCGAGACGTTCGTCGAGCGCGCCGAGCGCGAATGGCCGCTCGCGCGGACCCGCTGGACCCGCTTCCACCTCGATCCTGCCGGCATGCGCCTGTCGGACAAGCCGCCAGCTTCCGACGCGGCGCACACTTACGAGGCCATGGGTGACGGAGCCACCTTTTCCACTGGCGCACTCGAGCACGACACCGAGATCACCGGCCCGATCGCGCTCAAGCTGTTCGTGTCTTCCTCGACGGTCGATGCAGACATCTTCGCCGTGCTGCGGGTGTTCGATCCGGCCGGCAAGGAAGTGGTGTTCCAGGGGGCGCTCGATCCGCACACGCCCATCGCCCAGGGCTGGCTTCGCGCGTCCCATCGCGAACTCGACGCGGCACGCTCGCTGCCCTGGCGGCCGTATCACACGCACCGCGAAAAGCAGCTGCTGGTCCCGGGCCAGGTCTATGAACTGGACGTAGAGATCTGGCCGACCTGCATCGTCGTGCCCAGGGGCTACAGCATCGCGCTGAGCATACGTGGCAAGGATTACGAGTACGACGGCGAAGCGGCGGTGCTGTCGAACATGAAGAACCCGATGAAGGGCTGCGGGCCGTTCGTCCATGACGATGAGACCGACCGTCCGCCGGCCATCTTCGGCGGCAAGGTGACGCTGCACACAGGCCCGAAGCATCAGGCTGCGGTCCTGCTGCCCGTCATCCCGGCTGCATAGAAACGCGTCGCTGGAAGGTGCCGGAGGCCCCGGCACCGGACCCGATACCAAGGTGGCCTGGTGTACAGGCCTGTTTGCCCAAGGAGGGGTTGTCCGTGAAGACGAAGTCCGTTCTCTCGATGTTCGCCGCGGCTGCGGCATTGGTGGTCAGCATGGGTGTGCAGGCGCAGGCCTGGCCGAACAAGCCGATCAGGCTCGTCATCCCTTTCCCGCCGGGCAACACGACCGACATCATGGCGCGGCTGATGGCACCCAGGATGGCCGAGCGTCTCGGCCAGCCGGTGATCGTCGAGAACCGGCCGGGCGCCAGCGGCATGCTGGGCCTCGATTTCGTTGCCCGGGCCACGCCCGACGGTTACACCTTCGCCGCAGGGCAGGGCGGTAACCTCGCCGTGCTACCGCATACCAGCAAGAGCGTCCCCTACGATGCGCTGAAGGACTTCACGCCGATCGCGGTTTCCACCGCCAATTACCTGGTGGTCGTCGGCGCCACCGGTGCACCGTTCAAGAACCTCGTCGAGATGATCGCCTGGGCCAGGGCGAACCCGGGCAAGCTGACCGTGGCGAGCAATGGCGAGGGCGGCTTTCCCCATCTCATCTTCGAGCAGCTGCGCATGATGGCTGGCTTCTCGTTCAACCACATTCCGTACAAGGGCTCGGCGCAGATTGCCACCGAACTGATGGGCGGGCAGGTGATGGCGGGGGTCGATGGCGTCACCGGGCTCACGCCGCACATCAAGTCGGGCCGTATCAACCTGCTGGCGGTCACCAGCAAGGCGCGCACCCCCGAGTGGCCCGACACGCCGGCCGCCGCCGAGGCGGTGCCCGGCTACGAGTCGGGCGGCTGGTTCGGCTGGGTCGGTCCGGCGGGCATGCCGCGCGAGGTGGTCGCCCGCCTGAACGACGAGATCAACCGCGCGATGCGCAGCCCGGACATCGTCGAGAAGCTCACCGCAGCCGGCCTGACCATGGTCTACGAGTCGCCGGAGTACTTCGCGCAGCTGATCCGCAGCGAGCACGCGAAGTACGGCAAGCTGGTGAAGGCGATCGGATTCAAGCCGCAGTAGGCGGCTGCTTCACGCTGCGCCGCGCATCGTTGGATGCTGCGGCGCGTTCATCCTCTGGCGGTCCGCTTCTTCACGGGTCCGATCTGCTCGCGCAGCGCATCGATGTCCTTGCGCTCGCCGCGCACGGTGAAGAAGGTGCCCTCCACGTCGGGCCGTTCCTCGACGACCTCGCAGGTCGAGAACAGCGGCCCGCGCAGCTTCTGCGCCGACCAGGGCAGGAACAGCTCCGCCCTCACCAGCCGCTTGCGGAAGAAGGCGAAGATCGCCTTGTGCAGCCGTGCGACGGCTTCGGCGTCGAGTGCGCTGACGACGATGCATTTCGGGAACTGCGCGCGCAGGGCCTTGCTGCGCGCGGCCTGCGCCTTCGCATCGCCAACCTGGTCGATCTTGTTGAACACCAGCAGTCGCGGCACGGCGCCAGCGTCGATCTCCTCCAGTACCTTCACGGTCACGTCGAGCTGGCGTTCGAAGCCGGGGTCGCCGGCGTCTACTACATGCAGCAGCAGCGAGGCCTCGGCGGCTTCCTCCAGCGTGGACTTGAACGACGCGACCAGGTCGTGCGGCAGGTTCTTGATGAAGCCGACAGTGTCGCTGACCAGCACGCGCGGGACGCCCTCGGGCACGAGCACGCGCACCGTCGTGTCGAGCGTCGCGAACAGCTTGTTCTCGACCAGCACGTCGCTGCCGGTCAGCGCACGCATCAGGGTCGACTTGCCGGCGTTGGTGTAGCCAACCAGCGCGACGCGTGCGACGCCCTGACTGTCCTGGCGCCGGGCGCGCTGGGTCTGGCGCTCGTGGTCGAGCGCCTCGATCTCCTGCTTCAGTTCGGCGATCCGGTCGCGGATGCGCGAGCGGTCGGTCTGCGCGGCGGATTCGCCCGCGCCGCGGCCACCGACGCCGCTGCGCTGCCGGCCCTGGGGGCCGGCCAGCTTTGCCGCCTCGCGCAGGCGCGGCGCGAGGTAGCGCAGCCGTGCGATCTCGACCTGCGCGCGCGCCGCGTTCGAGCGGGCATGCCGGTGGAAGATCTCCAGGATCACCATCGCACGGTCCATCACCTGGCAGCCGACCTCTTTCTCGAGGTTGCCGGCCTGCGACGGCGAGATGTCGTGGTCGACCAGCACGAAGTCGGCGTTGTTTTCCGCGAACAGGCGCATCTCTTCGCGCTTGCCGGCACCCACGTAGGCCATGGCGTCGAAGCTCGTGCGTTTCTGCGTAAACGTGCCCACGACCTCGAAGCCCAGCGTGCGGGCGAGTTCGCCCAGTTCCTTCAGGGACGATTCGAACTCGATGTCGCTCACGTCAGGCAACTGCACGGCCACGATGAGGGCCCGCGACGTGGCGGTGCGTGTTTCGATGGACATGTGCGGTGGAGGTTTCCTGCGGTTACGGGTGCCGATGGTACGCCATGGACGGGGCCGTGCCGCCGGCCGCGTGCGGGGGCCGGCCCGGGTTCAGGCCTGGCCGTCTCCGTCGAAACCCTCGCGGAGGCGGTTCCAGGCCGCATACCAGATCGGTGACGATTCCCGGTCCCGGTACTCCGCGAAGCACGGGGTGCCGAGCGTGTAGTGGATGAGCTTTGCCTGCAGGTTCTCGGGATACTCGATGGCCAGCCAGTTCCATTCCCGCGGCAGTTCGCCGACCAGGGAATCGTCCAGCCAGGAGAATCGGTGCAGGTAGGAGCCCGGCATGCGCTGGATGAAGTCCGGCGTCAGCACGCGGTGCGCCTCGTGCGCGCAGTTCCAGAGGATCAAGCTCGACCAGTTCTTGCGCGGGTAGTTCTCGTTGCGGTTGCCGAGGTACTTCACGGCCGCCTTCGTCTGGTAGTCGTGCTTGACGACCTGCACCGCCTTCGCGGGGTCGCGCAGTGCCCATAGTTCGGCGATGTCCGCCTGGCAGACCATGTCGCCGTCGGCGAAAAGGGCCCAGCCGCTGTAGTCGGAGAGATACGGGGTCAGGAAGCGCGAGTAGATGAAGCGGTTGCTGCCGTCGGTGTGCGTTTCCTTGTAGCCGGCGAGCGTGTTCTCCGCGAGCGGGGTGAACTGGACCGGCAGCGAGGACTTCTCGAGCACGCTCTGGCAGAACGTGTGATAGGCGACCGCCTCCCGCTGGTCGAAGCCCACCACCAGCGAGATGCGTCCCCCGGGCGGCAGGCTCAACGCAGCTGCTCCAGCACGGCCTGCGCCTCTTGTAGTGGCCCTGACCAGTCGCCCTGGCGGTGCTGGCGCAGCACGCGCACCGTCGGATACCACGGCGGATGGGCTTCGCCGGTACGCGTGTTCCAGTACCACATGCGCCCGGTGAAGCGCGGCACCAGCAGCAGCGTCGGCTTGCCCAGCGCGCCGGCCAGGTGCGCGGTCGAGTTGCTGATGGTCACGATGATGTCGCAGGCTTCGATCAGCGTGGCCAGCCCATCGATGTCGTCGAACAGGTCGATGCCCGGCACGGTCTCGATCGGCGCATCGGTCAGCGCGCACGTGCGCGCGACTTCGCCGCTGACGTCCCCGTACTGCAGGTTCGCGAAGGTGAATCCGTCGAGCATCAGCAGGTCGCGCATGCGCTCGAGCGGCATGCTCTTGTCGTCGCCGACCTGCGCATTGATGCTCTTCCACGACAGGCCGCAGACCTTCCGGTTGCGGAACGGCTTCAGTTCGCGCACCTGTCGTGCGCGCTCGCGATCTGCTACCAGCACGCGGTCGCAAGCGGCGGGAAACGCGTCGGCGGTCGGCCTGAAGAGGGAGCCCAGGCTGCCCACCGGCAACTGCAGGTCGTACTCCGCTTCCAAGGGTGGCTGGTTGCGCGCGGTGAACCGTGTCTGCGGGAAGGACCGGCGGAACAGCGGCAGCAGCTTTTCGTCGAGCGAGATCGTCGCCGCAGGTGCCCTGGCGATGAGTTCCCGGAACATCGTCGAGTAGAGCACCTGGTCGCCGATGCCCTGTTCGGCCCATACGAACAGGCGCGCTGCGGTCGCGCTGCCGTCCCAGCGCGGCCGGGATGTACGCAGGCGCTCGGAGCCCGGACGGCGCAGGCGCGCCTCATAGGCGGGCCATCCGCGCGGAAAATCGAATCGTGCCAGGTACAGGTGCGACAGGCTGAGCTGGTCTTCGGCGTTGGCCGGCGCGAGCGCCACGGCCTTCTCGAGCATCGGCAGCGATTCGTCAGCCCGGTCCAGCCCGGCGAGCACTGCGCCGCGCATCGACCACGCCGGTGCAAAGCCCGGTTGCACCCGGTTGGCTTCCTCGAGGCAGGGCAGCGCATCGGCCAGGCGCTTGAGCGACACGAGCGCCATCGCCTTGCCCGTCCAGCCCTCTGGCCGTAGCGGATCGATCGACAGGCAGTGTTCGAAGGCGGCCAGCGCGTCGTCGTAGCGGCCGAGGCCCGCGAGCGCAACGGCACGGTTGGACAGCACCTCGACATGCCGGGGATCGATCTGCAGCGCGCGGTCATGCTGCTCGAGGGCTTCGGCGAACTGGCCTAGATCGTTCAGCGCGGCACCCAGGTTCATCAGGGGCGCGAAGTCGTCCGGCTTGATCGCCAGCGCCTTGCGGTAGCAGTCGGCGGCATCCTCGAACCGGCCCTGCAGGTCGCGTACCCGAGCCGAAAGCAGCCAGCCCTGGTGGTGATTGCGGTCGAGCCAGACCAGCGTCTGCAGGTGGCTGGCCGCGGCGTCGGTATCGCCCCGCTCGAGCGCGATCAGCGCGAGGTTCACCCATGCCTCCGCGTAACGATCGTCGACCGTCACCGCCCTGCGTGCATCGGCTTCGGCTTCATCCAGCCGGCCGAGCCGGATACGTACTGCCGCTCGGTTGGTCAGCGTCGACGGGCGGTCGGGCAGCAGCCCCAGCGAGTCGGAGAAGCGTGACTCGGCGCCTTCGGGATCGTCCCGGCCGAGGCAGGCGAGCCCCTCGAGGAACAATTGCCGGGCCTGTTCGAAACTATCCATGGGTGGGTTCGGCTGCGTGGAAACAGCCGAAGTTTCTCACGCGGCCGCGGGTTTCTGTGGCGGCTGTCGCTCGGGCCTAGGCAGCGTATCGCGCGCGTGCATCCTGCGCCAGGACGACCAGCGCGCCGTCGGGCGCATGCAGCGCATGCCGCCGGCCGGCAGGCAGGTGCAGCATGTTGTACTTCGGCACGTCGACCCGGGCACCGTCGAGATCGGCCTGCAGGCTGCCTTCCACCACGAAGGTGAACTGTTCGTTGTCGTGCGCATGCGCCGGCAGGGCCGCGCCCGGCGCGAGCCGCAGCACGCCGACATGGATGCGCTCGCCGGTGAGCAGTCGGCCATGCACGCCCGGTGCCAGTGCCTGTTCGCCGGCCAGCGACAGCGATGCGCTGGCAGGACCGTCGCGCAGGCCGTCGGCGTCGACCATGCCGTACACGTAACGCCGGCCCGGGCCGGGCGGCATCGTGCGCCACTCGGCCAGGGCCTGTGCGGTGGTCGCTGCCGGTTCGCCGGTCCGGCTGCCGAATCCGGCGAAGCAGTTCGGCCCGTCGTAGCGACCGTCGACCGGCGGGCCGACGATGCCGTGGCGGGTATCCTTGACTGCGAGGAACACGAGGTCTTCGTCGGGGCAGGCGAGGCCGGTATGGACCACCATCCCCGGCGTGTGCAGGATGCTGCCGGGCCCGGCAAACACGCGGTCGCCCTCGATGTCGTTCATCATCATCCCCTGCAGGATGAAGTTGAACTGTTCGTTCGGATGCGAGTGCGCCTTGGCACCGGTGCCGCGCGCCTGGCGCCCGAGCGTGCAGATGATGTGCTCGCCGCGGAGCACCGCCCCGACGGTCGACGATTTGCCGCTGGTGATGTCCGGCCCCGACAGCAGGCGGCGCGCCGTCACTTCCAGGCTGGTCGGGTTGGCGGGTACGGCGCCGAGCTGGTCGAAGTCGTAGACGTGCTGTACGTCGAGGGTCATGTGCTGTCTCGTCCTGTGCGTGCCGGCTTCATTCGATGGCCACGCCGAGGCGCCGTCCGGCATCGCCCCACCGGGTTGCCTCGGCGCGGATGAACTTCGCGAACTCCTGTGGCGTGTTCGCGACCACCTCGTTGCCCTGCGCGACCAGCGTCTGGCGCACGTCGGGCGTCTCTGCGATCGCGCGGATCTCGCGGTAGAGCTGCTGCACGATCGCGGGCGCTGTCTTCGCCGGTGCCATGAAGCCGTACCAGATGGTGGCATCGTAGCCGGGCACTGCCGACTCGGCCACGGTGGGTACGTCGGGCAGCGTTTCGAGCCGCCGGGCGCCGGTATGCGCGACCAGCCGAAGCCGTCCCGGCCTCCAGAAGCTCTCGGTCGAGAACAGGTTGGCAAGGCCCATCTGGATCTCGTTGGAGAGCACCGCGGAGGTGTAGGCGGCGACCCCTTTGTACGGCACGTGGGTCAGCCTGATGCCTGCCATTGCCGCCATCACCTCGGTCGACAGGTGGGCGATGCTGCCCGGCCCCGACGACCCGTAGTTGATTCGGCCCGGCTGGCCCTTCGCATGCGCGATGAGTTCCGGCATCGTCTTCGCCGGTACCGACGGATGCACCAGAACGCCGAGCGGCGCCGCGATCAGCAGCGTGACCGGCGCGAAGTCGCGGAAGCCATCGTAGGGCAGCCCCTTCTGCAGGGCCGAACTGATCACGAAGGTGACCGAGGCGGTCAGGATCGTATGGCCGTCGGGGACCGCCTTGGCTACCAGGTCGGCGCCGACCACGCCCGAGGCGGCCGGGCGGTTGTCGATGACCACCGGCTGGCCGAGGCGCTGCGTGAGGCGTGCGCCGACCAGGCGCGCGGTGAGGTCGGTGCCCCCGCCCGGCGCGAACGGGACGACCAGGCGTATCGGCTTGGTCGGCCAGGCCTGCGCCCATGCCGTGGTGCCCGTAGCCGTGGCCGCCATCAGTGCGATCGTGCCCGTCGCGGCTGCGCCGGCAACGGCCAGCGCCCGCCTCGCTGCCGCGATCCCCCTGCGTGTTGCTCGTTGCATCCGTCCTCCGGTCGCGGCGCCTGGTGTTTTTTTAAGTATATTCCCGCAGCGTTTCCGTTTCCGCAACCGCAGGCCACTGGAGCACCTTCCGATGACGACCAGCATCGACATCCATGCGCACTGGTATCCCGAAGCATGGGTCAGGCTGCTCGAAGCCGAAGGACCCTCGAACGGCGTGGAGATCGGGCACAACCCGCGCGGCAACGTCACCTTCGCGGTGCCGAAATACAAGGCGACCTTCCAGCAGACCTACATCGACCTGCCGTCCCGGCTGCGCGAGATGGATGCTGCCCGGGTCGACATCCATGCGCTGTCGCTGACCCAGCCGATGGTCTACTGGGCCTCGCCCGAGTTCGGCGACCGGCTCGCACGCGCGTACAACGACGGCCTGGCCGAGGCACACCTGCTGCATCCGGAGCGGCTGGTCGGGCTGGCGACCCTGCCGATGCAGGCGCCCGAGCTGGCGGTGGCCGAAGCACGCCGCGCGGCGACGCTGCCCGGCATCCGCGGCGTGTACCTGTGCACCCATGTGATGGACCTCAACCTGGACGAACCGGCCTTCGACCCGGTGTATGCCTGCTGCGAGGAACTCGGACTGCCCATCTTCCTGCATCCGGTGAACCCGGTCGGTGCCGACCGGATGCGCAAGTACCACCTGCGCAACCTGATCGGCAATCCGACCGATACGGCCATCGCCGCCGCATCGCTGATCTTCGGCGGGGTGCTCGACCGCTTCCCGAAGCTCGACTTCGTGCTGCCCCATGCCGGCGGTACGCTGCCGGCGCTTGCCGGCCGCTGGGACCACGGCTACACGGTGCGCAAGGAACTCGCGCACCTGCCCCGGCCGCCGTCGTCCTACCTGCGTCGCTTCTACTACGACACGATCGCGCACGACGACCAGACGCTGGTCAACCTGATCCGGCAGGTGGGTGCCGACCGGGTGCTGATGGGCAGCGACTGCCCGGCCGACATGAGCTACACGCGGCCGGTCGACGTCGTCGAGCGGCTGTCGCAGATCGACCCGGCGGACCGCGCGGCGATCCTCGGACTGTCTGCCCGTCGTCTCCTGAAACTGGACTGAGGAAAGCATCCATGAAGAAACCACTGATCTGTGTCGTCGGTACCGGCGGCACCATTGCGTCGAAGTACGATGCGCAACTCGGCGGACATGTGTCGGCGGCATCGGCCGCAGACCTCGTATCCGCCATCCCGGAACTCGGCGAGGTAGCCGAGGTGCGCATCGTCGAGCACTCGAACATCAACAGCGCACTGATGGACAGCGCCACTGCTTTCGGGCTGCGCGATACGCTGCGCCGCGTGCTGGCGGACCGGGAAGTCGCGGGCGTGGTGGTCACCCATGGCACGGCGACGCTGGAAGAGACCGCCTACCTGATGGACCTCACGGTGGGCAGCGAGCGTCCGATCGTGGTGACCGGTGCGCAGCGCAATGCCGACGAGAAGGACGCCGACGGACCGCGCAACCTGCTCTGCGCGGTGCGCATCGCGGCCAGCCCGTCCGCGCGCGATCGTGGCGTGATGGTCGCGCTGGGCAGCGAGATCCATTCGGCGGTGGACGCGACCAAGGTGAACCCGGAACTGCTGACCTGTTTCGGCGGCCGTGACGGCGGGCCGATCGGCTCGGTCAGCAGCCAGGGCGTGACGTTCTTCTCCACGCCCGGGCGCCGCCAGCATCTCGAGGTCGACCATATCTGCCCCGACGTGCACGTGATCCGGATGGTGCAGGGATCCGGCAACCTGCTGTTTCGCGCCTGTGTCGATGCGAAGGTCGACGGCATCGTGGTCGAGGCCACCGGCGGCGGTAACGTGAACCTGCCTTTCTACGAAGGGGTATGCATGGCGATCGACGCCGGCATCCCGGTGATTGCCGGCTCGCGCCTGCCGTCCGGCGCGCCCCATCCCGGCAAGGGATACCCGGGCTCCTGGCAGAGCCTGGTGCGCAAGGGGGCGATCTCGTCGGGTTACCTGAGCGGCATCAAGGCGCGCATCCTGTTGATGGTCGCGCTCGGCCACACGAAAGACCCCGACCGGTTGCGCGAGATCTTCCGCATCGCCGGAGGCTGCTGAACTCGGGCCTGCGGGCGGGCTGACCGCTCGTGCCCGACGGGTCTGGTCATGCGCTACCACCGCACACGGGTGGTCCTTCCCTAGCTGTCCGCGCGGGCTGGGCCGCGCGGCACCCGGCCACCGGCCCGCTGCCAGGCATCGAGGTCGGCGGGGGTATCTATGTCGAATGCGAGCCGTCGATCGCCGCAGCGGGCCACATCGACACCGAGCACCGCCAGCGCGCGCGCGTGACGGTCCAGGCTGCCGGGGCCGAAGGCGAATTGCAGCGGCAGGGTGGCCGGGAGCAGCATGCCGTTGGTGCCACTGCCTGACTTGTCCGCGAGCAGCACGGTCGACCCGTCCGGTGTTGCCTGCAGCAGCGCCTGCAGCGCGCGCGCATCGATGTCCGGCATGTCTGCAGAAATCAGCAGCAGTTGCCGCGCCCCGGCTGCACGGGCCACTTCGCGCGCCGCGTCGAGCGCTGCATCGAGGGTCCTGCCCGCTGCGTTACCCGGCGGATCGCCGACCGCGTGCGCGCCACGCGCAGCCGCCGTCGCGCGCGCGGCCGGGTCGGCACTGACCACGATGCAACGGCCGAGGCCGCCGAACGTGCCTTCGACCGCAGCGAGCGTGTTGAGCAGCATGTGCGTGCACAACTGCCTGCGGCCATCGGCGTCGAGCACCGGCGCCAGCCGGGTCTTGCCCGTGGCCAGCCCCCGGACCGGCACGATCGTCCACGCCTGCTGCGTGTCCAATCAGCGTCGGCCCAGCGAACGCAGCAGGGCGATCGCCTCCAGCGCGAGCGCGGCCGAGCGGGCCGGCGAGGTCATCATCGTGTCGGTGACGCACACGCCATGCCCTGTCGCCGCGATCGCCCCGGCGTGGCTGCGGTCGCGCTCGTCGATCACCCAGCCGTCCACGCGCGCACCGTAATGCGCGACCACGCCGGATACGTCGACCGCGTGGCCCAGTTCGCGCATGATCTTTCCCGCCGGCCCCTTGACCGCGGCGCCGTCCACTATGGGCGATATCGCGACGACGGGGATGTCCGGTGCGTCGAGCAGCGCCGCGAGGGCGGGCAGCGCCAGCATGGGCGCGATGCTCAGCCAGGGGTTGGACGGGCAGAGCACGATGCCCTCGATGCGCGTGGCGCTGCAGCCCAGCGCCGCCAGCGGCGCTGCGAGGCGAGCGGTCGCCGCGCCATCGAAGCGGAAGCCGCGCACCACGGGTTCGCAGCGCTGGCGCACGAAATAGTCCTGGAAAGCCAGTTCGCCTTCGTCGGTATCGACGAAGGTACGCAGTCGGTCGTCGGTGGCCGGGATCACCAAGTGCCGGATGCCGAAGGCACGGCAGAGGTCGGCGGTGATGCCCGACAGCCGGTCGCCCGATCGCAGCCGGCGGGTACGCTCGACATGCACCGCGAGGTCGCGGTCGCCGAGCCTGAACCAGGTCTCTCCGCCGATCGTGCCCAGCGCATCGAGGAAGGCCCACGTCTCGCCGGCGCGGCCCCAGCCAGTCTCTGGGTTGTGCAGCCCACCCAGCGTGTACATCACCGTGTCGAGGTCTGGCGAAACGTGGAACCCGAGGTGCTCGAAGTCGTCGCCGACGTTGACCACGATCGCGAGCTCATCGGCACCGAGTACCTGCACCAGGCCCTGCGCCAGCCGGGCGCCGCCGACACCGCCTGCGAGCGCGAGGATCATCAGCGGAACATGTCCATGGATTTCGGGCGCAGCAGCTCGCGCCCATTGCCGTCGCGCCGGTCGTAGGGGACGCCGCGCGCATGGATCACCGGCCGGCCCTCGTCGGCCTGGCCCATCAGCAGGGAGGCTGCCGCGGCGAGTTCGTCCGCAACCGCGACCTCGGTGGTCCGGAGTTCACGGCCGAAGCGGTCGCGCCGGCCGCGCAGGTCCACCACGCCGGGCAACCCTGCGACGCCGAGCGCCGTGCCGGTCACGCCGTTGCGCCAGGCGCGACCGAAACTGTCGTTGACGATAACGCCGAAGTCGGCGACATCGGCGAGCGCCGCGCGCAGCGCCCTGCAGCTCGCGTCCGGGTCTTCCGGCAGCAGCAGTACATGTTCGCCCTCGGTGTCCACGTTCGACATGTCGATGCCGGCGTTGGCCATGATCCAGCCACGGCGGTGTTCGACGACGATCACGTCGCGCTTCGCGCGCAGCACGTCGACCGACTCGCGCAGCACGAGCTCGATCAGCCGGGGATCCTTGCGCGTGACGGCCGCGAGTTCCCGCGCGCGGGCTGACGGCTCGACCGTGGACAGGGCGACCCGGCGGCCTTCGCTCTTCGACACCACTTTCTGCGCGACGACCAGCACATCGCCGTCGGCCGGCCGGATGCCGCTGCGTGCCAGTGCGTCCCGCACCAGCCGTGCAAGGTCGTCGCCCGCGGCGACTTCCGGCATGCCTTCGAGCGCAGTGAGGGTCAGCGACGGCATCGCGGCGGTCGTCGGGGGTGCGGGGGGCGGCGCGTTCGGGCGCGTTCGGACTCAGGGCCGCGGCAGGCCAGTGATGCGGATGCCCGAGCCGGGGATCTTGTAGCGCTTGTTGATCGCGATCAGCACCGAGGTCAGCGCCTCGCTGGCTGCGGAATTCGCGAGCACGCCGGCATGCCAGGCGGCGATGCCGGCGTCGCGTGCGAGCCCGACGACCAGCTCGCGCGCATCCGCGTCGTCGCCGCAGACCAGCACGTCGCAGTCGATCGGGTGCGAGGGGTCCTTCAGGTGCACCGCCGATACGTTCTGGAACGCCGACACGACCTTCACGCCCGCGCCCAGATCAACCTGCAACTGCTGCACCGCCGAGCCGGCGCCTGGAAGCTGCACGCGGTCCACCTTCGGTGGCGCCAGCGGCACCGTCACGTCGACCAGCACCTTTCCTTCGAGTGCATCGCGCACAGATATCGCGGTCTCGCGCTGCGCGGCATAAGGCACGGCGAGCACGACCACCTGCGCCGCCCGCGCGGCGGACAGGTTGTCGCTACCCTTCACCGTCGCCCGGCCAGCCAGCAGCGCGTCGAGTTCGGCGGCGGCCGCCGCTGCCTTCGCCGGGTCGCGCGAGCCGATCGTCACCTGGTGCCCGGCATGCGCCCATCGGAACGCGAGGCCAGAGCCTTCCTTGCCGGAGCCGCCGAGCACGGCGATCGAGAGGGGTGAGAAGGAGGGGGGGGCGGTATCGTTCATGCGTCAGTGGTCGTCGCTGTGGGAGTTGCGGCAGTGCCGCGGGAAGCCGGCATTGTCGCCGATGGCGCAGGCGCATGGGCCAGAGGGTCTTTCGCCCGAGATGCCTGGCTGCGCCTGCGCAGCGGTGTCTGCACGACCGGCAGCAGCGGCTGCGCCGCCCATGCCGCGGATACGCGTTCGGCCGATACCGCGCCGTAGGTGGTCGTTCGCTGCACCGGCGTGCGTCCTGCGAGGCGCACGAGCGCTTCCATCTGCGGTGGCGCCAGTTCCTGGCCATGCTGGTTGCCGGCGGCGAAGGAGATGCTCTCGTTCATTAGCGTGCCGCCGAGGTCGTTCACGCCAGCACCGAGCACGGCGTGTACCCCCTCGGGGCCGAGCTTCACCCAGGAGCACTGGATGTTGCCGATGGCAGGGGCGAGCGCCAGCCGGGCTACCGCATGCATCAGCAGCGCTTCGCGCCAGGTCGGCCCGGGCCGTGCGCGTCCCTTGAGGTACATCGGCGCTTCCATGTGGATGAACGGCAGCGGCACGAACTCGGTGAAGCCGCCGGTACGTTCCTGCAGCGCACGGATGCGCAGCAGGTGCCGCGCCCAATGTTCGCTGCGCTCCAGGTGGCCGAACATGATGGTGGCGGTGGAACGCAGCCCGACGCGGTGCGCCGCGGCCATCACTTCAAGCCACTGCGCGGTGCGCAGCTTGTCGGGACAGAGCACCGCGCGCACCTCGTCGTCGAGGATCTCGGCGGCGGTGCCGGGGAGGGTACCAAGGCCCGCATCGCGCAGGCGCCCGAGGAATGCGTCGAGCGACAGGCCGAGCGTGGCCGCACCGTGGCTCACTTCGAGCGGCGAGAACGCATGCACATGGATGCCGGGGGCAGCCTCTTTCGCTACGCGCAGGATGTGCAGATAGGTGTCGCCGGTGTAGCCGGGATGGATGCCACCCTGCATGCAGACTTCGGTGGCGCCGCGCGCCCAGGCCTCGGAGACCCGGCGTGCGATCTCGCCGTCGTCGAGGTCGTAGGCTGGCCCGCGCAGCTGCGCGCTGTGCCGCCCCTTCGAGAATGCGCAGAAGCGGCAGCCGTAGTGGCAGACATTGGTGTAGTTGATGTTGCGGTTCACCACGTAGCTCACTGCGTCGCCGTTGCGCGCGCGGCGCAGTTCGTCGGCGGCGGCTGCGACCTCGGCCACCTCGCCACCGCGTGCCGCGAACAGTCGAACCAGCTGCGCCTCGTGCAGCAGGTCGCCGCGCCGTGCCGAGGCCAGCGCATCGGCAATGCCGCGATCGACGATCGCCGGCCGCGACGAGGCGTGCGCTGCCGTGCCTTCGCCGCAGATTGACGGCACCGGGCCGGTGCGCCCCGCAGACCAGTCGTCGCTGCGGGCAAGGCCCTCGGTGTCCATCCGGTGCAGCAGGGCTGGCCGTACCTGCTCGTCGAACCATCGTGCCGGCTGCATGCACCACGCTGGGTAGGCGGCGAGCCGCTCGACCAGTCGGAAGCCAGCGTCTGCAGTGGCCTCGCGCAGCGCCGCGACAGCTGGCCAGGGCGCCTCCGGATTCACATGGTCTGGCGTGACCGGGGACACGCCGCCCCAGTCGTTGATGCCTGCATCGATCAGCGTACGCGCTTCGCCCGGGCTCAGGTTGGGTGGCGCCTGGATGTTCATCGATGGACCGAAGACCAGACGCGCCAGCGCAATCGTCCAGGCGAGCTCGCCCAGTCCGGCGTCCGGTGCACCGGCCATCGCAGTGCGCGGCTTGGCGCGGAAGTTCTGCACGATCACTTCCTGCAGGTGGCCGTGTTCCAGGTGCAGTGCGCGCAGCGCGAGCAGTGCCTCGAGGCGCTCTTCACGCGTCTCGCCGATGCCGATCAGGATGCCGCTGGTGAACGGCACCTGCAGTTTCCCGGCGGCGGCGATCGTCGCCAGCCGAGCGGCGGGCATCTTGTCGGGGGAGCCGAAGTGCGGGCCACCGCGCTCGCACAGCCGCTGCGATGTCGACTCGAGCATCAGCCCCTGCGACACGCTGACCTGGCGCAGTTTCGCGATATCCGCAGGCGTCATCACGCCCGGATTGACGTGCGGCAGCAGGCCGGTTTCCTCGAGCACCCGCTCGCACATCGCGGCGAGGTAGTCGATGGTGGTCGCATGGCCGGCGCGGTCGAGGAATGCCCTGGCTTCCGGCCAGCGCAGCTCCGGCTTGTCGCCGAGGGTGAAGAGCGCCTCGTCGCAGCCGGCGTCGCGACCGGCACGCGCGATTGCCAGCACTTCCGCCTCGGACAGGAACGGCGCCGGCAGTGCGTGCGGCGTCGTGGCGAACGTGCAGTAGTGGCAGACGTCCCGGCAAAGGCGGGTCAGCGGTATGAAGACCTTGCGCGAATAGGTGACGCGTCGGCCGTGGCCGGCATCGCGCAGCGCACGTGCCTGGCCGAGCATCTCGGCGGTGGCCGAGGCGGCGCGATCCGGGCCGACACCCGTGCCGGACTCGGCGACCAGGCGGGTCAGCAGGCGGATCGGATCTTCGGTCGTGGACAAGGCTTGCTGCCTCTGCAGGGTCTGCAGATATCGTACCCCGAATCGATCTTGCCCAAGCTGGCCGCACAGGCTGGCGAACGTGTATCTGTGATCACACCTCGGGTGTGTTGCCCGGGCCTTCGGCCTTGTGGCCGATCGAGCGTCACGCGCGGTCCGTGCTGCGCCGTCTACTGCGGTATCGCCAGCTTTGCAGCGCCGATGATCTTTCCCCAGCGCTCGAACTCGGCGCGCAGGTAGGTTCGGAACTCCGCCGGGCCCTTCAGGTCGAGCTCGCCGCCGAGGTCGGCGAGCTGTGCCTGCACCTCGGGTACCCGGGCGGCGGCGATCATCTCCTGCGCCAGCCACTCGTTGACCGGTACCGGCGTCTTCGCCGGCGACAGGAACCCGAACCAGCCGCTGACGATCAGGTCCTTCATCCCGGCCTCGCCGGCCGAGGGCACGTCCGGCGCCGCCTTCGAACGCATCGGGCTGGTCAGCGCCAGCGCGCGCAGCTTGCCTGCCCGCACCTGCGGCAGCACGCCGGGCAGATTGTCGATCAGCATGTCGATCTGGCCGCCGACCAGGTCGGACACTGCAGCCGAGGTGCCCTTGTAGGGGACGTGGATCATCTGTGCGCCGGCCAGCGTGCGGAACAGTTCGCCCGACAGGTGGGCGGTCGTGCCCTGTCCGGCCGAACCGAAGCTCACGCTGCCGGGGCGGGCATTGACCAGCTTCACCATGTCGGCCAGCGTCTTCGCCGGCACGCTGGGGTGCACTACCGCGATGTTGGGCACTGCCGTGATCAGCGCGATCGGAGCGAGGTCGCGGTCGACGACATAGGGAACCTTGCCCATGTGCGGGCTCATCGTCAGCGGGCCGGCGGCACCCAGCAGCAGCGTATGGCCATCCGGGCTTGCAGACGTGACTGCGACGATGCCGATGGCTGCACCGGCGCCCGGGCGGTTCTCGACGACGAAGCGCTGTCCGACGGTCGTCGACAGCCGCTGGCCGATCACGCGCCCGACGATGTCGCTGGTGCCGCCCGGCGGGAACGGCACCACCAGCCGTACCGGCTGCGCCGGGTAGCCAGCCGGGCGGTCGGCCGCCACTGCCGGCACTGCCAGCAGGCACAGCAGGGCAGCGGCGGCAGCCGCGAATGAACGCCCTCGAGGTACGGGCTTCGTGTACGGCAGTACGGCAGCGGCTGGCATGGAACGGGTTCTCCTCAGAGCGGGATGACCAGCAGCGTGTCGAGGTTGCGCGAATCGAGGACCACCGTGCGGCTGCGGATCAGCAGTCTGCCTTCGGCCTCGACGAACACATCGTCGTAGGTCCCGACTGCGAACAGCGTTGTTTCGCCGGTCTGCATCACCCGGGTCACGTTGAAGCTGGTCAATACCCTTCGTGCAGATGCAATCTCCGTGCCATCGCTGCCGGGCGCAGCCGGCGCGAAGCGCGGCATCGACAGCACGTGACGGTAAGTGTGGGGATCGAACACGTTGCCATGCCGGATCGCCAGGACGCGGTCGCGCAGCATGCCCCGGCCTTCGCAATGCATCAGCCCGATCTGCCAGCCGTTCGCACGGCCCTCGCGCGTCTCGACCCGGTACAGACAGTCTTCCGAAAAGTAGTCGGGCCAGGCCTCGAGGTTGTCGTCGTCGATCGCGCCGGCACAGTCGGTGCATGTCTGCCCGGCGGCGAGCAGGAACTCGCGGTCGGCTGTGGTGTAACCCATCGTGGTCGCCATGCTCATAACCCCATCAGTCCGCGCCACTGCTGCCAGAACCCGCGTACCGCGGCCTCGGACACGCGGCTCTGCCGTTCGGTGCCGACGCCATGGCCACCCATCTCGACGATCGCACCGTGGCCCTGGTCGCCACGGGTGGTGCGCTGTACAGCGTTGCCGATGAAGCCATCCTCCAGCGAGACCAGCCCGGCCGGCCCCACCAGGTTGCTCTGCATCAACCGCATGCGCAGCTGTTCCGGCGTGTCGTCTTCGTAGGCGAATACCCACCACTGCAGGTCGCATCGGTCGAGGCCGCGCGGTACCAGCAGGCGTACGGCGAGCGTGTTCTGGATCTGCTGCAGGAACACGTTCGGGAACAGCGTCTGGATCATGTGGGTGATGCCGTCGGGGAACTCTGGCCAGGTCTTGAGCAGCCGCCGGTCCTCGATTGCCAGGTCACGCATCGAGCGCAGGCCGCCCGACGCGTAGTCGGTGCCCTCGGCATCGTCGGTGGCCATCTTCGACCAGCTCAGGTGCGAGCCGCCGGCCTCGTTCACTTCGACCGCGCCATCCATCGACAGCCGGTTCAGGCCGAAGGTGGCGAAGAAGGTGTGCAGCAGGCTGGCATGGTACGAGTCGCGGACGTTCTCGGCGTAGAGCTTCCAGTTGTTGGGCAGCACCTGCGTGTAGCCGCCGATCAGCCGGATCGGCTTGTGGAAAAAACGCTCCAGGCTCCAGACCATGCGCGGGCCGAACCATTCGGCGACCGGCGGCAACTGGTCGGAGAAGGTCGCGAACACCAGGTTGCGGATGGTGTCGACGCGCAGCTCGCGCAGTCCGTGCTTGGTGATGTCGAAGTCGGCCGGCATGCCGCCCTGCCCGCGCACGCCGCGCTTGAACGCGATGCTCTGCAGCTTGCCGTCGAGGCTGTACACCCAGTTGTGGTACATGCAGGTGAAGTTCTCTGCCTTGCCGTGCCGCTCGAGACAGAGCATCGAGCCACGGTGCACGCAGCGGTTCACGAACACCCGTATGCGGTCGGCCACCGGGTCGCGCACCACGATCACCGGTGTCTCGCCGATCCAGTTGGTGCGGTACTGGCCGGGTTCGGCGACTTCGAGGTCGAGGCAGACCAGATTCCAGGTCTCGCCCTGGAACAGCAGCTTCTGCTCGGCTTCGGCGATCTGCGGGTCGTTGTAGACCCTGAACGGCACGCGGGCCAGCCCTTCGTCTGGCCATCGGAACATGCCGTCGGTCTCGACCGGGGATGGAGTGTTCATCGGGACTGCCTCCGCACGGGTTTCAAGCGCACGATCGTACATGGAATGGCTCGGACTGTGATCACAGGCCGGCGCTTCCAGCCTCCCGTCGTGTATCCTGTTCATCGCCTTTGGGCTAACACCTGGAAGACGGCGGGGGAAGTTTGATGAGCGAGTGGATCGACGTATGCGCGCACGGCGACGTGCCGGAAGACGGCACCCTTCTGGTGCGCGTCGAGGGCGAGCAGGTCTGTCTGTACAACCTGGACGGCGAGGTGTTCGCCACGCATGACCGTTGCACCCATGCATCGGCGAGCCTGGCCGATGGTTTCATCACCGACGGCAAGATCGAATGCCCGATCCACAGTGGACTTTTCGACATCCGTACCGGTCGTGCGCTGACCGCGCCGTGCACCATCGACCTGAAGGTCTATCCGGTGCGCGTCGATGGCGGCCGCGTGCTGGTGCGGGCGTGAACGACCTTCGCACCATCGTGGTGCCGGTGTCCGGCAGGAGGTACTGAACATGCACGTGGCCGTGATCGGGGCTGGTGCCGGAGGCGCGGCAGCCGTCGCCGAGGCGACGCTGGCGGGGCACAGGGTCAGCCTGTGGAACCGCTCGGCGCAAACGCTCGCGCCGTTCATCGCGCGCGGCGGCGTCGAGTATGAAGGCGTGTTCGGCGAAGGCTTCGCCGAGCCGGCCCTGATGACCTCGGACATCGGCCATGCGATCGACGGTGCGGATGTCGCGCTGGTATGCCTGCCGACACTGTCCCATGTGGCCGTCGCAAGCGACCTGGCGCGAGCCGGTGCGCATCGGCTGCCGGTCGTGCTCAATCCTGGCCATACCGGCGGCGCGCTCGAGTTCTCGCATGCGTATGCCGTGGCGAGCGGGGGAGCGGTGCCGCCGGTCGCGGAGTTCCATACGCTGTCGTACATCGCCCGCAAGTACCAGCCGGCGCGGGTGACGATCACCGGCCGTGCGAAATTCCTGCGCCTGGGCGTGCTCCCCGGCGGCGAGGCCGCCGCGGCTGCCGCGACGGTGCTCTACCCGGTCGCGCAGCGCGTCGGCGACGTGCTCGACTCCAGCCTGGCCAACCTCAACATGGTTCTGCACGCGCCCGGCGCGGTACTCGGCGCGGCGTGGGTCGAGGCGACCCGCGGCGACTTCACGTTCTACGTACAGGGCATGACGCCCGGCGTGATCCGGGTGATGCGCCAGCTCGATGCCGAACGCATCGCGGTGGCGGCGGCCTTCGGGCATGCGCTGCCCGGCGTTGCAGCCGAGATGCAGCGCTACGGTACGGTCGAACCCTGGGTCACCGATACCGATGACCTGCTGAACGCGATCGCCAGCGGCGAGGCCAACCGCCGGATCCGTGCGCCCGATTCGCTCGAACACCGCTACTACCGCGAAGACTTCGGGCACGGGCTGCTGCCGTTCATCGAGATCGCGCGCATCGCAGGCGTACCGACCCCGGTGGCCGACGCGCTGTACCGCCTCGGCGGCGCGCTCACAGGCACGGATTTCGCAGCGGTCGGGCGTACCGCGGCGACGATGGGCATCGAAGGCATGGACCGGGCGGCGCTGCTGCGCCGGATCCGCGGTTGAACCAGACCAGCAGGGTGATTGCGTGACAGTAAACATCGGCATCAGCTTCGACGGCTTCTCTACCTTCGGCGAATCCCTCGACACCGCGCGCGAGGCCGAGGCGGCCGGCGCTTCCAGCTTCTGGATGGCCGAGCACCTCGGGTATCGCGATCCGCTCACCTCCTGCATGGCCTTCGCGATGGCGACGCAGCGTGCCACGGTGGTGCCCACCGCCATCAGTCCGTTCCTGCGCAACCCGGTGCCGCTCGCGATGGCGATGGCGACGCTCGCCGAAGCGGCCCCGGGCCGCGTCGCCATCGCCATCGGCGTCGGCAACCCGCTGTTCCTCGCCGAGGCCGGGCTGAAGCTCGAGAAGCCGCTGGTGGCCAACCGCGAGTACCTCGCGGCGCTGCGCGGCCTGTGGTCGGGCGAACCGGTGCAGCAGCCCGAAGCGATGCTGCACCGGCTCGCCGGCGCCCGCATGATGTTCCGGCCGCCGCAGCCGATACCGGTCTATCTCGCCCCGATGAAGGAGCAGATGCTGCGCTTCGCCGGGAAGTCGGCGGACGGCGCGGTGCTGTCGGCAGGGCTGTCCGCCGAGTTCGTCAAGGCTTCCTACGCGCTGGTCGATGAAGGTGCAACGGCGGCCGGGCGTGATCCCGCGTCGGTACGCAAGGCCGCCTACATCTTCTTCGTTGCCTCGAAGGATGAGCGCGACGCGATGCAGAAGAGCCGTACCAAGCTGGCCTTCGTGCTGCGCAACCGCTACATCGACGATGGCATCGCGCACTCGGGCATCCCGATCGACCAGGAAGCGATCATCGACGCGGTATCGCGGCGCGACATGGACGAAGCCACGCGGCTGGTACCGGAGGCCGCCGTCGAAGCGTTCGCGGTGTGGGGCGACCGCAAGCGCTGCGCGCGCCGCCTGCAGGACTACATCGATGCGGGCGTCACCGAGCCGGTGCTCTACCTGACCGGCACCGAATCCGATCGCAGCGAGTCGCTGGCGGTCATCCGTGAGTTCGCGTTAGCATGAAAACAGCCAGCCATCCGGGAGAGCACGCCGTGAACAGCCTCGAATGCAGCCGTCCCTCGAACCCGCGACGCCATCGCCGCCGCCTCGCAGCCGTCCGACGGACGATGGCTGCGGCACTGGCCGCCGCATGCTCGGTCATCGCGCTGCCCGCCGCGATCGCCCAGGCCTTCCCGTCGCAGCCGATCACCATGATCGTGCCCTGGCCGCCCGGTGGTGGCAGCGACATCGCGATGCGCCTGGTCGCGGATGCGGCCTCCAGGCGCATGGGTCAGCCGATGGTGGTGGTCAACAGGCCGGGCGCTGGCGGCACCATCGGACTGAAGGAGATGGCTTCGTCGAGGCCGGATGGCTACACGATCGCCATGGTGGCCACCGGCGCCGTGTTTGCGCAATACAACAACCCGAACGCGAACGCGTTGTCCGACTTCGAGCCGATCGCCTTTTTCGGCGACGATCCGGTGGTGCTGTCCGTCGGCGCGAAGACCAGCATCAAGACCCTCGCCGATTACATCGCTGCGGCAAGGGCGAACCCCGGCAAGCTGCGCAATGGCAATGACCAGCCAGGCGGTTCTTCGCATGTGGCGGCGTCCCTGATGGAGCGCACCCTCGGGGCGAAGATCAACAAGATCGCCTACGCCGGCTTCGCGCCGACCGTGCAGGCGCTGCTCTCGGGTGAGATCGACTCGGCGACCGTGCCGGCGCCGGACATTTCGCAGCACCACGGTTCGGGTGCCGCCCGCAGCCTCGCGATTGCCGGGACCCAGCGCCATTTCCTGCTGCCCGATGTGCCGACGTTCCGCGAGCAGGGCATCGACTTCATCGCCGGTACCTGGCGCTACATCGCAGCGCCCCGGGGAACGCCGGCCGACCGGCTCGCCATCCTGGAGGCGAGGTTGCTCGAGACGATGCGCGACAAGGGATTCATCGAGAAGGCACGCGCGGCAGGCTTCATCGTCGAGCCGCTGAACCGCGCCGATACCGCGAAGCGGTTGGTCGCCGAGGACGCGGCGATGTACCCGGTGTTCCTCGAGGCGGGCCTGGTCCGCGCCCGGCAGAAGTAGGTACCTGTCCGACACGGTTGTCGGCAGTCCTCGGACGATGTCCCGCTGGCTCAACCAGGACACCCTCGCCGGCGCGCTGTTCCTGGCGATCGGCGCGGGTGGCCTGGTTGCCGGCCGCTCGCTGAACGTCGGCACTGCCGATGCGATGGGCGAGGGCTACGTGCCGCTTGCGGCCTGCTGGCTGATGGTCGGGCTCGGCCTGCTGATCGCCGCCGGTGGTCTGCGTGCGTCGGCGCCGGCGGTCGCACCCGGTCGCCTGCGGCCGCTGCTGGCGGTCACCGCCGCCGTGCTCGCCTTTGCGTTCGCGCTCGAGCCGCTCGGCGTCGTGATCGCGATCTTCGCGTCCGCGCTGTGCGCGGCCCGTGCGGTACCCGGCGTGGCGTTGCGTTCGGTGCTTCTGCCGGCCGCCGTGTTGTCGCTGGCCGTGCTGGCGATCTTCGTCTGGGGCCTCGGCCTGCCGCTGCATGCCTTGCCCCGACTGGGCGGCGGATGACATGAGCAGGCGGCCCGGGCGCACGATGGCGCATACCTGCCGATGGACCCGCTGATGGACCTGCTCACGGCGCTGCTCGGCAACCTCGCGCAGGGCTTCGGCGTCGCGATGACGCCGGTGAACCTCGGCCTGTGCCTGGTTGGCTGCCTGCTGGGGACGCTGGTCGGCGTGCTGCCCGGCATCGGTCCGACCGCGACGATCGCGATGCTGATGCCGATCACCTTCTACCTCGAGCCGACCGGGGCGCTGATCATGCTGGCCGGCGTGTTCTACGGTTCGCAATATGGCGGGTCGACCACCGCCATTCTGGTCAACCTGCCCGGTGAATCGTCGTCGGTGGTCACCTGCCTCGACGGCCATGCGATGGCCCGACAGGGGCGGGCCGGCGCGGCGCTGGCGATCGCCGCGCTGGCCTCGCTCTTCGCCGGGACGGTCACCACGCTCGCGATCGCCATCGGCGGCCCGGCCATCGCGAGCGTCGCGCTTCTGTTCCAGTCCCCCGACTATGTCGCGGTGATGGTGCTCGGTCTGGTGGCCGCCATCGTCCTTGCCCACGGCTCGCTGGTGAAGGCGATGGCGATGATCGTGCTCGGTGTGTTCGTCGGGCTGATCGGCACCGACGTCACCACCGGCGAGCAGCGCTTCACCTTCGGCATCGACGACCTGTTCGACGGGGTCGGCTTCGTGCCGGTTGCCATGGGGCTGTTCGGCCTGTCCGAGATCATGCTCAACCTGGAGGCACGCGCGCAGAACGGCGGGCTTGCGCGCCTGCGCGACCGCTTGTGGCCGTCGCGCGAAGACTTCCGGCGTGCGACGCCCGCGACCGTGCGCGGCACGCTGCTGGGCATCGCGATGGGCATCCTGCCAGGCGGTGGCTCGACCATTCCGTCGTTCGCGTCCTACAGTCTCGAGAAGAAGCTGGCGCGTGATCCGTCGCGCTTCGGCCAGGGTGCGGTGGAGGGCGTGGCCGGGCCGGAGGCGGCCAACAACGCGGGTGCGCAGGCCGGGTTCATCCCGATGCTCGCGCTGGGCATCCCGCCCAACGCGATCATGGCCCTGCTCGTCGGCGCGCTGATGATCCACGGCATCCAGCCCGGGCCGCAGATCATCGCCAGGCAGCCGGAACTGTTCTGGGGCCTGGTGGTCAGCATGTGGATCGGCAACCTGATGCTGGTCGTGCTGAACCTGCCGCTGATCGGTCTCTGGGTTCGCCTGATCCAGATGCCGTATCGCTACCTGTTCCCCGCGATCATCGTGTTCTGCTGCATCGGCGTGTACAGCCTGCGCAACAGCATGATGGAGGTGGTATTCATGGCGATGGCCGGCGTGGCCGGGTACGTGCTGCGCAAGCTCGGCTGCGAACCGGCGCCCCTGCTGCTCGGCCTGATCCTCGGGCCGATGCTCGAGGAGAATTTCCGCCGCTCGCTGGCCGTGTCCGGCGGCGACTACATGATCTTCCTGCAGCGGCCGATCAGCGCGACGCTGCTGGCCGCTGCCGTCCTGCTGCTGGTGTTCGTGCTGCTGCCGGGGGTGCGCCGGCAGCGGGAACTGCTGCGCGAGTAGGGGCGGGAAGCAGGGGGCTTGCCGCCGGCCGGGGCTGCGGTATGCTGTGAGAATCGCAGGCGCAAGACGCCCGAAGCCGCGGCACGCACAGCCTGCCCGGCGACATCTCGAGGAGGAGTGGATGCGAAAAACCGACCTGGTCCTGGGTGCCGTCGTGCTGTGCATGGCGGCCAGCCCGACCTTGGCGCAGGGGAGCGGTGCCGGCTGGCCGGTGAAGCCGATGCGCCTGGTGATGCCCAATGCCCCCGGCACCGGTACCGATACGCTCGGGCGCATCGTGGCGCAGTACCTGGGCGAGGAACTCGGCCAGCAGCTGGTGGTGGACAACCGCGCCGGCGCCGGCGGCGTGCTCGGCATGAACATCGGCCGCAACGCCGCCCCCGACGGCTACACGCTGATCTACTCCTCGCCGCCCGCGCTGACGGTTGCCCCCTTCGTGCAGAAGCAGCAGCCGTTCGACCCGATGAAGGACTTTGCCTACATCAGCACCATCGGCATCACGCCCAACGTGCTGATCGTCAACGCGTCGCTGGGCGTGAAGTCGGTGGTCGACCTGATCGAGCTCGCTCGCGCGAAGAAGGGGGCGCTCAACATGTCCTCCTCGGGCAACGGCTCGCAGAGCCACCTCGCCGGGGCGCTGCTGCAGAACATCGGCCGGTTCGAGTCGCTGCACGTGCCGTTCAAGGGCGGCGGTGCCGTGCCGTCGGTGATGTCGGGCGAGTCGCACTGGTCCATCAACCCGGCCCCGTCGTCTCTCGGGCTGATCCGCGCCGGCAAGGTCGTGGCGCTCGCGCACACCCTGCCCAGGCGCACGCCGCTGCTGCCCGACATGCCGTCGATCGCGGAGTCGATCCCGAAGTACAACTACAGCGCGTGGAACGGGATCATCGCGCCGGCGAAGACGCCGCAGCCGATCCTCGACCGCCTGCACAAGGCGCTGGTGGCCACCATGGCGCGCGCCGAAGTCAAGGCTGCCTTCGCAGCACAGGCGACCGAGATCGTGGTGTCGACCCCGGCCGAGTTCCGGGCGCTGGTGCAGGAGACCATCGCCAGCAACATCAAGCTGGTCAAGGCCCTCGGGCTGCAGGTGGACTGAGCGATGCGCCTGCCGCCATTGGTTGCCTTCGCCCGCGTCGCCGCGTCCGTGCTGTCGATCGTCGCTGCCGCCCCGGCGGTGGCGCAGCCGCAGCCGGCGTGGCCGGCCAAGCCGCTGCGCCTGATCGTGCCGCAAAGCGCTGGCGGCTCGACCGACCTCGTCGCGCGGCCGCTCGCGCAGCAGCTCGCCGCCGCCCTCGGGCAGAACGTGCTGGTCGACAACCGCCCCGGTGCAGGCAGCGTGATCGGCACCGACATCGTCGCGCGCGCCGCGCCCGACGGCCACACGCTGCTGGCGATCGCCGCATCCTTCACCGCGACACCCGCGCTGCACGCGAAGCTGCCGTTCGACAGCCAGCGCGACTTCGCACCTATCACGCTGCTGTCGGCGTTTCCCAACCTGCTGGTGGTACACCCGTCGCTGCCGGTGAAGTCGGTCCAGGATCTGCTGGCGCTTGCCCGCGCGCGGCCCGGTCAGCTCAACTACGGCACTAGCGGCGCGGCGACCGGCACCCACATGTCGATGGAGCTGTTCATGCACCTGACCGGCGTGCGGCTGGTGCACGTGCCGTACAAGGGTGGCGCGCCCTCGGTACAGGCGCTGATGGGGAACGAGGTGCAGGTGAACATGGCGACCATCTCCACCGCGCTTTCGCAGGTGCGTGCAGGGCGCCTGCGCGCGCTGGCTACCACCGGTGCCCGCCGTGCTGCCGTGCTGCCGGAGCTGCCTACGGTCGCCGAGGCTGGCGTCGCCGGATTCGACTATACGTCGTGGACCGGCCTGCTGGCGCCGGCTCGCACGCCGCAGGCGGTGGTCGAGCGCCTGCACGTCGAGGCAGCCAGGGCGATCAACAGCGCCGAAATGAAGGCGTTGCTGGCGACCGAGGGGGCCGAGCCGGTCGGCAGCACGCCCGCCCAGTTCGCGACGCAGATCCGCATCGAGATCGCGCGCTGGACGCAGGTGGTGAAAGCGGCGGGCATCCGTGCAGATTGACCGGTCCTGCGCGTTTCCCGATCTCGGCAGCTGCGCCGCCAGGGGACTGATGCGCCTGTTTGCCCTGGCTGCCCTCTGCCTGTCTGTCGCGGCAGCGGGCGCGGCCGATCTCGCGGAGATCAAGGCAAGAGGCGAATTGCGTCATCTGGGCATCCGCTACGCCAATTTCGTCACCGGGGCTGGAGACGGGTTCGACGCGGAGATCGTCCAGGGGTTCGCCAGGCACATCGGTGTTCGCTACCGCCTGGTCTATTCCGATTTCTACTCGGTGGTCGGCGACCTGATCGGCCGCAGCGTGCGCGTGGAAGGCGGCAAGGCGGTGCTGGGTGCGGCAGTTCCGCAGCGCGGCGACATGATCGCCACTGGATTCACCCGTCTGGCATGGCGGGAGGCGCTGCTGAACTTCTCCGATCCCGTGTTCCCCTCGCAGGTCCTGCTCGTGCGCGCCGCGCCTGCTGCGGCTGGTGCGGGCGCTGCCAACCTTTGCTTCGAGGTACGCGATACCGGGATCGGCATCGCGCCGGAACAGCAGGCACTGATCTTCGCGCCGTTCTCCCAGGCCGATGCCTCGACCACACGGCGCTTCGGTGGCACCGGACTCGGCCTGTCGATCGTGCGCTCGCTGGTACAGCTCATGGATGGCAGCATCGGTGTCCAGAGCACGCCGGGCAGCGGCAGCGTCTTCAACGTGCAGCTCACGCTGGCGCTGTCCGATGCATCTCGATTGCCTGCGCCGGCCGATGCACTGCCGGCCGACTCGCGCCGCCTGCAGGCGGCGCGCATCCTGCTGGTCGACGACAGCGAGCTGAACCTCTAGGTGGCCAGGCGCCTGTTCGAGGCAGAGGGCGCACGCGTGGATATCGCGCGCAATGGACAGGAGGCGCTCGACATCCTGCGCAAGGCGCCCGCAGCCCATGACATCGTTCTGATGGACGTGCAGATGCCGGTGCTCGACGGCCACGAGGCGACCCGCCGCATCCGGAACGAGCTTGGACTGTCGACGTTGCCGATCATCGCGCTCACCGCTGGCGTGCTGGCCAGCGAGCGCCAGCGCGCTGCCGCGGCCGGCATGGACGACTACCTCAGCAAGCCGTTCGACGCAGCGACGGCAGTCGCATGCATCCTGAGCCACCTGCGCAATCCACCGCCGATCGAGATGCCCGCGGCCAGTGTCCCGATCAGCGCCCCGACCGCAGTCGCCAGCGATGGCGAGTGGCTGCAGATCGTCGGCATCGATACCGAGGATGCACGCAGACGGATGGGCAACAATGCAGCGCTGTTCCGGCGCATGCTGGTGCGCTGGCTGCGCGATTTCGCAGACGTCGACCTGCCTGCCGGCCCGATGGATGCCACTGCCTTCGCCGGGTGCGCGATGCGCATGCACCGGCTGAAGGGATCCGCAGGAACGTTGGGAGCCAACCGGATCCATGCCCTTGCATCCGATGCCGAGGCGGCCTGTCGGCGGGAGGACGAGACGCAGGCGATCGACGCCTTCTCGCGGGTGGCCGAGGCGATCGGGCAACTGAGGGCGTCTGCTGCGTTGCTGCTGCCGGAGGTCGATGCAGATGCCGGACGGGTGGCGCCGGCCGTCGAGGGGACGGCTGGTGCGGGCGACGATTCCGATCCGGCAGCGCTGTTGCGCCTGGTGGGGCTTCTGCGCCAGCAGGACATGGCCGCCGTCGATTGCTTCGAGGCCCTGTCGCCGGCATTGCAGCGGCGGATGGATCCGGCCGACCACCGGTGCCTCGCCGGATACCTTGCCAGCCTCGAGTTCGATCAGGCCGCCGCGCTGCTCGACGCCCGCTTCGGCGGCGACGGCGCGTCGCAAGGGACGTTGCGCCGGGAATTGCCGAACTTGGTATAACCGTGCCTCAACCACGGAGGGGATGCATCGTCATGGCAGTCAGCAAAGGCGGCGCCGCGAAGGCGCCCGGCAGGAAGAAGACCCCGGCCGCAGCCCCGGCATCGGCCCGCGCGCGCGCGCGCGGCGCGGCGGCGAAGTCTGCTCGTTCTGTGCCTGTACGCACTTATCCGGACCTGCACGACCACATTGCCGCGCTCGACAAGGCGGGCCTGCTGGTGACCGTCGACCGCCCGATCAACAAGGACACCGAGATGCACCCGCTGGTGCGCTGGCAGTTCCGCGGCGGCATCGAAGAGAAGGACCGCAAGGCCTTCCTTTTCAACAACGTGGTCGACAGCAAGGGCCGCAAGTACGATATCCCGGTGGTGGTCGGTGCGCTTGCGGCCAACCGCGAGATCTACCGGATCGGCATCGGCTGCGAGCTCGATCAGATCGACGCCACCTGGAACAAGGCAGCCGCCAACCCGATTCCACCGCGTATCGTCGAGAACGCGCCCTGTCATGAGATCGTGATCATGGGCGACGACCTCGACAAGCCTGGCATGGGGCTGGATGCGATCCCGGTGCCGATCTCGACGCCGGGCTGGGACAACGCGCCCTATACGACGCTGTCGCAGTACATCACCAGGGACCCCGAGACCGGCGTGCAGAACATGGGGAACTACCGTGGTCAGGTGAAGGGCCAGCGGCGGCTGGGCATGAATCCCTCGCTGGAACTGCGCCCCGGCATCTACATTCACTGGGAAAAGGCGAAGGCGCGCGGTGAACGGCTGCCCGCCGCCGTGGTTCTCGGCGCGCCGCCCTGCATCACGTTCACGTCGGTGCAGAAGCTGCCCGAGACGGTCGACGAATTCCATGTCGCCGGTGGCCTCGTCGGCGCGCCGGTCAATGTGGTGCGTGCGAAGACGGTGGACCTGCTGGTCCCGGCCGAGGCCGAGGTCGTGATCGAGGGGTTCATCAACACCGAGTGGCTGGAGCCCGAGGCTCCGTTCGGCGAGTCGCACGGCCATGTGAACCTGCAGGAATTCAATGCGTTCATGGACGTGACCTGCATCACGCGCAAGAAGAAGGCGATCCTCACGTCGATCATCTCGCAGGTGACGCCGAGCGAGTCGAGCCTGATCAAGCGCGTCGCGATGGAGCCGCTGTTCCACAACCACCTCAGGAACGTGCTGGGCATCCAGGGCGTGAAGAAGGTGGTGATGCACGAGCCGCTCACCAACCTGCGCAAGGTGGTCGCGCTGATCATGGACACGAACACGCCGCGCAACGAGATCTGGCGTGCGATGTACGGCGCGGCCTCGCTGCACCGGGCCGCCGGCAAGTACGTGATCGCGGTCAACGAGGACATCGACCCGAACAACGCGGATGCGCTGCTGTGGGCGATGTCCTACCGTGCCAACCCGGCGCTCGACATCGAGATCCTCGCCCACCGCGACCAGGGCCACGGCCCGCGCAGCAAGCGCAACGGCGGCACCGATGCGTCGGTGCTGATCGATGCGACACTGAAGGAGAAGTTCCCGCCGATCTCGCTGCCCAAGCGCGAGTACATGGAGAACGCGAAGCGCATCTGGGAGGAACTCGGCCTGCCACCGCTGCGGCCGCAGGCGCCCTGGTTCGGCTATTCGCTCGGCGAATGGTCGCCCGAGTTCGACAAGGCCGCCGAACTCGCGGTGGCCGGCGATTACTTCCAGACCGGTGAACTGATCGCCACCCAGCGCCGCAACGACGTGAAGATGAATACCGAGGTGCGCGACGTCGGCTATGGCGGATCCGGCGGCAAGTCGAAGTCGGGATCGAAGGACCGCAAGAAAAAGAAGAAGAGCAAGTGACTACTCCGGCCAGCGCAGCTCTGCCGCGTACAGGGCTCGCCGCGGGCGGCGGATCGGAGCTGATCGGCCGCATCGGCCCGGCACTGCTCGACGCGGGCTATCCGTTGTCGGTGCATGCGGCCGCGCGCGAGGACGTGGCGGCCCTGCTCGCGGCCGGCGCTGCCTGGTCTCCGGCGCCCGCTGCGCTCGTGCAGGGCTGCGACCTGTTGTTGACCGCATTCGTAACGCCAGCCGATGCCGACGCGCTGCTGGATGGTTTGGACGGCGCTGCGCACGCGTCGCCGCAGCGCCTGCTGGTGGTGGAACTGGGCACCCTCGCGCCGCGTCAGGTGCAGGCGCTGGCCGAGCGCCTGTCCGCGCTCGGCATCGACCTGCTCGATGTCGCGCAGGTCGATCTGGCCGAGGGTGCGGCGGGTGGCATCGGCCTGCGCGCCGGCGGCAGTACGACTGCGTTCGAGCGCGCGCTGCCAGTGCTGTCGCTGATCGGCGCCGATGTCCGCCATGTCGGCGCGATCGGCACCGGCCGCGTCGTCGCGGGCTGCCACCGGATCGTCGAGGCAGTCACCGTCGAAGCGGTGGCCGAGGCGCTGACGCTCGCGCGCCGGCTGGGCGCGGATGCGGCGCGGGTACGCGCGGCGCTGGCCGGCGGGTTCGCCGCCAGCCATGTACTCGACGTGCACGGGGCGCGCATGCTGTCGCGCGCGTTCGTGCCGGGGCTGGCGGCCGGCACGCATGCCGATGCGCTCGGGATGGTCGTGGACGAAGCCCATGCGCTCGGGCTCGACCTGCCGGGCAGCGCGCTGGTCGCGCAGCAGCTCAATGCACTGGTGGGCGCCGGTGACGGCGCGCTCGATTCGTCCGCGCTGGTGAAGGTGCTCGAGCGCATGGCCGGAGAATCGCGATGACCGGCCAGGCCGGGGGCGGCAGCGGCCGCCCGCGAGGGTGCCGGATCGGCGGGTTGCTGACCGCCGCTGCGCTGTTTCTGGGCAGCGGGGGTGCGGTCGCGCAGATGCCGCCCCCGGCGGTGACCCAGGCACCGGGCCGGCCGCCAGCGACGGCGGCCGATCGTGACGCAGCCTCCCGCAAGCCCGGCGCGGCCTGGTACCGCGGCAACCTGATCACCCTCGATGCGTCCGAACCCAGGGCCGGCTTCAAGGCGCGCTGGACCTTCGAACGCACGTCCGATAACGACATCCGGCTGGTGCTCGAAGAGCAGCGCAAGGCCGGGCCCCAGTCGGGCACCATCCTGATCATCGGCCAGAAGGCGTTGCTCACGCGCGACCTCGTGCTGGCGCGGCAGGGGGGGCTGATGCCCGCGGTGGATGGCCCGACGCTGCTGCTCAACCTGACCCTGCGCCTGCTCGAGCGCGGCGTCCCTGACGGGCCGCAGTCGCTGCGGCGCGAGCGTACGGTCACGGTGAAGGACGACAAGCAGCCGCTGTCGGTCGATACGCCGAGCGCCGCAGGCACCTTCCTGCCGCCCTGGCAACTCACCGGCAAGGTGCGGCGCAACGGCGAAGTGGTCGAGTTCGACCTGCTGCTGGTCAGCCGGTCGCGCACCGACCCGAACGGCACGAACAACACGACGCTTCGCGGCACCTGGCGCGACGAAGCGAAGAAACCGCCAGAACTGCCTGACGGCCTGTCGCTCCAGGGGTGGTCGCTGCATGCGATCGGCAGCGTAGCCAAAGACGTCAATCGGCAGCAGGGTATCGTCTACGACGCAATCCCGCGCCAGGGCTTCGCGACGCTGGGCGAACTGCGCAAGGCGATCGCGCTCGGCTGGCCCGGGCAGCCCGACGCCGTCTATCACGGGAAGAAATAGACATTGGAAGAGACAGGGTTACCGGAGGCGGCATCCGGCCCGGGGCGAATGATGCGCGTGGGCGTGATCGGACTGGGCGTGATGGGACGGCCGATGGCGGCCAACCTGATGCGCGCCGGCTTTCCAGTCGCGGTGTATGCGCGGCGTGCGGCGTCGGCCGCATCGCTGGTCGCCGACGGCGCAACGGCCTGCGATTCGCCGGCGGCGCTGGCCGCGCGCTGCGATGCCGTCATCACGATGGTCACCGCCGACGCCGATGTCGAGCAGGTTCTGTTCGGCCCCGGTGGCGCTGTCGAGGGGCTGGTGCCGGGTGCGCTCGTGATCGACCACAGCACGATCTCGCCGTCGACCGCGCGTGCGTGTGCCGCGCGGCTGGCGCGGCAATCGGTGCAGATGCTCGATGCCCCGGTATCCGGCGGCGAGGCGGGCGCGATTGCCGGCTCGCTGTCGATCATGGCCGGTGGCGATGCCGATGCGTTCGAACGCGCGCGGCCGCTGCTCCAGGCGGTTGGCCGCACGCTGGTGCACGTGGGCGACAGCGGGGCGGGGCAGGTGGCGAAGGCTGCCAACCAGCTCGCGATCTGCGTGACGCTGCAGGGCATGGCCGAGGCGTTCTGCCTGGCTGGCGCGCATGGCGTCGATCCCCAGGTGCTGCTCGATTCATTGCGCGCGGGAACCACGGCCAGCCGCATGCTCGAGGTCATGGGGCCGAAGATGGCCAGCGGCGATACCCGGGCTGGCGTGGAGTCGAGGCTGCACTGGAAGGACCTGCGCATCGTGCTGGAGGCCGCACGCCGGTCCGGCATCGCGCTGCCGGGCGCCGCGATCGCCACGCAGACGTTCAGCGCATTGCAGAAGGCCGGCGGGGAGCGGCTCGACTCGTCGGCGATCCTCGGCATCGTCCGGCGCGACCGCTGAACTGGCGGACGCGACCGACCTGCCGCGCTCAGGGCATGCGCACTGGGCGTTCGTCGGTCAGCTTCACCAGCGCCGTGATGGTGCGGCGGGCACCGATGGTCTCCGACTCGGTGGATTCGCTGTACTCGAGGAGCTGGTAGCCGCCCAGCCCGGCCTTCAGCGCCAGTTCGGTCGCGCGGCGGCGCACGATCTGCGGCGGCTCGCCGTCGCCGCCGGTCGCGATGCGCTTCTTGCGCAGCGACAGGTGCACGAGCGTCGGCGACACCTGGCGCTCCGCGACTTCCCAGTTGGGGCCGAGCGGATCGACGAACCAGTACACCAGTGCCGCTGCCAGCGCCGACTCGAGCGGGATGCTCAGCGACGGGCTCACCGGCAGCGCGTAGTCCGGCACCAGCGTACTTCCTGGCAGCACCCGGTTGGCGACTTCGGTCGATGTCATGCTGCAGCCGGTGGCGAGCAGCAGCGCGGCGGCGCAGGTGGCCAGCGCCGGCGACCAGGTCGTGCGGCTGCACGCCGGAGTCAGCGCGGGCGCCGCACGGCCGGGCGCAACCGGCTGCGCAGGGGACGGGTCCGGACGGTCGGGAGCAGGCAGGTCGATCATTTAGCCAGTATAACGGGCGTGCCGGCGGCATCTTTAGCGCCGGCGCGCCGAAAGGCATCAGGAAGGGCAGCGTGGGCGCTTCCCGAACGGGCCGCCGCGGGTCGTCGTTCCGTGCCCGCCTGACAGGGGAACCAGGGGCAACTGGCTATACTTCCGCCCACCCACGAGCCAGGATCACCCTGCCTGATGATGCCAGTCCCCGCAGCCGCACGCCCGACCCGCCTGTTCCGCAGCGAACTCGCGGTGCCCGGCTCCCAGCCGAAGATGTTCGAGAAGGCCGCGCGCTCGGCCGCCGATGCGGTCTACCTCGACCTCGAGGACGCAGTGGCCTTCGCCGACAAGGCGACCGCCCGCGCCAACGTGGTCGACGCGCTGAACGGGATCGACTGGGGACGCCGGACGCTGGAGGTGCGGGTCAACGGACTCGACACCCCGTTCATGTTCCGCGACGTGATCGACATCGTCGGGCGTTGTCCGCGCGTCGACGTGCTGATCATCCCGAAGGTGACAAGCCCGGCCGACCTGCATGCGGTCGACATGCTCGTCGGCCAGGTCGAGATGGAGGCAGGACGGTCGAAACGGACCGGCCTGGTGGCGCTGGTTGAGAGCGCGATGGGCATCGCGAACATCGAGGCGATCGCGGCCTCGGCCGCGCAGCCGGCGTCGCGTCTCGAAGGCATCACCTTCGGCAGCGGCGACTTCGCCGCCTCCACGCGGATGCGAACGACATCGATCGGCGGCGTGACGCCGCATTACGGCGTGCTGACCGATCCGGCCGCGGGGCAGCCGGGCGGCGCGCGCGGCTTCCACTGGGGCGATCCCTGGCATGCCGTGCATTCGAGGCTGGTGGTCGCGGCGCGTGCATGGAACCTGCGTCCGCTCGACGGCCCGTTCGCCGATTTCCGCGATACCGAAGGCCTGCTCGCCAGCGCGCATCGCGCAGCGGCGCTCGGCTTCGAAGGCAAGATGTGCATCCACCCGGCGCAGATCGGCCCGGTCAACGAGGTCTTCAGTCCGCGCGCGGACGAAGTCGCCCAGGCGCGCCGCATCATCGAGGCGATGCAGTCGGCCGCGGCCGCGGGGCAGGGTGCGGTGTCGCTCGATGGCCGGATGCTGGATATCGTCAGTATCCGGCAGGCCGAGCAACTGATCGGGCGCGCCGAGGCGATCCTGGCCGCTGGCTGACGTCAGGCAATGGCAGGCTCGGCCGGCATCACCAAAAGAAAGTTTCGCCAGATTGAAACTTTGCCGACAGACTTTGTCAAAGACACAGGGCCCGCACGACTGTCGTGGCGATTACCGAGAACGTTCATGGCGGGTCCGACCTGAACAATGTACGCCATTGGCGCCACCGAGAACGAACAATCCCTGACTGGTTGCAGCCTTCGATCGCCTGCCCGGCGGTCCTGGGGGCAGTGCGGGCGGGTGTAGCGAGCGAAGAGAGATGAACCTAGAACAGGCTGCAGATTTCGAGATCCAGGTCGGGGAACCCTGGATGTGGGGTGCGTTTGCATTGTTTGTCATGATCGCGCTGGCGATCGACATCCTGCTGCTCGAACGGAAGGGTTCGAAGGCGGTCAGCTTCAAGGAGGCGCTGAACTGGTCGATCCTCTGGATCGCATTGTCCTTCGTGTTCAACGGCCTGCTGTTCCTCTACCTGTGGGACAAGTACAGCGCGCCCGAGTACGTCGCCCGGTTCGGGGCCGATTTCGGCTGGTTCGTCGCCTGGGAAAAATCGCTCGAGTTCCTGGCCGGCTACCTGATCGAGAAGTCGCTTGCGGTCGACAACATCTTCGTGTTCCTGATGATCTTCACGTTCTTCGCGACGCCACCCGAGTACCAGCGGCGCGCGCTGATCTACGGGATCATCGGGGCGATCATCCTGCGCGCGATCATGATCCTGGTCGGCGTCTGGCTGATCCAGCACTTCCACTGGATCCTGTACGTGTTCGGCGCGTTCCTCGTCTACACCGGCTACAAGATGTGGGCGCATGCGGATGACGAACCTGACCTCGAGCAGAATCCGATGCTCAAGTTCCTGCGCAGCAAGATGAAGATCACGCGCGAGTACGCCGGCGAGAAGTTCTTTGTGTTCAAGGACGGGGTGAAGTACGCGACGCCGATGTTCGTCGTGCTGATCATGATCGGCGTCATCGACGTGGTGTTCGCGGTCGATTCGATCCCGGCGATCTTCGCCATCACGCTCGACCCGTTCATCGTGCTGACGTCGAACATCTTCGCGATCCTCGGGTTGCGTGCGATGTACTTCCTGCTCGCCAACATGAAGGACAAGTTCCACCTGCTCAATTACGGCCTCGCGATCATCCTGATCTTCATCGGCACCAAGATGCTGCTGCTGGACGTCTACAAGATCCCGGTGTACGTATCGCTCGGTGTCGTCATCACCGTGCTGGCCGCGTCGATGATCCTCAGCCTGAAAATCCCGCCGCGCGGCGCGGCCGCCGCCGGCGACGAGACGAAGTAGCAGGAGGGCGGAGCAGCCCCGCGTCGCAGCATCCCGGCCCCGCTTCGGCGGGGCCGTTTCGTTTCCCACGGTTAGCACCGCGGCTGTTGGCACCGGCGACCCGCGCGCCCATACTGCGGGGGCGGGCAGCAGTGGTGCCTCGGAGCGCCCCGCCTGAGCCCGGTCGCCAGGGGAGGATCCCATGAAGACAGCGAGGCAATTGATCGAAAGAAAGCCGGGTGTCGTGTCGATCGCGCCGCACGAGAGCGTGTTCACCGCGCTCGAGCGTATGGCCGAGCACGACATCGGTGCACTGGTGGTGCTGGACGGGTCGGTGCTGGCCGGCATGCTGTCCGAGCGCGACTACGCCCGGAAGGTGATCCTGCTCGGCAAGTCCTCGCGCGATATCCGGGTGTCGGAGATCATGACCCACAAGGTCGTCTGCGTCGGGCCCGACCAGACGGTCGATCAGTGCATGGGCGTGATGACCGAGAAGCGCTGCCGCCACCTGCCGGTGCTCGAGGACAAGCGCGTGATCGGGGTGCTGTCGATCGGCGACCTGGTGAAGGAGACCATCTCCGAACAGCAATTCCAGATCGCCCAGCTGGAAAGCTACATAATGACCTGATGCCGCATGGCGGCGCCGCACAGGAAGCAAGGCAATGGGATTCGGAAGCATCATCATCGGTGACGAGATCCTCACCGGCAAGCGACAGGACAAACACTTCTCGACCGTGGTCGCGGCGCTCGGCAGGCGGGGCCTCGAGTTGTCGTGGTCGACCTGCCTGCAGGACGAGCCTGCGCGCATCACCGACGCGCTGGCGCGCGCGCTCGCCACCGACGATGTCGTGTTCTCGTTCGGGGGCATCGGTGCCACGCCCGACGACCACACGCGGCAGTGCGCCGCGGCGGCTGGCGGGGTCGGGCTTGAACTGCATCCGGACGCCGAGCGCGAGATCCGCGGCCGCTGGGGCGAAGAGGTCACGCCGCACCGGCTGGCGATGGGCATGTTTCCGGCAGGCAGCTCGATCATCCCGAATCCGTACAACCGGATCCCGGGATTCACCTTCCGCAACGTGCATTTCTTCCCCGGATTCCCGCAGATGGCCTGGCCGATGCTCGACTGGGTGCTCGACACGGTCTATCCGCACCTGGCGCGGGTGCCGGAAGTCGATATCGCTATCCTGGTCTACGGTGCCGGGGAGAGCCAGCTGATCGACCTGATGAACGCCTGTGTCGGCCGGTATCCTGCGCTGAAACTGTTCAGCCTGCCACGTATCGCCGAGCGACCGTACATCGAATTGGGCGTGCGCGGCGAGGCCGCGCTGGCCGAGCAGGGCCTCGCGTTCCTGCGCGAAGGTGTGATGGCCGGCGGCTTCACTTTCGAGCCGCGGGTGACGCTGGCACTGGACTGACGCGCGTCGGCTGCCCTTGCCGCGCATGGCCATTGCCGTGGATACCACCGAGCGGATGCCGGATGCGGACGGAGCCCATCGCGCACGCTCATCGCCGGGCGGAACGCCCGGGAACTCGCGCGTTGCAGCACTGGAAGGGGACGCAGACGAAGAACTGATGCTGCGCTACCGCGACGGCGATGCACAGGCATTCGATCGGCTGTACGAGCGCCATCGCGCCGGGCTCTACCGTTTCATCCTGCGCCAGTGCAGGCACCGTACCGAGGCGGACGAGGTCTTCCAGGATGTCTGGATGAACCTGATCGGCGCGCGTGGCCGTTACCAGCCGAGCGCGAAGTTCCGGACCTTCCTGTTCCAGATCGCCCGCAACCGGGTGATCGACCTGGCACGGCGCAGCCATGAGAGCCACGGGCTGTCGATCGACGAGGCGCACGATGGATCCGGCATGACACTCGCCGAACGACTTCCCGCGGAGGCAGCCCTCGAACCGCAGGCGATCGCCGAGCGGCGCGCGCTGGCCCGCGAACTGCAGGCCGCGATCGCGGCGCTGCCGTTCGTCCAGCGCGAGGCGCTGCTGCTGCACGAGGATGGCGGCCTTTCGCTGGACGAGATCGCCGCGCTCACCGGTGCCGGGCGGGAGACGGTCAAGAGCCGCTTGCGCCATGCGCTGCGCAGGCTGCGTGCTTGCTTCGGCGCCACCGGCACGGCTGCCTCCGGACGGGAGGGGACATGAGCGTCTCAGGTCAGCCCCCAGCGTCCGGTCCGGGCGACGGCCTGGCCGGGCGCCGCGCGGACGATGCCGAACTCGCCCGCCTGCTCGACCGGCGATCGCCCCTGTCGGTACCGTTGCGCGCAGCGGCCGCTGCAGACGGTCCTCCCGGCGCCGTCGATGCGGCGATCCGCGCAGCCGCGCGGCGGGCGGTGGCTGCCGGGCCGCAGCCCTTGCCGGATGACGGCATGGCCTTGCCCGGCGGCAGTGGCCGCCCTCGCCCGTGGTGGCACGCTGCGCGACTGCCGATCGCCGCCGCTGCCATGCTGGTGGTGACCGTTTCCGTGACGCTGCTGGTCGATCGCGAACAGCGCGCGCCGCAGTCCGCGCCGGAGGACCTGCGAACCGGCGTAGCGGCGCCCGCGTCGTCGGCGCTGCCATCCGCTGCGGTCGTGCTGCCTGAAGGGCTGGCGTCCGGGCCTGGGCGGGACGGACGCAGCCCGGCCGCCCGACCGGCAGTCGCCCCCGCCGCCCCTGTACCGTCTGTCGAGCCGATGGTGCCTGTACCTGCACCGACGGCCGGCGCCACGTTGGAACGTCCGGCCGCGGACTATGAACCTCCGTCGACGCGCCGGTCAGTCGCCCCGATGGCCGCGCCCCCACCGCCACCGCCGCAGGCGGCGGCATCCGGGACCGCAACCCCGGCAGAGGCGGCCTCGCTGCCTCCCGATCGGTGGCTGCAGCGCATCCTCGAACTGCGCAGCAGCGGACGTACGCAGGAAGCCGCGGAGGCCCTTGCCGCCTTCCGCAAGGCGTGGCCCGGCCATCCGCTCCCGCCGGAACTTGCCGGGACGCCCTGATTCGTCCGGTGCGAGGGATGGCCCGGCGGCCTGCGCTCAAGTCGGCTGGCCGCCGGTCGTTAAAGCGGCAGGGTGAAGAGCGCGCTCCAGCGACATCACCGCCTGCCCCGAGGTCCCTCCGTGAGCTACGTCTTTTCCCGTTTCGAACGATTGAAAGCCAGTGGCGCATTGCCGACGGCGAAAGGCGTTGCGCTCGAGATCCTGCGGCTGAGCCAGAGCGAGGATGCGACCGTCAGCCAACTCGCAAACGTACTTCAGGCGGATCCTGCGCTTGCAGGCCGGTTGATCAAGTTCGCCAACTCCACGCAGGGCGGTGCCGCGCGTCCGGTGCTCTCTGTCGCCGATGCGGTCAAGCTGCTCGGCTTCGCGGTCGTGCGGCAACTGTGCATCGGTTTTTCCGTACTGGACGCCAACCGTACCGGAGGCTGCGCCGGCTTCGATTACCAGGGGTTCTGGTCCCGCTCGCTGGCGACCGGCCTCTCGGCGCAGGCGTTGTGCCTGCAGTTGCGGGTGCTTGCGCCCGAAGAGGGATTCACCTGCGGCCTGCTTGCGGATATCGGTTCGCTGGTGCTGGCATCCCTGTATCCGGAGAAGTTCACCGAAGTACTTTCCAGCGGTGCCACGGGCGCCGACCTTTCGGCCGCCGAACGCGAGGCCTTCGGCGCCGACCATCTCGAGTTCGGCGCGGCGCTCCTGGAGGACTGGCGCCTGCCGAAGATCTGCGTCGATGCGGTGTTTCGCAGCGAAATGCCGGCTCAGGCGGGATTCGAAGCCACCTCGCGCCCGCAGATGGTTTGCGAACTGATCGCGCTGTCGCGGCAGGTCGGCGAATGTCTGGTCACCGGCCCGGATGCACGCAGGCGCATCGCGCCGATCATGAGGCTGCGGGCGTCGCGCATCGGCGTCGATGGTGATGCGCTGGCCCGGGTGTGCGATACGGTGCAGGACAGCTGGCCATACTGGAACAGCCTGCTGGGCTGCGCGTTCAGTCCGCTGGACGGGCTGGACCTGGAGGATGGCGAACAGCCGGCTGCGTCGGGCGAGGCGTCTGACGGCACCGCGCCGGTCACGGACTTCGTGCGCGCCGAAGGGCTGCCGGCTGGAACCGGCCCGTTGCCGGCCGTGGAGCCGCCCGGCCTGAGGGTGCACATGGTGACCGAGGACGGTGCCAGTGCCACGCGCCTGCGCGAACTGCTCGTCGGTGCCGGGCACCGTGTGATGTGGTTCGGCACGCACGATGCTGCGCTCGCCGCCGCGCTCGACGAGTCACCCGATGTGATGCTGATCGACCTGCCCGATGGGGGGATCGATGGCCGCGACCTGTGCGCCGCCCTGCGCGCAGCGTCGGTCGGCGAGCGCACATACATCATCGGCACGCGGGCGCCGAACCTCGATTTCTGCCCCATCGCCGATCCGGCGGTGGATCCTGACCGTGACCTGGTCAGTGGCCCGGACGATTTCCTGTTCAAGCCGATCGACCCCGCGATGCTGGAGCTGCGGATCCGGGCCGCTCGCCGCACGCTGGCTGCCCGTGCGGTACATCGCCAGCAGCTGGATGAACTGCGCGAGCTCGCGTCCGGGCTGGCGACAGAGAACCGGCGGCTGCAGCGCTCGGCCCTGATCGATGCACTCACGGGGCTGCCGAACAGCCGCCAGGCGTTCGAGCGGCTGGAGGAGGCATGGGCGGAAACGGCCCGTAACCGGCAGGTACTGTCGTGCATGTCGATCGGCATCGACCACTTCGAGCAAGTGAATACGACGCTCGGGCATGCCGCTGGCGACCAGGCGCTGGGCACGGTGGCGACCATCCTGGACGAGTCGGCGCGCGCGGAGGATGTCATCTGCCGCGTCGGCAGCGAGGAGTTCATGGTGATCTGCCCGGGTGCGGACCGTGCCGCGGCGATGGCGGCAGCCAGCCGCTTCTGCGCTGCCGTCGAGCAGCGGTTCGCGCCGGGTGCGGCCGGAGCGCGCACGGAGGCGGCGCCATTGACCCTGTCGATCGGCGTCGCCGTGCGCGACGGGTCCGTGCTCGATGCCAGGTCGCTCGCCCGGCTTGCCGAAGAAGCGTTGCGGGCGGCCAGGCACGCCGGATGCAACCGCGTGCACGTTGCACCGACGCAGGCCAGTCCGGCCACAGGGCTGGCCGAGGAGCCACCTGCAGGCTGAGCGGCCGTCCGTACGTGAAAAACCCCGCAACAGGAGTTCCCTGGAGCGGGGTTGGTGTTCACTTTACGTCATGGCCGCCAGCCTTCGGTCGGCGGCCTGCCGGACGACGCCCGCGAGCGGGTGCCGCCGGGGACGCTATTCAGGCGGCTTTTTTCTTCGTGACCGTCGCCAGGTTGGCTTCGGCCATCTCGGTCGCCTGCTTGGTTGCCTTCGAGATGTTGTCATAGGCCGAGTTGGCGGCGGCGAGCGCCGACTTGATCGCCGAGACGGCCAGATCGGTGCCCGCCGGGCCGTTCTTGGCTGCGGTGTCGAGCATCGACAGCATCTGGCTGTTGACGGCGTTCATCTGCTCTTCGACCAGCTTGGAGAACTGCACCTGGGTCGAGGCCGACAGTTCGTACAGGCCTTTCGCGTAGGCGGTCATTTTCTCCACGGTCGGCTCGACGCTCGCCTTGATGTCCGGCAGCGCAGCCGGCTCTTTCAGCTCGGTGAAGGCCTTGGCGCTGGACACCGCGTCGCCAAACACCGACTTGGCGTGCGCCAGCTGGAACGCGACGAACTTCTCGGTCATCTCGAGGCCGAACGATGCGAACTTGGTTGCGCCCTCGACCTGGGCTTTGGTGACGGCGGCGACTTGTTCCGGAACCTGAATCATGTTGATCTCCTGAGGGAATGGGGCGTCACAACCAGGTACCGGTTTCAGAGACCGGGTGTCGTGACCGGCGCGGTGGTCGCGCTGTGGAGGCGGCAATTGTTGTGTGCATTGCGGTATCTACAAGGGACGGCGCTTGTCGCGTCACCCTTTTGCTGCGATGCACAAAGCCAATGTAAGTGCCGCAAACCGCGTTGTCAAGGCCTTCGGCGACAAAAGTGTCTGACACGGCATGCCGTGTATGCTGCTTCGCAACGTGCGCGCCCGCTGCGACGGGCGCAGATCGCCGCTGGCCGATCGGAGCCTCCAGCGGCATCGCGTCTGCGCTGTGTGGCTGGCGGGTTTGGGGTACCTTCCAGCGTCGGGCGGTCGACCGGGCTCGACGCTCGCGGTCGACCGCCGCGGCATCGACGGAAGGACTCCATGGCAACCATTTTCGACAAGATCATCGCGCGCGAGATTCCCGCAGACATCGTCCACGAGGACGACCTCTGCCTGGCGTTCCGCGACATCAATCCGCAGGCGCCGGTGCATGTGCTGCTGATTCCGAAGAAGCCGATCGTCAACCTGGCCGACGCGTCACCGGCCGACCAGGCGATGCTTGGCCACCTGATGCTGGTCGCCCCGGCGATCGCCGAGAAACTCGGCGTGGGCGGTGCGTTCCGGCTCAATGTCAACAACGGCGCAGCGGCCGGGCAGAGCGTGTTCCACCTGCACCTGCACATCCTCGGTGGCAGGCCTTTCGCCTGGCCACCCGGCTGAGTCGATCCGGCTGCCGAAGACTCCATCGACAGGAAGAGCGATGTCCACATTCAAGGCGGTACGGGTCTGCCAGGACGACGGCAAGACCGTCACCAGCGCGCTGGTCGATGCCACGATCGACGAACTGGCCACCGGCGAGGTGGTCATCGCGTCGCGTTTCGCGAGCATCAACTACAAGGATGCGCTCGCCGTCACCGGCCGCGGCCGCATCATGTCCCGCTTTCCGTGCATCGCCGGCATCGATGTCGCGGGCGTGGTCGAGTCTTCGGCAGATCCGCGCTTCAAGCCCGGTGACCCGGTGTTCGTCAACGGCTTCGGGCTCGGGGTGAGCCATGACGGTGGTTTTTCCGAGCGTGTGCGGGTGCCCGCCGACTGGGTGATCCCGGTGCCGCAGGGCATGTCGCTGCTCGATGTGGGCACGATGGGCGTGGCCGGCTTCACCGCCGCGCTCGCGATCCACCTGATGGAACTCAACGGACTCGCGCCGGACAGTGGCCGGGTGCTGGTTAACGGGGCGACCGGTGGTTGCGGCAGCATCGGCATCGACATGCTGGCGCGTCGCGGCTACCAGGTGGTCGCGCTGACCGGCAAGGCGGCGTCGCGCGACTACCTGATGGACCTCGGCGCAGCCGAGGTGCTGGTGCGCGGGGAGTTCGAGATGGGCAGGAAGGCGCTCGAGAAGGCGCAGTTTGCCGGCGCGCTGGATTCCGTCGGCGGCGAGCAACTCTCCTGGCTGACCCGATCGATGGCCGAGAACGGCGTGATCGGGGCCTTCGGCAATGCCGGCGGAGCGGACCTCGCGACCTCGGTGTTTCCGTTCATCCTGCGGGGGGTCCGGCTGATCGGCGTGAACTCGAACACGACGATGGCGGTACGCCGCCAGGTATGGGCGCGCGTGGCGACCGACCTGCGGCCGCGCCACCTCGATCGCATAGGATTCCCGATCACCCTCGACCGGGTAATCGAGCACTGCTCACGCTCGGTCGACGGGAAGGTGCAGGGCCGGGCGATCGTCCATTACGGCTGAGCCGGGTGGGGCTGGTCGGGGGCTTGCCGGCAGCAAGGAACGCACGCAGCATACAGCCCGCGCAGTCCTCCACCAGCCCGAACGAAGGTCCCGCCATGAACACGAAGCGTCCGTCCGCACCGCTGCTCCCGCTGCTGGTCGCGATGGTGGCGATGCCTGCCGCGTCGGCGATCGCAGCCGATGCCTGGCCGAGTCGGCCGATCCGCCTGGTCGTGCCGTTTGCGCCGGGCGGCGGGTCCGACGTCACCGGCCGCATCATCGGCCAGAAACTGTCCGAACTGATGGCGCAGTCGGTCGTGGTCGACAACCGGCCGGGTGCCGCCAGCATGCTCGGCACCGACGTGGTCGCGCGCGCCGCCGGCGATGGCTACACGCTGCTGCTCGCCGACCTCGCGCTCACCATCAACCCTGCCTACTTCGTCAAGCAGCCACCGGCCGATCCGGTGAAGGCGTTTACCGGCGTCGCACTGATCGCCGAGACGCCGTACATCCTGATGGTGAACCCGGCGGTGCCGGCCACGACCGTCAAGGACTTCCTCGCGCTGGCCAGGGCGCAGCCTGGCAAGCTGAATATCGGCTCGTCCGGCAATGGTGGCGGGCTGCACCTCACCCTGGAACTGTTCAAGCTCAGGGCCGGGCTCGACCTCAACCACATCCCGTACAAGGGCGGCGGTCCGGCCGTGAACGATGCCGTCGCCGGGCAGATCCAGGGGACTTTCATCGGCATGGGCGGTTCGCTGCCCTACGTGCAGACGAAGCGGCTGCGGCCGCTTGCGGTGACCTCGGTGAAGCGCAGCGCCGCGCTGCCCGAGGTGCCATCGATGACCGAACTCGGCTTCGACGTGGTGGTGACCAACTGGTATGGCATCGTCGCGCCGTCGGCGACTCCCAAGGCTGTCGTGCAACGGCTGTACGACGAGGTCGGCCGCGCGATGGCGGCCACCGACGTGCGCGAGCGCCTGCAGGCGACCGGCCTCGAACCCGCCGCGCAGGCCCCCGGCCAGTTCCAGCGGATGATCGAATCCGAACTGAAGCGCTGGCGACAGACCATCCGCGACGCCCGCATACCGACCGAGTAGACCACAAAAAATCCGGGTCTGACCCTGGGGTCTGACCCCGGGGTCAGACCCGGATGTCGGCTACTCGACTGGGGGAATGCCGGATTCCTTCACGAGCTTCATCATCGCGTCGACCTCGCTGCGCATGTGCGCGGCGAACTGCTCGGGCGTGCCGCCGGCGATGTCGAGTCCGGCTTCGATCAGGCGCGGTCGCACTTCGGGTGCGTTCAGCGCCTTGTTCCAGTCGGCGCTGATCTGCGCCGTCAGCGCGGCAGGCATGCCGGCCGGTCCGGCGGTGCCCATCCAGCTGGTGAACGTGAACCCGGGCAGCCCGGACTCGCTGACGGTCGGGATGTCCGGTGCCGACGCGGATCGCTTCGCGCTCGTCATGGCCAGCGGGCGCACGCGCCCGCCGCGCAGGTGGGGCAGGGCTTCCGGCAGTGGCTGGAAGGTGAGGTCGATCTGGCCGCCGATCAGGTCGACCAGTGCTGGCGCGCCGCCCTTGTAGGCGATGTGCGTCATCTTCGTGCCGGTCATGCTGCTGAACAGTTCGGCCGCCAGGTGAAGCACGCCACCGGAACCGGCCGATCCGTAGTTGAGCCCACCGGGCTTTGCGCGGGCGAGAGCGATCAGCTCCTTGATGTTGCGCGCCTCGACCTTCGGGTTGACGAGCACGATCTGCGGCTGGAACACCAGCAGCGTGACCGGGGTCAGGTCCTTCAGCGGGTTGTACGGCATCTTCGTGTACAGCGCGAGGTTGGTGCCGAGGCCACCCTGGCTGCTCACCAGCAGCGTGTAGCCGTCCGGTATCGCTGCGGCAACGAGCGCCCCAGCGATATGGCTCGCCGCACCCGGCCGGTTGTCGACCACGACCGGCCGGCCGTATGCACCCGCGAGCGCCTGGGCCACCGTGCGCCCGACCAGGTCCACGCTGCCGCCGGCGGCGAAGCCGATGACCACGCGCACCGGCTTGGACGGGTACTGCTGTGCGGCCGCGCCGGCCGATGCAACGACGAGCAACAGGGGCAATACACGCTTGCAGCACGCATTCATGGGCGGACCTTTCAGGCGGGTTTGGAAACGTTCCTGCGCAGTACGATGCGCGCGTCGACGACGGACTGGCCACCGTCATGCGCGATCACCGGGTTGAGGTCGATCTCTGCGATCTGCGGATGCAGTTCGCGGACGCGGGACAGCCGCACCAGCAGGTCCGCCAGCGCGGCGCGGTCGACCGGAGCGGCGCCACGCACGCCGTCGAGCACCGCCGAATGCTTCAGGCTGCCGATCATGTCGAGCGCGTCTTCCGTCGTCAGCGGCAGCGCGCGGAACACGACGTCCCCGATCACTTCCACGAACACGCCGCCCAGGCCGAACAGCATCACGGGGCCGTGCTGCGGGTCGTCGGTGATGCCGATGATGAACTCGGTGCCGCGCGGGGCCATTGGCGTCACCAGCATGCCTTCGAGGCGTGCGCCGGGATGGTAGGACTCGGCGTTTGCCGCGATCTTCCGCCAGCCCTCGCGCAGCGCACCTGCACCCTGCAGGCCGAGCAGCACGCCCTGCGCCTCCGACTTGTGCAGGATGTCGGCGGAGACGACCTTCATTGCCAGCCGTGAGTCTCCGAAACGGTCGATCGCAGCGGCTGCGTCGTCGACGCTGCGCAGCAGCAGGTGGCCGGGCATCGCGATGCCGCAGGCGATGAGCAGGTCGCGCGCCTCGGTCTCCAGCAGGTCGCGGCCTTCAGCCATCGCCGAATCGATGATGCGCACGGCCGCCGGTGCCGGGTGCTGCATCGACTGCGCCGCGCCGGCGGCAGCGGCGTTGCGTGCGCGGGCCGCGGACGCATCGGCCGCGCTGGCGAGGCACTGTACCGCGACTTCGACATGCCGCTGGAAGGGCACGCCAGCCTCGCGCAGGATGCGCAGCGACTGCGTCTTCATGTCGGCATAGTGGCTCTGCACGATCACCGGCTTGCCGTACTCGCGCATCATCGCGCCCAGTTCGGCGCAGACCGCATGCTCGGCGGGTGCCGCCTGTGGGCCGAAGCGATCGGCATAGCCGCCGAGCAGGCCGACGATCAGCACTGCGTCGATCGCCGGATCCTCGAGGATCGCGCGCACGATCGGGCCGTAGTATTCGGCGCGCGGATCGGTGCCGCCACCGGCATCGACCGGGTTGTCGATCGCGGTGGCGTTGGGCACGACGGCATGGATGCGCGCCTGCGTCTCCTGCGACAGCTGCGCGAGCACCAGCCCCTGCTCGACCAGTGCATCGGCTGCCACGGTCAGCGGTCCGCCGCCTTCGGAGACGACCGCGACGCGGCGGCCGCGCATCGACGGGAACAGGCTCAGCGCCTCGGCGACCGGATACAGGTGGTACAGGCGCTCCACCACGGTGACGCCCGACTGCCGGAGCGCGCCGCGGTTGATCGCGTAGGCCCCGGCGAGCGAGCCGCTGTGGGACTTCGCGGCACGCTTGCCTTCGCTGGTGCGTCCCGCTACGTACATCACCACCGGCTTCTTCTGCGTGGTGCGGCGCGCGACCTCGCGGAAGGCCGCTGCGTTCTTGAATCCCTCCAGGTAGAGCATCACCGCGGAGATGGCCGGATCCTCCCCCAGGCACTCGAGGTACTCGTGGAACTCGATGTCCGCCTGGTTCCCGACGCTGAGCATCGTGTTGATGCCCATGAAGCCATGCGTGCGCGCCTGCATCACGATCGAGGTGACGCAGTTGGCCGAGTTCGACAGCAGGCCGAGCGGGCCGCGCGGGATGTCGGGAAGGCCCCAGGCGTTGCAGCCGAGGCGGGCGCTGAACATGCCGTTGGTGTTCGGGCCGATCAGGCGCACGCCGTAGTGTCTCGCCAGTGCCACGACTTCGTCCTCGAGGATGCGGCCCTGCTCGCCGATCTCGCTGAAGCCGGCGGCGAGCAGGATCGCGCCCTTCACCTTGCGCCGGCCGCATTCCTCGATCACCGCCTTGACGGTGTGCGCAGCAGTGCACACCACAGCCAGGTCGAGCTCGCCCGGTGCATCGGTGATCGACGGATAGGCCGCGAAGCCGAGGATTTCCGTCTCGCGCGGATTGATCGGGATGATCGTGCCGGCGTATCCGTCGGCGACCAGCGACTGGATCGCACGGTTGCCGCGCTTGACCGGGTCCCTCGAGGCGCCGACGATCAGGATCGAGCGTGGGTTGAGGATACGGTCGAGATAGTGTTCAGGCTGTGGCGCTGGCAAGACGGTGATCCTCCGGAGGGCTGCCGATGCAGGTTAAGCATGATGTGCGCCAGGTTACAGCCGAACGGTACGGGCTGCAGCGGTGCGCTTTGGACCGATGCCGTCAATCCGGGTTGACCCCGGCATTCTTGAGCAGCGCACCCCAGCGCACATGTTCCTCTGCCATGAAGCGGCGCAGGTCCGCAGGGGACAGCGTGCGCACGATGCCGCCGACCTCCTCGAGCCGCTGCCGGAACTTCGGTTGCATGAGGATCCGGTTGATCTCGGTGTTGAGCTGCCCGACGATCGCGGCCGGCGTGCCCTTCGGTGCGAGGTAGACGTACCAGGCGGTCAGTTCGTTGTCCATCACGCCCTGCTCGATCCAGGTAGGGACGTTGGGCAGGGCCTTGATCCGCGCCGCGCTGGTGACGGCGAGCGGCACCAGGTCGCCGGCCTGGATGCGCGGCAGCATCGACTGCGGCAGGTCGACCATCAGCTGGACGTCGCCGCGCCGCAGGGCCATGAAGGTGTCGGCCGACCCGGTGAAGCCGATCAGGTTGAACTCTATCTTGTTGCGGCCGGTGAGTGCGGCCACCGTCAGGTGCGACGAGGCGCCGAAGCCCTGGCGCGAGGCGATGATCTTCCCCGGATGGGCGCGGGCCTGTTCGACCACGTCCTTCAGAGACTTGAACGGCTGGCTGGAGGTGGTCGCCCACAGCAGCGGCTGCAGCACCTGGGTGGCGATCGGTTCGAAGTCCTGGGCGCCGTTGTAGCGCGCATCTTTCTGCAGGTGCGGGTTGACCGCCATCGTGGTCATGGTCGCGAACAGCAGGGTGTGGCCGTCCGGGGTCGCCCGGCGCACCGATTCCACCGCGATCGATCCGTTGGCGCCGGTGCGGTTCACCACCACCACGCTCTGGCCGAGGGCCTGCCGCAGTTCTTCTGCCATCTGGCGCGCCAGGATGTCGGGCGTGCCACCGGCTGCGTTGCCATTGACGATCATCAGCGGCCGCGCGGGGAAGGCCTGTGCGGATACGCTGCCGGCGGACCATGCGCTGGCGAGAAGGCAGCCGGCCAGTGCTGCGGTGGTCAGGATGCGGGACATCGGTTGCTCCTCCTCTCGGGTTCTCCGGCGGCATGCCGCCGCCGCGAGGCCGGTCACGCGTTCAGACGCGCGTGATCTCGACCAGGAAATCGATCATGACACGGACCTTGCGCGGCACGAAGCGCGTCGGCGGATACACCACCGACATCGATCGTCCCGGCACTCGATGCTTCTTGAGGCATTCCACTAGCGTCCCGGCCGTGAGGTCTTGCCGGAACAGCCACCAGTTCGACTGCGCGATGCCCAGCCCGGACAGCGTCGCCTCGCGCAGCGCATCGCCGCTACGCACCACCAGGTTGCCCTTGACCGCAACCTCGATGGTGCGCCCGCCTTCGCGGAACTGCCACAGCGCCGTGCGGCTCACCAGGCAGTTGTGAGACATCACCTCGTCGATCTGCTGCGGCATGCCGTGGCGCCGGAAGTATTCCGGCGTCGCGCAGCACACCCGCGGGCCGCGCGTGAGCAGCCGGCTGGCGAAGCGCGAATCCTTCAGTTCGCCGACCACGACCGCGAGGTTGATGCCTGAATCGATCAGGTCGGCATGCCTGTCGCCGAGCGTCACGTCGAGTTCGATGTCCGGGTAGCGCGCATTGAATTCGTGCAGCCTGGGCATCAGGTTCACCCGGGCGAAGAACGCCGGGCACAGCAGGTTGACCTTGCCCCTGGGCTGCTCCTGCGACTGGCGCAGCGCGTTCTCGACGCCCTCGAGTTCGCCGAACACCTTGCGGCAGCTCGCGTAGTACTCGCGGCCGAACTCGGTGATGTTGACCCGGCGCGTGGTGCGGGCGAGCAGTTGCGTGCCCAGTTCAGACTCCAGGCGGCCGACGTTCTTGGTGACCGCCGACACCGACAGGCCCATCCGCCTGGCTGCGCCGGTGAATCCGCCGCATTCGACCACGCTGACGAAGGCCTGCATGCCGAGCAGCTTGTTCATCGCGCCGCCGCCGATCGCAGTTGCATCAGCGTTCCGGGCAGTCTGCCGGGCGGCGCGACGCGCCGATCAGCGCGAAGCTGCGCCGCAGAAGCGCGCAAGCGTGGCGGCGAACGCGTCCGGCTCGTCGAGCATCGGGAAATGCCCGGAGTCCGGCAGCACTTCGATCGGCATTGCCGGTGCCGCCGCCGCCGCCCGGTCGCGCATTGCGATGGTCGGCCCCTTCGCACCGTACAGGACCATCGCCGGCCGGGTGATCGCGGCCAGCCCGGCCTTGGCATCGAAGCCGCGCATCGCCCACATCACGTCGATCATCAGCTTGCCACCGGCCTTGTTGCGGTCGATGTTCCAGCGCGCGAGCAGGGCGTCGTCGACGCGCGCGACCCGGTTGCGCACCTCGTCGATGCCCTGGGTCGGAATGCAGAAGTTCGCTTCGGTATGCGCCCAGCGCGCGCCCCACTCGTCGAACGTCCGGAATGGCGTCTCGACGATCACCGCCGACAGGGTGCGCGCGGCATGGCCAGTGGCGAATCCGATGGTGATCGTGCCGCCGCAGGAGCAGCCGGAAACATGCGCAGCCGGGATGCACAGGCTGTCCATGAAGGCCGCCAGCGCCGCGCAGTAGTCGGCGATCGAGTAGTGTCGCGTGACCGGGTCGGAATCGCCGTGCCCCGGCATGTCCCAGGCGATCACGCGGAACTGGCGCGCAAGCGCCGGCATCACGCCGGCATACTGGTGGGCGGATCCGCCGTTGGTATGGATCAGCACCAGCGGCGTGCCGCTGCCGGCCTCGAGGTAATGCATGCGGCCGTGGCCATTGGTCTGGACGAAGCCTTCCCGGAAGGCTGGCGTGCCGGCGTGGCTGCTCATCGATGCTCCTCGTTCGGTGCGGGTCAGGCGGCTTCGAGCGCGGCTGCCGGTGCACGGCTGCGCACATGCGGCATGATCTTCTCGGAGAAGGTCACCAGCGACTCGCGGCTGGCCGTCGCATTGGTCAGCAGTACGTACTCGACGCCCCCGTCGGCAAGCTTCTGCAGTCGCTCGCCGATCTCCTCGGGGGTGCCGATCAGCGCCGCGTCGTCGCTGGCGATGCCGCCCTCGGCGAAGGTCGCAGGTTCCAGGTTGAGCGGCTTCTTCGCCAGTTCGCCGATCTTCTTCAGCGTATCGATGCGGCGGGCATAGGCTTGCCGGCGCTCGGCTTCACTGTTGACGATATGCAGCGCGCGGGTGACGCCGCAGCGCGTGGCGTCAGGGACGATGCCGGCCGCAGCCTGTGCCTTCAGGAACACCTGCACGCGCTCGATGGTGTCGTCGACCGAGCCGATCTGGTCGAGCAGCACGTTGCAGCCCTGCCCGGCGACGTAGGCGATGCCCTCGGGCCGGCCGGCCGCCATCCAGACCGGTGGATGCGGCTGCTGTGTTGGTGCCGGTTCGACGACGATGTTCTCGAAGTTCCAGTACTTGCCGTGGTGCGAAAAGCGCTCGCGGCTCGACAGCGATTTCAGCAGCAACTCGAAGCACTCGTTGTAGCGCTCCTGCGCCTCGGACATCGGGATGCAGAACGCCTGGAACTCGTCCTTGCGGTAGCCGCGGCCGACCCCCATGTCGAACCTCCCTTCGCACAGCACGTCGAGGGTTGCGATCTGTTCGGCCAGCAGCACCGGGTTGTGCCACGGCAGCACGACCACCGCGGTGCCAAGGCGGATGCGGCTGGTCTTCGCCGCGATGTACGACAGCAGGTTGAGCGACGCCGACAGTTGCCCCACGCCGGTGAAATGGTGCTCGACCAGGAATGCGCTCTCGAAGCCGAGTTCCTCGGCATCGCAGATGTAGCGGATGAAATCGCGATAGCCGTAGCTGTCGCCCAGGGGATTGGCGCCCCCCACCTTGCCGCCGCCGAACAGCCCGAACTTCATGACCTCTCCTCCTGGTTGCATGCCGCCGATCGATGCACGGGCCATGCCGGTTCCGGGTTCGATCGAGCGCGTGCGGCCAGTGCCGGCATCGGTTCCCGATCAGGCCTGCATTCTAGGCATGCAACCGACGGGAAGGAAGCTGCGATCCAGCCAATGAGTATTTCCATCCGGTCAATAATGCACCGGGCTGCTCAGGCCATCGTGCCGACCGCAGCCACCGGGAACACCGGCATTTCCGTAAGGGCCACCACTTCTTCGACCGTAAAGCCGGGCGCAGTCTCCAGCAGTTCGAAGCGGCTGTCGCCGTCGTTCCAGCGCAGCAGGGCGAGGTCGGTGACCACCCAGTCGACGCAGCGCTGGCCGGTGAGCGGAAAGCGGCACTGCTTCTTCAGTTTCGGCCGCTCCTTGCTGTCGCAGTGTTCCATCACGATGATCAGTTCGCTGCCGCCGGAGATCAGGTCCATAGCGCCGCCGATGCCGCCCAGGCGCGCATTCTCGGTGCTCCAGTTGGCGACGCTGCCGGTCGAGTCGACTTCGTAGGCGCCCAGGATTACGGTGTCGATGCGCCCGCTGCGCGCCATCTCGAAGGAGGTGACCGAATCGAAGAACGATGCGCCCGGCACCAGTTCGACATACTGGCCGCTGGCGTTGTACATGTCGGGGTCGACCCGGTCGCCCGACACCATGCGGCCGTAGCCGAGCACGCCGTTCTCCGCGTGCAGCACGACATCGCGCCCTTCGAGGTAGTTCGAGACCATCGTCGGGATGCCCACGCCCAGGTTGACGTAGCTGCCTTCGCGCACCAGCCGGGCCGCACGCTTCGCGATGCCGGCGCGGGTCAGGGCCGGCTTGCCGTTGTACAGGCGGGGCTGGTCTGCAGGGCGCTTCTTCGATTGCGGTGTCTGTTTCGCATCGAACGGGTTGGTGCTCTTCACCACGCGGGCAATGAAGATCCCGGGAAGGTTGATGAGCTCTGGCGGGATGTCGCCCACCTCGACGATCTCGTCGACTTCGACGATCGCGATACGTGCGGCCTTGGCGAAGGCCGGATTCAGGTTCTGGCTGCCGCCGCGGAATTGCACGTTGCCTGCGCGGTCGGCGCGCCAGGCGCGCAGCAGCGCGTAGTCGACCTTGATGGCGGTTTCGAGCACATAGGTGCGGCCGTCGATCACGCGCGACTCCTTGCCCTGCGCGATGTCGGTGCCGACGCAGGCGGCCGAAAAGAAGGCCGGGATATCGGCGCCACCGGCGCGGCAGCGCTCGACCAGCGTGCCCTGGGGAACCAGCTCGACCTCCATCTGCCCGGCGCGGATCTGCTCTTCGGATGCAGCGGGCATGCCCGGGCGCACGGTGAAGGCTGCGATCAGCTTCCGGACCTGGCCGTTCTCGGCGAGGATCTGTCCGCGCAGTTCACCGGCTGCGCCCATCGAGTTGCATACGACGCAGAGATCCCTGGTGCCCTTGTCGCGCAGCGCCGTGATCAGGCTGAGTGCGAACCGGTGGCCGACGCTGAAGCCGCCGATGGCAACCGTGGCGCCGTCGGTAATGTCTGCAAGCGCCTCTTGTGGCGACGCGACCACCTTGTCCATCGACTCTCCCCCAGCCTGCCGCGTTGTTGTCGTTGGCGGATGGTAAACCCGGGGGGCGATGATTCCAACTCGTGCTCGCGCGCACGGCATCCAGCCCCGAGGGGGTCAGACCGTGAGCAGCTTATCCACGGCGGCGTCGAGCGTGTCCTCGCGCTTGGCGAAGCAGAAACGGATCACCCGGTTGTCGTAACCCTCGCGATAGAACGCCGATACCGGGATGGCCGCAACGCCGTGGCGCTCGATCAGCCACCGCGCGAAGACGTCCTCCGGTTCGTCGCTGATCGAGGAATAGTCCGCCAGCACGAAGTAGGTGCCCTGGGAAGGCAGCAACCGGAACCGGGAGCCGGACAGCGCCGCGCAGAAACGGTCGCGCTTGCGCTGGTAGAACGCCGGCAGGTCGAGGTACGGTGTCGGGTCGTCGAGGTAGGACGCAAGCGCATGCTGCATCGGCGTCGATACCGCGAACACCATGAACTGGTGCACCTTGCGGATCATGGCGCTCAACGCGGCCGGCGCGCATGCGTAGCCGACCTTCCAGCCGGTGGCATGGAAGGTCTTGCCGAAGCTGGACACGAGCACGCCGCGCGAGGCGAGCAGCGGGGAACGTGCGATGCCCTGGTGCGAGCGGCCGTCGAACAGGATGTGCTCGTAGACCTCGTCGGACAGCACGGTGATGCCGCTGTGCTCGACGATGGCTTCGAGGGACGCGATGTCGGCCGCGTCCAGTACCTGGCCAGTGGGGTTGTGCGGAAAGTTGACGATAAGCAGCCGTGTGCGCGGGGTGATCGCCGCGCGCACACGGTCCCAGTCGACCGCGTAGTTGCGCGCAGCGTCGAGCGGCACGCGCACCGCGCTCGCCCCTGCGAGGTCGATCGAGGGCTGGTACGAGTCGTAGCATGGTTCGAGCACGATCACTTCGTCGCCCGGGCCGGACAGGGCGACGATCGCGGCCATTAGCGCCTGGGTCGCCCCGGCAGTGACCGTGATTTCCTGGTCCGCGTCGTAGCGGTGCCCGTACAGCGCCGCCGTTTTCGATGCGATCCGCTCGCGCAGCGGCAGTACCCCCGGCATCGGCGCGTACTGGTTGTGCCCGGCACGCATGGCCTCCACCACCGCCAGGTGCAGCGCCGGGTCGCAGTCGAAGTCGGGAAATCCCTGGCCGAGGTTGATCGCACCGTGCCGTGCGGCCAGCGCCGACATCACGGAGAAGATCGTGGTGCCCACCCAGGGCAGCCGGTCGATCGGCGCCTGCACTGCCGGCATGTCCGACCGTTCGTTCATCGGTCGCCCTGCATCCCGCCGGTCTCCGACCGGGCCGGGCACGCGTGCAGCGGCAGCCGGATGGGTCTGTTCCGGGCCGCTTGCTGCGCGCCTGCAGTCGTGTCTTCGATCATGGTGGGTCCGCACTCCGCTGCTGCTTGCGGCGCGGATCGTACTCCAACTCGCCCAGGGCGTCGGCCGGGAAACACCTGCGCGCAGCCATCCATGGCGACACCCGCCGGCTTCAGTACACTCGATGCAGCGCCGTCTCGCCGGCCAGCGCGCGCATCGCGTTCTCGAGCGCGACCTTGAACAGCGTTGCCGATGCCTGGCGACTCACGCCAGCGATGTGCGGCGTGAGCAGCAGCCGTGACGCGCCTTCGCCATCCAGGGACAGCAGAGGGTTGTCCTGCGGCAGCGGTTCGGTCGAGTAGACATCGACGGCGGCACCGAACAGCCGGCCTTCGGTCAGGGCTGTCGCCAGCGCCGCCTCATCGACGATGCCGCCACGCGAAGCGTTGAGCAGCACTGCCGAGGGCTTCATCAGCGCGAGCTGTGGTGCGCCGAGCAGGTTGGTCGTCTGCGGCAGCAGAGGCACGTGCAGGGATACCACATCGCTGCCCGACAACAGTGCCTCGAGCGTCATCGACGTCGCGCCGAGTTGCGCCACCGCAGCCGGATCGCGTGGCGCGGGATCGAAGAACGCGATCCGCGAACCGAACGCTGCGAATGCCCTTGCCACGGCGATGCCGATCGTGCCCATGCCGACGATGCCGACCTGCATGCCGTCGAGGCCGGAGAGGTTGTCCGCGACCATCCGGTTGCGGAACGGTACGTAGTTGCCCCTCTTCACTTCGGCATCGGCCCAGCTGAAGCGGCGCAGCAGCGCGAGGGCATGGCCGACCGCATACTCCGCGAGCGCGCCGTTGCTGCCGCCGGGCACGTTGCAGACCGGGATGCCCAGGCGCGTCAGCGTCGGCTGGTCGAGCCGGTCGACGCCGGCGCCGGTGATCTGCACCAGCTTCAGCGCCTTCGCCGTTTCGAACAGCGCGGGTGCGAGCTTCGGCCCGACGGCCGGGATCACCAGCACGCGCGCTTCCGTCATCAGCTCGGGCACGTCGGCCGCATCGGGCGCGCGGAAGGCGATCGACGGGCCGGCGGGAATGGCGACTCCGACCCGGGTGAAGTCGGACTCGGGGCGAAGGCACAGGATGTCGATGGGCATCGGTTTTCTTTTCAGCCGTTGGAGGTACGGGCGGTGATGTCGCCGACCGGGAAGAAGCAGAGCAGCTTCAGCGTGGTGTCGCCGGTGTTGCGTGTCGCATGCCATTCGCCGGACGGCAGCACGATGGTGTCTCCGGCGGCGATCGGATAGCTGCCACTGTCGGCCTCGGTGCAGCCGTTGCCTTCGAGCACGTGGATCACTTCCTCGAAGCCGTCGTGCCGGTGCGGCTTGCGCGGACCGGCGCCCGGCTGGGCGACCGGGATCTCGACGTAGCGGAGGGTGACGTTGTCTGTGCCCATCGATTGCGAGGCGATCTCGATCGACTTGCGGCCGGGAAGCCCCATCGACTTCGCGCCGGCCTGGGTGAATACGCGTGCCATGTCAGGGGCCTCCTTCGCTCAGCTGGCCAGCTTGAGCTGCTTGATCTCGGCGGTGCCGCCCTGGGCCTCGGCCAGCATCCGGAACAGCTCGCTGGCTTCCTTGGCGATCGCGTCGGCGATGTCCGACAGCATCTTCAGGCCCTTGTCGACGGTTGCATGCTCGGGCGCGCCGTACCAGCCGGTCGGGGCGATGGTCTTGATGTCGCGCAGCACGGGCTGGAACGCATGTGTGCGGCGCAGCTTGTCCCACTTGCGGCCCTGCGAATGGTCGGAGGAATAGTCGATCCGGTCGAGGTGGACCAGGTCGGGGCGGTACGCGAGCACCGCCAGCGCCTCGATCTCGCCGCCATGGGTCAGCCCGCCGCAATCGTGGCCGTACAGCTCTGCTGCGACGTAGCAGGCCTGCACCACCACCACGTTCATGTGGTGCTCGCGGTGCAGCTTCTCGGAGGCCAGTGCTAGCGACGGGATGTTGCCTTCGTGCCAGTTGAGAATGAGCAGGTCGCGCGCACCGTGGCGGGCAGTCGACTCGCAGGTCTCGACCACCACGCGCTGGTAGGTCTCCGGCGACAGCGTGATCGTGCCTTCGAACGGCATGTGCATCGGGGTCACGCCCAGCGGGCCGCCCGGCAGCACCAGGCCGTCCATGCGTTCGGCCACGGCATTGCCGATCACGTTCGATGCGTAGATGTCGGTGCCGGTGGGCAGGTGCGGGCCGTGCTGCTCGACGCTGCCCGCCGGCAGGATCACCAGCGGGTTGTGCTTCAGCTGCGCGGCGATCTCGGGCTGGGTGAGGTCGATGAAGTATCGGGTCGGGAGCATGTCTGTGTCCTTTTTCGGGTCAGGCCTTGCGAGCCGCTTCCATCACTTCGTCGACTGCCACCAGCGCACCGTTGCGGTCGATCGACTTAAGCGCGGCGTTCATCATCGCGATGGCGACGTTGCCGTTGTGCGCCGAGAGCATCGGCACGGTGCCGGTGACGCAACTCTGCGCGAACTGCTCGAGTTCGTCGCGGAACATGTCGCTCGCCGGGATCGTGAGGTCTTCGCGCTTGCCGTAGCAGTCCTTGCCGCGCTGGATGTACAGCGCCGAGGTCTTGTGCAGGTTCGACGGGGTGTCCCAGGTGCCGAAGTCGACTTCGTAGTGCATCAGGCCCTTCGAGCCGAACACGCGCACCGAGAAGATGCCCGGCGAGGTCCAGCAGGTGCCGACGTAGGCGATCGTGCCGTTGCCGAACTTGACCAACGACATCGACTGGTCGTCGACCTCGGCGCCGACCGGGGACAGCTTGGACGCAATCGACGAGACCTGCGACACGTCGCCGCCCAGCAGGTGGACGATGTCGAACATGTGCACCGCGAGCTGCGAGAGCGGGCCGCCGGGTGCACGATCCTTGTACCAGCGCCAGGTCTGCGGGGTCAGTTCGAGCGCGCGCTCGTTCGAGAAGTTGGCCTCGATGAAGCCGACGCGGCCGAGTTCGCCGGCATCGATCTTCTCCTTCATCATGCGCACGCCGGCCAGCAGCCGGGCGGAGTGGCCGACGGTCACGGTCACGCCGTACTGCTTCTGGAGTGCCTCGATCTTCAGGCCGTCGGACAGTTCGGCGGCGATCGGCTTCTCGGTATAGATGTGCTTGCCCGCCTTCGCGATCTGTTCCGCGACTGGCAGGTGCTGCTCGTTCGGGACGGTGATGATCACGCCCTTGATCGACGGGTCGGCGAGCATCGCTTCCATCGTCGCGGCCGATTTGAACCCGGTGTCGGCGAATTCGGCCTGGAAGGCATCGCGCTTTTCCTGCGACCGGCTGTAGCCGGTGACGATGCGGATGCTGGTCGACGCGCGTGCCGCGCGGGTGAGCACCTTGGCCCAGCGGCCGAGGCCGACGATGCCGACATTGATGGGTTCGCTCATCTTGAAACGCTCCTTTGGATTGATCGTGCGAGTGGAGCCATAATACCGTATTACGATTGTGCGCGCCGCGTACCGCCTCTGCGTTCGGACTGCCGCGCCGCAAGTACACTCTGCCTGCCATGGACCAGCCCGCCGATTCCGCTGCCAGACCTGCCCCGCCTGCGCCACTGGCGGTGCGTGCGCTTGCGGCGCCCCTGCGCCAGCAAGTCGTGGACCGGCTGCGCGCGGCGGTGATTTCCGGCGACCTGGCGCCCGGCCAGCGCCTGACCGAGCGCGAACTGATCGACCGCGTGGGCGTGTCGCGCACCGTGATCCGCGAGGCGCTGCGCCAGCTCGAGTCCGAGGGCCTGGTCGAGACGGTGCCCAACAAGGGCCCGGTGGTACGGGCCCTGTCGCGGGCCGAGGCGGTCGACCTGTACCGCATCCGCGCCTCGCTCGAGGCGCTGGCGGCACGGCTGTTCATCGAGCGGGCGCCACCCGAGGCAATGGACCGCCTCGCCGCGGCTCTGCGCGACGTCGAGGGCGCCTATGCGGCGGGCGCCGCCGACGGCATCCTGGCCGCGAAGAACGGCTTCTATGCCGCGCTGTTCGACGGTGCGCGCAGCGACGTGCTGTCCTCGATGCTCGGCGGGCTGCATGCCCGCATCTGGCGCTGGCGCGCGGTCGGCCTGTCGCATGCCGACCGTTCCCGCGCGCGTTCGACGCAGGCGATCGGCGGCCTGCGCGACCTGGTGACGGCGATCCGCAGCGGCGATGCGGCGGCGGCTGAACAGGCGATCCGGGACGACACCGCTGCAGCTGCTCAGGAAGTGATGCGCCTGGTCGGCAACGACTGAAGCGTCCCCGGACAGACAGGACCCGCGGCACGCTTCGCGGTAAGCTCTTCCACCGACCACGGTGTGCGAACGGGCGCTGACCTGCGGTTCCGCACGCCGGGTCACCGGCCATCGTGCCGGTCAATCCCAGGAGGCGTTGTGATCCGATCCATTCCGTCGTCCGTGGCGCGACCGCGCGCGGCTTTGTTTCCTGTCGTTGTCGCCATGCTCGCCGCGACCGGCGCCGTCGCGCCTTCGGTGTTTGCCCAGCCAGTCGCCGGCGGCAAGACGATCCGTATCGTCGTGCCGTTCCCGCCCGGTGGCAGCGTCGACGTGATCGCGCGCCTGCTCGCCGCGCGCATGACCGAACTGGCTGGCCAGAACTTCCTGGTCGAGAACCGCTCCGGGGCGACCGGCGTGATCGGTACAGAGTATGTCGCGCGCGCGGCAGCCGACGGGACGACGCTGCTGCTCAACACACTGCCGTTCGTGGTCAACGTGCCGCTGATGGGTAAGGTCCCCTACGACCCGATCCGCGACTTCGCGCCGGTGTCGCTGGTGGCGACCTCCCCCGCGATGCTGGTGGTCCACCCGTCGGTGCCGGCACGCAACCTGAAGGAACTGATCGCGCTCGCGAAGGCGAAGCCCGGCCGGATGACATTCTCGTCATCGGGCAGTGGATCCAACCCGCACATTCCCGCCGAGTTCATGAAGCAGCTGACGAAGGCGGACATCGTGCACGTACCCTACAAGGGCGGCGGTCCGGCCCTGACCGCGGTGCTCGGTGGCGAGGTCGACATGAGCTTCATCAGCCTGGTGGCGGTGTTGCCGCACGTCGAATCGAAGCGCCTGCGTTCGATCGCGGTGACCAGCATCAAGCGCGTGCCGCTGGCGCCAGAGGTGCCCACGATGGCCGAGTCCGGGCTGCCCGGCTTCGAGTTCAGCGGCTGGTTCGTGCTGATGGCACCTGCGAACACGCCGGCGTCGATCGTCAATCCGCTCAACCAGCTGGCGGTCAAGGCGATGCAGTCCCCGGAAATGCGCGAACGCCTGACCAAGGAGGGCGCGGAGGCACTCGGCACTTCACCCGACCAGGTGACCGCACTGCTGAAGAGCGAACTCGTACGCTGGACCCGGCTGATCCGCGAGAACAACATCAAGCCCGAGTGAAGCCCGACCGGCGAGCGGCAGCGCTGCCGCCGTCCCGCGCGCCGGCCGCCGAAGCTCACTTGCCGGTATAGTTCGCCGCCTTCGATCGACGCTCCTTCACCGCGGCGGCCAGCGCATCGAGCACCGGCACGCTGTCTTCCCAGGCGATGCAGGCATCGGTGATCGACTGGCCGTAGGTCAGCGGCTTGCCGGGCACCAGGTCCTGGCGGCCGGCAACCAGGTGGCTTTCGATCATCACGCCGATGATGCGATCGCTGCCGCCGGCAATCTGCCCTGCGATGTCCTGCGCGACCAGGATCTGGTTCTCGTGCTTCTTCGAGCTGTTGCTGTGGCTCGTATCGATCATCAGGCGCTGTGCCAGCCCGGACTTCGCGAGCTCGACGCACGCGGCATCGACGCTCGCAGCGTCGTAGTTCGGTGCCTTGCCGCCGCGCAGGATGATGTGGCAGTCCTCGTTTCCGGTGGTGGACACGATCGCCGAATGCCCGGCCTTGGTCACCGAAAGGAAATGGTGCGGGCGCTCGGCGGCCTTGATCGCATCGACCGCGATCTTCACCGTGCCGTCGGTGCCGTTCTTGAAGCCCACCGGGCAGGACAGGCCGGAGGCCAGCTCACGGTGCGACTGGCTCTCCGTGGTGCGCGCGCCGATCGCGCCCCAGCTCACCGTGTCCGCGATGTACTGCGGCGTGATCATGTCGAGGAACTCGCAGCCGGCGGGCACGCCGCGCCGGTTGATCTCGAGCAGCATCTCGCGCGCGATGCGCAGCCCCTGGTTGATCTGGAAGCTGCCATCGAGCTGCGGATCGTTGATCAGTCCCTTCCAGCCGACGGTCGTGCGCGGCTTCTCGAAATAGACGCGCATCACGATCTCGAGTTCGCCGGCGAGCCGCTTGCGCTCCGGGGCGAGCCGCTCGACGTATTCCAGCGCCGCGCGCGGGTCGTGGATCGAGCACGGGCCGATGATCACCACCAGCCGGTCGTCCATGCCGTGCACGATCCGGTGGATCTTCGCGCGCGTGTCGTACACCAGGTCGGACACCTTTTCGTCGATCGGAAACTCGCGCACCACGTGCGACGGCGGCGCGAGTTCCTTTAGCTCCTTGATGCGGACGTCATCGGTCTTGTGCGGCATGCTGCTTCTCCATCGGGCGGGGTTGATGCCGGCCATCGACCCGGCGAAAAAAAACCGCCAGGTTTTGGCCTGGCGGTCGGTATCGGGTTCGGTATGTTTCAGCAGCGCCGATCGATTCCTTCCGCCAGGGGCAGAAAGAAGCCGAAAAAGAACCAGTGGGCAGCGCGCGTGTACATACCCGGACTGTATTCGATCCCGGGGGTGTGGCGCAATAGGGATGGCAACCTGCCGCCTGCGTCAGATCGGCTTGTCGACCGCAGAGGTGGGTGCGGCCTTCAGGTGCTCGTCGCGCCTGTCGTACAGCGAGGCATCGGCGTAGCCCATGGTCTCGGGCTTCGCCCGGCCATGCATCACCTGGAAATACACCGGCTCCAGGCTGCGGTTCTCGTAGCCGTGGATCACGCCGGGCGGGCAGGACACGCAATCCCAGGGGCCGAGGCGCTTCCACACCTGGCGCCCGGTCTCGTCTTCGAGGAACACGTCGAGGAAGCCCTTCAGGACGAAGAAGCACTCCTCCGACTCATGGGTATGGGCGGCGTTGCCCTGGCCGGGGTTCACGAACATTATGGTGAGCGTGAAGCCGCGCGCCGGGATCACGTCCGGATCGCCATGCTTGCCGGAGGCGCCGGCGCCGATGAAGCGGTGCTGTGCCCGCTTCCATCCCTCGATCTTCGCGTCCTCGAACGCATACCAGTCGGGGACACGCTCCGAGTAGAGCGCGACGTACTGGTCCATGATCTGCTCGAGCGAGAGATCCTTCACTTCGGGTGGCATCGGGTGGCGGGCGGCTCCCATGGGGGATCTCCTGTGCAGGGTTGGGGTTGACAAGTGGGCGAAGGTGGTACGCGCCTCGGGTACGACCGTGAATCGACGGCGGCTCAGACGCCGCGCAGGACGAAGTCGCGCACCGATTCGAACAGTAAGTTGCCCGGCTCCGCGAGCGCTTCGGCCACCGACAGGTGGTGGCAGCCAGGCACGTCGATGTGCCCCTTCACCGATGCCGGCCAGTGCTCGGCGAGCGTGCGGCACTGCCGCCTGAACTCGTCGCTCTCGAGCGCGCCCGCCGCAGTGCGTACCGGCACCGGCCACGGCGGCAGGTGCTCGATCGGGCTCAGTGCCTTCGCGCTCGCGGCATCGAGCCGGATGTCGGCATTGAACGAGAAATGCAGCATCGGCATGAGGTCGAACAGGCCGCTGACCGCATAGGCACCCTTTACCAGGTCGGCCGGCAGTGCTGCATCCACTTCCGTCCAGCGCGTGGCCGCCATCATGGCCGCCAGGTGCCCACCCGCGGAGTGGCCGGCGATGAACAGCCTCGATGCATCGGCGCCGTGTTCGCCCGCATGCCGGTACAGCCAGGCATGGGCGGCCACCATCTGCTCGACGATGTTGCCGACCGTCACGGCCGGGGTGAGGTCGTACTCCGGCATCGCGACCGTGATGCCGGCGGCGACGAAGGGCTCGGCAACGAAAGCGAACTCGGACTTGTCGCGCGAACGCCAGTAGCCGCCATGGATGAAGGACAGGATCGGCGCGCCCGGGGTTGCTGCGGGATAAAGGTCGATGCGCTGGCGCGCCGACGGACCATAGGCGAGGTCGAGCTTCGACGCCAGGCGCGCGCGCGCCGCGGTCGAGCGCGCGACGCCGCGCGCGTTGTAGTCGGCCGCATCCGGTATGGACAGGCGGTTGTTGTACTGGCCTTCGTAGTAGGCGTCGGCATCGTCCATCGCATCAGTCCTTCGCTTCGGTGGCGTTCCGTGTCGGTGGTCGTCACTCGGGTGAGGCTGGCGTGGCGCGTTCCTTCAGCGCCGTCTCCTGGGCTTCGAGGAACGCGCGGCGGAACCCCATCGGGTCGCTGATGCCCGGTACCGGCGCCTGCGGGCTGCCACCGCCGGCGATCACGATCGTACCGAAGTCGAGCATGCGGCCCATGATGCCCTGCTGTACCTGGACGCTTTCGACCTTCTGGATGTTCAGCTCCACGGTGTCGCGCTGGATGAAGCCGAACTTGGTGATGACCCGCTTGTTGGTGACAGCCAGTTCGGTACTGCGCTGCTTCACCCAGGCCAGCGCGAGCAGGATCAGCCCGACGCCGACCGGGAGCAGGACCACCCCGAGGACCAGGTAGCCGGACAGCGACCACCAACTGGTACGGCCGAGGTGCAGGACGGATTCGCCACGGGTCAGCGCCTGTTCGACATACGAAGCCATGGGATCGGGTCCAGGTGTGGTGCGGGTGCGGGTGCGCAATCATAGGCCGACGCGGCCTGGCACGTTAAGCTTGTGCAATGAGCATCCTGAAATCCGCGCCGGTTGCGCTGCCTTCGCGCAGGCTCGCCAGCCTGCCGCCGCTGTCACTGTACATCCACCTGCCGTGGTGCCTGCGCAAGTGTCCCTATTGCGACTTCAATTCGCACGAGGTGCGCGGCGACATGCCCTGGGAGCGGTATGTCGACGCGCTGGTCGCAGACCTCGAGGCGGTGCTGCCGCTGGTCTGGGGACGCCGGGTGTACACGCTGTTCATCGGCGGCGGTACGCCCAGCCTGTTTCCCGCAGAGTCGATCGACCGGCTGCTCGGTGCAGTACGCGCACGGCTGCCGCTCGATGCAGCGGCCGAAGTGACGCTGGAGGCGAACCCCGGTACTTTCGAGCGCGGAAAGTTCCGTGCCTTCCGCGATGCCGGCATCACCCGGCTGTCGGTCGGCGTGCAGTCGTTCAGCGCCGCGGCCCTGAAGGCGCTCGGCCGTGTTCACGATGCCGACGAGGCGCGGGCGGCTGTCGAGGGCGCGCTGTTGCTGTTCGATCGTGTCAACGTCGACCTGATGTACGCGCTGCCAGGACAGTCGCCGGAGCAGGCGCTGGCCGACGTGTCGATCGCCCTCGGGTTGGGGGCGCGCCATGTCTCGGCCTACCAGCTCACGCTCGAGCCCAATACGGTGTTCCACCGCTATCCGCCGGTGCTGCCGGACGAGGACGGCGCGGAGCTCATCGAGCAGGCGGTGCACGGGCGGCTCGCCGAAGCAGGGCTGGAACGCTACGAGGTGTCGGCGTTCGCAGCGGCGGGGCACCGTGCACGACACAACCTGAACTACTGGACCTTCGGCGACTACATCGGCATCGGTGCCGGTGCGCATGCCAAGCTGTCGCTGCCCGACCGCATCTTCCGGCAGGTGCGCCATCGGCAGCCGCAGCGGTTCATCGACACGGCAATCGCCGGCGATGCCGTCTACGAACAGCACGACGTCGAGTCGTCGCAGCTGGGCTTCGAGTTCATGCTCAATGCGCTGCGCCTGGTCGAAGGCGTTCCGGTGGCGCTGTTCGCGGAACGCACCGGCCTGCCGATCACCGCGCTCGCACCGGCGCTGGAGGTCGCCGAGGCGCGCGGGCTGCTGCAGCGCGACCACCTGGCGCTGCGACCGACGGCGCTGGGACTGCGATACCTGAACGACCTGGTATCCCTGTTCCTGCCCGACTCCGAATGATCCCGCCCATCGCCGCGGTCCACGTCGATCGCGCGGTGACCGGTTAGACTCTGCCAACGATCACCCCAACCGGAGGAAAAGATGATCTACGAAGTGCGGACCTACGACATCAAGGGCGGCTCGCAGGCGGAAGTGGAACGGCGATTCGGGGAAGCCTACGAGAAGCGGAAGAAGTTCTCGGAGCTGGCTGCGTTCTTCCACACCGAGATCGGGCCGCTGAACCAGATCATCCATATCTGGCCCTACGCGGACATGGAGGAGCGTGCGAAGGTCCGTGCCGCGGCGATCGCGGACAAGACCTGGCCGCCGGACATCAAGGATTTCATCGTCGCGCAGCGCTCCGAGATCTTCATCCCGTTCGCGTTCTCGCCGCCGATCAGGCCGGGCAAGTACGGTCCGATCTTCGAGATGCGCACCTATACCTACCCCTCGGGCAAGCTCCCGCTGCTGATGGACAACTGGGAGAAGGCGATCCCCGAGCGCAGCACGCTTTCGCCCTGCCTCGCCATGTGGTACTCCGACCTGGGTGCGCTGAACAAGTTCATGCATATCTGGCCGTACGCGTCGATGAACGACCGGATGGAGACCCGCGCGAAGGCCGTCGCCGGTGGTTCGTGGCCTCCGAGTGCCAAGGCGAAAAAGGACGGCCGCGAGGCAGTGAACTATCTGGCGCAGGAGAACAAGATCGTGATGCCGGCGGCGTTCTCGCCGGTGCAGTAACGCCAGCATGGGCGAGGCTGGCGCCCGACGGCGCCTGCCTCGACCGCAGTCCGGCCGCAGCGCTCAGTGGCGCCGGAACACAAGGTCGAATACCTCGTGGCCGAGCCGCACGCCGCGCTGCTCGAAACGCGTCAGCGGCCGGTATGCGGGCCTTGGTGCATAGCGCCCGACGGTGTTGACGAGCAGCGGTTCGGCCTCGAGTACGGCGAGGATCTGCACCGCATAGTCTTCCCAGTCGGTCGCCACGTGCAGGTAGCCGCCGGGCGCGATCCGCGAGGCGAGCAGCGAGACGAATGGTGCCTGCAGCAGGCGCCGCTTGTGGTGGCGCTTCTTGTGCCAGGGATCCGGGAAAAAGACGTGTGCGCCCGCCAGGCTGTCCGGGGCGATCATGTCGCGCATCACCTCTACCGCGTCGTGCTGGACGATGCGCACGTTGTCGAGGCCGGCACGGCCGATCTTGTCGAGCAGGCTGCCGACGCCCGGGTTGTGCACCTCGATACCGAGGTAGTCGTTCTCGGGGTGCGCCGCCGCGATCTGCGCCGTGCCTTCGCCCATCCCGAAGCCGATCTCGACGATCAGCGGCGCGCTGCGTCCGAACGCAGCGGCCGGGTCCAGCCGCGCGTCCGCATACGGGACGCCGAACGATGGCAGCAGCGCGTCGTAGGCCCGCTGCTGTGCCTGGGTGATCCGCCCCTGCCGCAGCACGAAGCTGCGGATGTGCCGTGCGTGCTGGGCTTCGGTGCCCGCATCGCCGCTGCTCAAGCCGGTTTGCCCGGCGTGATCAGGCCCGCGGTGGGCGAACTGGGCGTGGCGCTGTAGAGCTTCTTCGGCATGCGGCCGGCGAGGAAAGCCTCGCGCCCCGCCTCGACCGCCTTGCGCATCGCGGAGGCCATCAGCACCGGCTGCTTCGCCGCCGCGATCGCGGTGTTCATCAGCACGCCGTCGCAGCCCAGTTCCATCGCGATGGCGGCGTCGGACGCCGTCCCGACGCCGGCATCGACGATCACCGGTACCTTCGCGTTGCCGATGATGATCTGCAGGTTCCACGGGTTCAGGATGCCCATGCCGGATCCGATCAGGCTGGCCAGCGGCATCACTGCCACGCACCCGATCTCTTCCAGCTGCTTCGCCATGATCGGGTCGTCGCTGCAGTACACCATCACGTCGAACCCGTCGCGCACCAGCGTCTCGGCGGCGCGCAGCGTCTCCGCCATGTTCGGATACAGCGTATGCGGGTCGCCCAGCACCTCGAGCTTGCACAGCGAATGGCCATCGAGCAGTTCTCGCCCGAGCCGCAACGTGCGCACCGCGTCATCGGCGGTGTAGCAGCCCGCGCTGTTGGGCAGCATCGTGAAGCGCGACGGCGGCAGCGCGTCGAGCAGGCTCGGCTCGCCCTGGTTCTGGCCGATGTTCGTGCGCCGGATCGCGACGGTCACGATCTGCGCGCCGCTGGCCTCGATGGCGAGCCGCGTCTCGTCGAAGTCGCGGTACTTGCCGGTGCCGACGAGCAGCCGTGACTGGAAGCTGCGGGTTCCGACCTGCAGCGGGGACGGCGTGGACAGGGTTGACATGAAGGGGGCTCCGGAGGGTTCTGGGTTCAGCCGCCGCCGACGGCGACGACGATCTCGACAGTGTCGGCATCGGCCAGCCTGGTGTCGGCCAGGCGGCTGCGCGGGACGATCTCGCCATTTCTTTCGAATGCGATCCGGCGCCCGCCGAGCGCGAGCGCCTCGACCAGGCCAGCGCAGGTAAGTGGCGCGGAAAAGCGTCGATGCTCGCCATTCACCGTCAGGCAGAGCGTGGCCGCCGAAGCGGACGAGGGGTCGGGACAGGACAGATTCATGCTGCCATTTTATCGCCGGCAGGGCACCTGCGCGTCGGCCGCAACCGGTGGCGAACCCGGCAGCCCGAAACCGAAGTAACATCGGCAACTCGCGCGGGTGTAGTTCAATGGTAGAACGAAAGCTTCCCAAGCTCTAGACGTGGGTTCGATTCCCATCACCCGCTCCACTGCTGCCTTGCTTGGTCGAGCGTGCAGCAGCATGCGCAGCACGCACGATGCCCCAACTGCGCGGGATGCTCCGGATGGAATCCGGCCGTCCTTCCCGCCTGAAAGCTTCAGGCTCGACGTGCCGGCCGATCTCCCGAGGGGTATCCTGAAAGGATGAGAACGGCCGATCGCATGGACGACTCAGGCAGCTTCGCTGTGCGACTCGTCGAGTGGCAGCGCCGCGCGGGCCGCAGCGGGCTGCCCTGGCAGGGCACCCGCGACCCCTACCGGATCTGGCTGTCGGAGATCATGCTGCAGCAGACGCAGGTATCGACGGTGATCCCGTACTACCTGCGCTTCCTGGAGCGGTTTTCCGATGTCGATGCCCTGGCGGCTGCGCCGCTCGATGACGTGCTCGCAGCCTGGAGCGGGCTCGGGTACTACTCGCGCGCGCGCTGCCTGCACCGCGCCGCGCGGCAGGTGATCGAGCAGCACGGCGGCCGGTTCCCCGACGATTTCGACGCCGTACTCGCGCTGCCCGGCATCGGCCGTTCGACGGCCGGCGCGATCTGCGCCTTCGCCTTCGGCCAGCGGCACCCGATACTGGACGGTAACGTGAAGCGCGTGCTCGCCCGGCATGCCGGCATCGAGGGCTGGGCCGGGGAGCCTGCGGTGCTCGCCGCGCTGTGGGCGGAGTCGACCGCGCGCCTGCCGCCGGTTGTTGCGGGCGGCGCGGCCGGTGGCGTGGCTGGCGGGCATCCGGACATCGGTACCTACACCCAGGCACTGATGGACCTGGGTGCCGGTCCGTGTGCACGCAGCCGTCCGCGCTGCGGTGAATGCCCGGTGTCGGCCGACTGTACGGCGCACGTGTCGGGACGCACCGACGCGATCCCGGCGCCCCGCCCGAAGCGCGAGATCCCCCGCCGTACGAGCGTGGTCTGGCTGCTCGTCGACCGCGAGCACGGCGTGCTGCTCGAACGCCGCCCGCCCAGCGGCATCTGGGGCGGGCTGTGGAGCCTGCCGGAATCGATCGATGCACAGGTAGAGGCGCGCATCCGCGCGAGCGACGCCGCGCTGCAGGCGCTGGCGCCGATCGAGCATGCGTTCACGCATTTCCGCCTGCGCATCGAACCGATGCTGGTACGCATGCACCTGGTGGAGGGACAGGGTCCCGCAGTGACCGCGCAGGCCGGAGAGCCCGGTCGGCGCTGGGTCGCGTTCGAGCAACTGGAAGCGGTCGCGCTGCCGGCACCCGTGCGCACGTTGCTGGAGGCGCTGCGTGCCGGCGGGCAGGGTGTGCAGCCGTCACTGCCCGGCCTTCGATGACCAACCTGGCATGAGGATGATGATGACCGACCTTCTGGTTCCCTTCGACAATTCACTGCCCGCCGTTCGTGCACTCGACCTTGCAATCGGGCTGGCGCGCGCGCGCGCGGGAACGACTCTGCATGTGCTGAGCGTGCTCGACGCTGTGGACGTGGACACCCGTGAGCTGATCGACGCGTCCGAGATCGAGAAGGTCCTTGCAGCCGAGGCCGCCGAGATGCTCGATCCGGCGCGCGCGCGGGTCCGGGCGGCCGGTATTGCCTACGACTGCCACGTGGCGAGCGGGGCGCCAGCCAGTGTGATCGCCGAGTTCGCACGCAAGCACGGCGTCGCGCAGATCGTGATGGGCACGCGCGGGCTGGGCAGCATTTCCGGCCTGCTGATGGGATCGGTTGCCCAACGGGTGCTTCACCTGGCGGATTGCCCGATCACGCTCGTGAAGTAGACTTTCGCGCGGCAGTCGACTGGCGGGCAGCCGGGATGTGCGGTTAGCATCGGGCGATGAACTGGCCGAAGATAGGTTTCGTCGCGCTGATACTGTTCGGCGCGCTCAACTGGTGGTCCGGGCGCGAGGTATCGCTGCCGCCGGGCGTGGTCGCGGGAGACCTGCCCGTACAGTCATCGGTCGCCGGCGAGCGCGAATTCGAGCGCAACGGGTACCGCATCCGCGCGTTGGCGCGGTTCGAGGTCTCCGCGCGCGTGCTCGGGGCCGAGCATTACCGGCTCGACCGAGAGGCGCAACTGGCACCGGTCGACCTCGCTCTGGGCTGGGGGAGGATGTCCGACACCGCCGTCCTGCAACGCATCAGCATCAGCCAGCGCGGGCGCTTCTACTACTGGAGCACGGCCGACTTCCCGATCCCGCGGCGCGAGATCGAGACCTCCAGCGCCAACATGCACATGATCCCGGCGGATGACCGCATCGAGGCTGCGCTGAAGTCGGTGCGGCCGGGGCAGATCGTGACCGTACGCGGCTACCTGGTCGAGGCGCGCGCGCCGGACGGCTGGCGCTGGCGCAGTTCGATGACGCGCGAGGACACGGGTGCAGGCGCGTGCGAGCTGGTCTGGGTGGAGTCGGTGTCCACGACCTGACAGCCAGGTCTGCGCAGGGCAGGGTCTGAACCCGCCCGGGCGAACGCAACGATGGTAGGCTTCGACGCGTTCGCGCTGTCTGTTCGCGCGACCGCAGAGCGTTCGCTTCGCGTGAACCGGCAGGGACGCGCTGCGTCCCGCTTGCCGCGAAGTCGACCGAGACGATGTCCACTGCCCCGGTTGCCGCCCGTTGACCCTGATACTCATCGTATTGCTGCCCCTGCTGATGGCGGCGCTACCCCGACTGGCCGGTCGGCACCGCCGTGGCCGCTGCGCGCTGCTCGCAGCCTGCCCGCCGGCCCTTGCGCTGGCACTGCTGCTGGCTCATGCGTCGGCAGTCTTCGACGGCGAGGTCGTCCAGGCGGGCGGCGCGTGGCTGCCCGCGATCGGCCTGAACCTCACGTTCATGCTCGATGGCTTCGGTTTCCTGTTCGCGCTGCTGGTGCTCGCGATCGGGTTGCTGGTGATCCTTTACGCGCACTACTACCTGTCGCCCGAGGATGACGCGTCGCGGTTCATGTCGCTGTTGCTGCTGTTCATGGGCTCGATGCTGGGCGTGGTGCTGGCGGACAACCTGCTGCTGCTGGTGGTGTTCTGGGAGTGCACCAGCCTGTCGTCGTTCCTGCTGATCGGTTTCTGGCGCGATCGCAGCGACGGGAGGCAGGGGGCGCGGATGGCGTTGACGGTGACCGGCGCCGGCGGGTTCGCCCTGCTCGCCGGGGTGCTGCTGATCGGGCAGATCGTCGGCAGCTTCGAACTGTCCGAGGTGCTCCATCAGCGTGAACTGCTGCAAGCCCACCCGTTGTTCCCGCTGGCGCTGGTCCTCGTCCTGCTCGGCGCATTCACCAAGAGTGCGCAGTTTCCGTTCCACTTCTGGCTGCCGCACGCGATGGCCGCACCGACGCCGGTGTCGGCCTACCTGCATTCCGCGACCATGGTGAAGGCTGGGGTGTTCCTGCTGGCGCGGATGTATCCGGTGCTCGGCGGCAACGATCTGTGGTTCCTGCTGGTCAGCGGCACTGGCCTGGTCACGCTGGTATTCGCTGCGTGGATTGCGCTGTTCCAGCAGGACCTCAAGGGGCTGCTGGCGTACTCGACGATCAGCCACTTGGGCCTGATCACGCTGCTGTTCGGGCTCGACACGCCGCTGGCCGTGGTCGCCGGGGTGTTCCATATCATCAACCACGCAACCTTCAAGGCGTCGCTGTTCATGGCGGCCGGCATCATCGACCACGAGACGGGTACGCGCGACCTGCGCCGTTTGAACGGCCTTGCCCGCTTCATGCCGATCACGGCGACGCTGGTCGCGGTGGCCGCAGCGGCGATGGCCGGTGTACCGCTGCTCAATGGGTTCCTGTCGAAAGAGATGATGCTGGCGAAGACGCTGGCGATCGATACCGGCACCTGGGCCGACTGGCTCGTGCCGGTGATGGCGACGCTGGCGGGCGCGTTCGCGGTGGCCTATTCGCTGCGGCTGGTGCATGACGTGTTCTTCAACGGCGATCCGGTCGGCCTCGAGCGTAAGCCGCATGAACCGCCGCGCTGGATGCGCGTACCGGTCGAACTGCTCGTCGTCCTGTGCGTGCTGGTCGGGGTGATGCCGAATGTCGTGGTCGCGCCGCTGCTGGACGCCGCGGTCGCTGGCGTGCTCCTCGGCAACGTGCCCGAATACAGCATCAGTCTGTGGCACGGATTCAACCTGCCGCTGGCAATGAGCACGATCGCCCTTCTGCTCGGCGCTGCGCTGTACTTCGGGTTGCAGCGTGGATACAACCTGCACCTCTACCGCGACGACGGGATCAGCGCGAAGCGCCTGTTCGACCGGTTGCTCGAGGCCTCGATCTCGACGGCGCGGCTGGCCACCGCCCTGGTGCAGAACGGCTCGCTGCAGCGCTCGTTATGGCTGCTGCTGGTGGTCGTCCTGTCGGCGGGGGCGATACCGTTTTTCCAGGACAACTACTCGATCGGCGACGAACTGCTGCTGCCGTCCAACGGCGCCGCGCTGGCGATGTGGTTCGCGCTGGTCGCAGCCGTGGTGGCCACGGTGGCGCTGCACCGCAAGAGACTGCTGTCGCTGGTCGCGCTCGGCGCCGTCGGCCTGCTGGTCAGCCTGGTCTTCGTGCTGTTCTCGGCGCCCGACCTGGCGCTGACCCAGCTCGCGGTCGAGGTGGTGACGGTCGTGCTGCTGATGGCCGCGCTGCGCCATCTGCCCGCTCACACGCCCGTCGAAGGTACGCTGCCGCGGCACCTGCGCGACGCGCTGCTGTCGCTGGCTGCGGGGATCGGCATGACCGTGCTTGCCTACGCGGCGCTGACCCGCCCGCTCGCCAGCATCTCCACCTACTTCCTGGAGCAGTCGGTGCCGAAGGGGGGAGGGGCGAACGTGGTCAACGTGATCCTCGTCGATTTCCGCGGCTACGACACACTGGTCGAGATACTGGTGCTGGCCGTGGCCGGTCTGGTCACCCAGGCCCTGCTTGCCGGGTTCGTCGCCCCCGGTCCTGCGACGGTCCCGGATGCGGAGAATGCAAGGCCGCTGATGCTGCGCGTGCTGGCGCGACTGATACTGCCGTTTGCGCTCGCGGTGTCGGCCTATCTGTTCCTGCGCGGCCACAACCAGCCGGGCGGCGGCTTCGTCGCCGGACTGGTCACGGCGATCGCACTGCTCGTGCAATACATGGCCGGGGGGCGCGACGCGGTACCGTGCGGCGGTCGGGGCGCCATACCGCCGCGCCCGGTTCCCGCCGGCGACGAAGGGTTCGACCGCTGGATCGCCGCCGGCATGTTCACAGCGGTGCTGACCGGCCTGGGCGCGACTGCGATCGGGTTTCCGTTCCTGACCAGCGCCTACGCCTATTTCGACCTGCCGCTGCTCGGCAAGGTGCCGCTCGCCTCGGCGATGTTCTTCGATGCCGGCGTGTACCTCACGGTCGTCGGCAGCACGATGATGATGATCGCCTCGATCGGGCGCGTCGCTGCGGCGCCTGCATGTCCGGCGGCCACCACCGGCGCGGCTGTACGAGAGGGGGGCGTCTGATGGAGCTACTGCTCGCCAGCGGCATCGGCGTGCTGACCACTGCCGGCACGTGGCTGCTGCTGCGCGCGCGCACCTTCCCGGTGATGCTCGGCCTGACGCTGCTCTCGTATGCGGTCAACCTGTTCATATTCTCGATGGGGCGGCTTGCGATCGGCGCACCTCCGGTAATCCGGGAAGGCGTCGAACGCTATGCCGACCCGCTGCCCCAGGCGCTGGTCCTGACCGCCATCGTCATCTCCTTCGGCATGACCGCGCTGCTGCTCGCCCTGTCGGTCCGGCTGCGTTACGACAGCGGGACCGACCATGTCGACGGGGACGGAGACCCGAACCGATGATGGCGATGCTCGGGCACCTCCTCGTCGCACCGGTCGTTCTGCCGCTGCTTTCGGCCGCGATCATCGTGGCCCTCGGCGACCGGCGGCGGCCTGGCGCCTGCCGTGCGGTCTCGATCGGTTCCTGCCTTTCGCTGGTGCTGGCGGCGGTCTACCTGCTCGGATGGTCGGCGATCGGGCAGCCCGTCGCCTACCCGCTCGGCAACTGGCCGGCACCCTATGGCATCGTGCTGGTCCTCGATCGCCTGTGCGCCCTGATGCTGCTGCTCACGGCGTTGCTGGCGGTCGCAGTGGCCTGGTTCGCAGCGGGCGGATGGGATGCACGCGGCCGCCACTTCCATGCGCTGTTCCAGTTGCAGCTGATGGGACTCAACGGTGCCTTCCTGACCGGCGACCTGTTCAATCTGTTCGTGTTCTTCGAGCTGTTGCTGATCGCCTCGTACGGCCTGATGCTGCATGGTGGTGGCGTGCGCCGGCAGCGCGCCACCCTCCACTACCTGGTGTGCAACCTCGTCGCATCGACGCTGTTCCTGGTCTCGGCGAGCCTGCTCTATGGCGTCACCGGTACCCTCAACATGGCCGATCTGGCGCTGCAGGTCGCTGCGGCGCCGTTGGAGGACGCCTCCCTGCTGCGCAGCGCGGGGCTGGTCCTCCTGGTGGTCTTCGCGGTCAAGGCAGCCGTGCTGCCGCTCGGATTCTGGTTGCGCGACGGCTACGCCAGCGCGTCGCCGCCGGTTGCCTGTCTGTTCGCGTTGATGACCAAGGTCGGCATCTACGCGATCGTGCGCACCTGCACGCTGATGTTCGGCGCGGAAGCAGGCGGGGACGCGAACCTTGCAGGCGAGTGGCTGGTGCCGGTCGGTATCGCCACGCTGGCGATGGCCTCGATTGCCGCGCTGGCGTGCCGAAATCTCGCGGAACTCGCCGCCTGCCTGGTCGTCACGTCGGTCGGCTCTATGCTGATCGGCGCGGGCGTACTCTCCGCGCAGGGACTCTCCGCAGCGCTGTTCTACATGGTGCACTCGACCTTCGCGGTGGCACTGCTGTTCCTGCTCGCCGGCGAGATCGCGCATGAACGGGGCGCGCTCGGCAGCGATCTGCTGCCCGGTCCGCCCCTGCGGCCCGGCCACCTCGCGCCGCTGTTCCTGTTCGCGGCGATCGCGGTGTCGGGGCTGCCACCTGGCGGCGGCTTCATCGCGAAGGTCGGCATCCTGCAGGGCGCGATCGATGGCTCCTGGACGGCCTTGTCATGGATGGCGATCTTCGCCTCCAGCCTGCTGGTGGTCGTCGCGCTGGCGCGGTCGGGCAGCATGCTGTTCTGGCGCCCGCTCGGATCGTCCGTCACGGCGGCATCCGCGGGTGCCGCCGCCGGCCTGCCGAGGGCGTCCGCGGGACCATCCTGGTTCCTCGCCACAGCGCTCCTGCTGCTGCTCGTCGGCGCGCGACCGGTACAGCAGTTCATGGATGCTACCGGCGCGCAGCTGCTGGATCCTGCCGGATACGTCGACGCCGTGATCCAGCGGGATCTCATCGGACCGCCGGACCTCATCGGGCCGGGGGACGACCGCCTGCGCACGCGTGGTGGCGTACCTGAGGTTGCCCCATCGGCGGCCCCATCAGCGGCCCCACCAGCTGCCCCCCCCGGCGCGAGGGGGGCATGATGCACGCGCACTTCCCGCGCGCCCGCTCGCGCCTGCTGCCCGCGCCGCTGCTCACGCTGACGCTGGCCGTCTTCTGGCTGCTGCTCAACAACACCGTCGATCCCGCGCATGTCTTGCTGGGCCTGCTGCTCGGATGGGCACTGCCGCTCGCCACGCGCGCCCTCTGCGGGGCCGAAGACCGGCCGGCCGGTCGCGGCTGGCGGTGGCCGGCGCTGCGCAGCCTGTTGTCTCTCGCCGTGGTCGTCGCGATCGACGTCATCTGGTCGAACATCGAGGTGGCCGTGCTGATCCTCGGGCCGAAGCGGCGCATCCGTTCGAGGTTCATCGAGGTACCGGTATCCCTCGACGATCCGGTGGCGGTGGCGGTGCTGGCCGGGATCGTGACGATGACGCCGGGCACGTTGTCGGCAGGCATCAGCGCCGATCGGCGCGTGCTCACCATCCACTGCCTGCATGCCCCCGACCCCGTTGCCGTGATCGCGTCGATCACGACACGTTACGAACGCCCGCTCGCGGAGATCTTTTCATGCTCGACTACGCGCTCCTGACCGGCATCGGGCTGGTCTGCCTGTCGATGCTGCTGGTGCTGGTGCGGTTGCTGCGCGGCCCCACGCTGCCCGACCGCATCGTCGCCCTCGATGCTCTCTACGTGAATGCGATCGCGTTGATCATCCTGCTCGGCATCGCGGAGTCGGACCCGGTCCACTTCGAGTCCGCGCTGCTGATCGCACTGATCGGGTTCGCCGGTACGGTGGCACTGGCGAAGTTCGCGTTGCGCAAGGACGTGATGGAATGAGCCCTGCGATGGTCGATTACCTGCTCGAGATGCTGGTGTCGCTGATGGTGCTGGCCGGTGCGGGCTTCACCCTGGTCGGTTCGATCGGCCTGCTTCGGCTCGAGGACGTGTTCCAGCGCATGCATGCACCGACCAAGGCGACCACCCTCGGTGTCGGGCTGGTGCTGGCAGCTTCGGTTCTGTCCACCTGGACGGCGCAGCGCGAATTGAGTTTGAACGAGCTGCTGGTCGCGCTGCTGCTGTTCGTGACCGCGCCAGTCTCCGCGTATCTTGTGGCAAGGGTCGCGCTGCACCGCCGGCCATGTGCGCAGCAGGAGGACGCGGATCGGCGCTAGAGCGCGAGTCCCTGCTGGCGCAGCAGCTTCGCGACAACGCCCACCAGCAGGTCGGCGTTGTCCATCTCGAGCAGCCGTTGCCGTGCCGGGGACTCAAGCGGGAGGAATTCGGCGAGCCGGTAGGCGACCCAGGCAGGATCGTGATAGCAGGCGCTCGACGGCAGCTTGTCTTCGCCGATCTTCTCGACGATCACCTTGAGCATCGATACGCAGGGATCGAACTCCGGCGGCAGCGGCGTATCCGCCGGGAGGGGCAGGGGTTCGACTTCGCCGATCAGGAGTCCCGACCGGTCGATGCGGCTGCCACCCAGTCGGAAGCGTTCGGTGCCTTCGGTGATGAGAAGGAAGATACCCAGTTGCGGCATGTCCCATTCGCGGATGCGCGCGATGCAGCCGACGCTGGAGGGCACTGCCGGGGCGCCCACTTCGCGCCCCTCGCGGATCAGGCAGATGCCGAACGACGTGCCGTCCCGCAGGCAGGCCTTGGTCATGTCGAGGTAACGCTGCTCGAAGATCTTCAGCGGCAGCACCCCGCCTGGGAACAGGACCGTGCCCAGCGGGAAAATCGGCATTTCCATCAGAGACCCTGTCTGCCTGGCTGGCGTGGCGTTTCCCGTGCTTGTTCGCGCGCGCCCTCGCGCACGGCATCACGGGCCGGGTCGCGGGACTCGGTACGCAGGCGTGCGACCGACGCCTCAAGGTCTTCTACCTCGACTCTCAGGCGGTCGAGTTCCCGGCGGCGGTTGTCCAGCCGTTCCTGCATCGTCCTCAGGCGATCTTCGGCCACGCGATGGCTCGCAACCAGCGGGCAGACCGAGCGCCAGAGTGCATCGCCGACCGTATCCGGGATGATCGGGACGGGCTCGGCGATCGGATTGTTCACCTGCTCGACGATCGCGCCATCGGCCGAGCGGAACACCTGCGCATGAACACGGATCGTGTGGTCGTCGCAGTTGATCTGCTCGCGGAACAGCGCCGAGGCGACCAGGAATGTCCTGAACTGCTGAGGCAGGGCGAAGTCGACCCTGCGCCAGTAGGTGACGTCGCCGCCGGACAATACGAGCTTTTCGCGGTCGTACCAGAGTTCGTCTGCGCCCGGTGACTTGACCCTCGCCCAGCCGGTGTCGGTCTTTGCTGCGGGCGGCGGCTGCTGCGGCGGGAGCGACTGCGCCGCCGCCAGCGGCGGCAGGGCAAGCAACAGGGCCAGGGCGTACGCGCCAGGCTGCATGGCCATGGACCGCCACGCGGGAAGCGGACGCAGCGGGCGGGACACCCGGTTGGCGGTATTCACGGCAGTTCGCGATGCCGTTTGAGCACGCGCGGGCCCTGCGCAAAGGCAAGTGCGAGTCGCTCGACCATGTAGACGGAGCGGTGCTGGCCACCGGTGCAGCCGACCGCCACGGTGAGATAGCTTCGGTTGTCGCGCACGTACGAGGGCAGCCAGTCGGCGACGAAGCCCCGGATGTGCGCCAGCATCCGTGCAACCTCGGGCTCGGCCTCGAGGAAGGCTACGACCTCCGGGTCGCAGCCGGTCAGCGGGCGCAGGCGCGGGTCATAGTGCGGATTGGGCAGGCAGCGTACGTCGAACACGAGGTCGGCATCGCGCGGCAAACCGTGCTTGAAGGCGAACGATTCGAACAGCAGCGTGAGTTGCGAGCGATCGATTCCGATCACCTCCAGTACGCGCTGGCGAAGTGCGTTCGCGGACAGGCGCGAGGTGTCGATGCGGTGACCGAGTTCGCCGACGCTTTCGAGGATCCCGCGTTCGCACTCGATGCACTCCTCGAGGGTGCGAGAGCCGTCGGACAGTGGATGGCGCCGTCGCGTCTCGGAGAAGCGCGTGACCAGGGTGTCGTCGCTCGCATCGAGGTAGACGGCCCGTACGTCGTGGCCTGCGCCCTTGAGCCGGGCAACCTCGGCTGGCAGCGAAGCCAGACTGTCGCCGCTGCGCACGTCGATGCCGATCGCTACCCGTTGCTGTCCCTGCACCTGCAGGTCCGCCACCAGCGGCGGCAGTACGCCGACCGGCAGGTTGTCGACGCAGTAGAAGCCGTGGTCCTCCAGCACATGGAGTGCCACGCTTTTGCCCGAACCCGACAGGCCGGTGATCAGGGTGATCTGCATGGCAGCGCTACCCCATCTGGATATGCCGGTCGGGTCGGGCTGCGCCCTTCGCCACGCGGCTTCATGCGGCACCGTCCGGATCGGCTGGACCCGCCATCAGGGACTCCTGGCGGCGCATGAATTCCTGAGTGCTGTCGAACCCGCGAAGTTCGAGCACGAAGTTGCGTACCGCCGCCTCGGTCAGCACCGCGAGGTTGCGGCCGGCCGCAACCGGCAGGATGACCTTGCGCACCGGAACGCCGAGCACGCTGGCGCGCTCTGGGCGCAGTGGCAGCCGGTCGAGCCCGGCCATCTGTTCGGCGCTCGCGCGCTGCAGTTCGACGATCAGCTTCAGGTTCTTCTTGATGCGGATCGCGGTCTCGCCGAAGATCGTGCGGATGCTGAGCATGCCCAGCCCGCGTACCTCGAGGAAGTCCTTCAGCATCGCCGGGCAGCGGCCCTCGATGATGTTGGGCGCGATGCGGTAGAGCTCGACCACGTCGTCGGCGATGAGGCCGTGGCCACGGCTGATCAGTTCGAGCGCCAGTTCGCTCTTGCCGACGCCGCTCTGCCCGGTGATCATGACCCCGACGTCCAGCACGTCGAGCAGTACGCCGTGCATCTCGGTGTATTCGGCCAGCGCGCGCGCGAGGTAGGGTCGCATGATCCACATCACCTGGATGCTGGTGAGGGGCGTCGACAGCAAGGGTACCGGCCGCGCCTCGGCCATCGCGAGGATCGGCGGCGGCACGGCCTGTCCGTCCGACACGATCACGCAGGCCAGGTCGCTCGATGCCAGTTTGTCGAGTACCTGCGCGGCGCCTTCCGGGCCCAGCTCATCGAGGTGGCGGATCTCGGTCGGGGACAGCACCTGGATCCAGTTCGGATGGATCACGTTCAGGTGGCCGATCAGCCCCTGTGCCGATGCGTTGATGCGCTCACTGTCCAGCCAGTTGGCGGGCGATGCGTGCCCGCCCGCCCAGGCGAGCTGGAGCTTCCCGCGGGTATCTTCAAACAGCTGCGTCGCGCTGACCCGTGGCATTCGGTGACCATTGGGTGAAGAGTTCGTGGACTGCAGCCGAGGAGTCAGCGCTGGCGAGACGATCGCGCATCGAGCGGTCGCCGAATAGCTGCGCCAGCTGGGCGAGGATGTCGAGGTGGAGGTCGGTGGCACGTTCCGGCACGAGCAGCGCGAAGATCAGCGAGACCGGCTGTCCGTCGGGCGCGTCGAACGGGATCGGTGACCGGGTACGCACGAAAACGCCGATGGCATCGCGCAGGCCCTTGATCCGCCCATGCGGTATGGCCACCGCCTGCCCGAGCCCGGTCGAGCCCAGCCGCTCGCGCGCGAACAGACTGTCGAACACGGTGCTGCGTGCAACCCGGTGGTGGTTTTCGGCCAGCAGACCTACCTGCTCGAAGACCCGTTTCTTGCTGCCGAGGTCGGCATCGACGAGTACGTTGGTGGCGGGCAGCAGGGCTGCGATGAGGTTGGTTTCGGTGGGCATGCTGCGAGAGTGCTCTGGAGGGAGCGGGCCCCGAGGACCCGCCAGGACCTATTCGTCGGCTTCAGGCGCAGGCGCAGCGTTGCCGCGCCGATCCTGCTGCTTTTCCTTGTGCCGGATCACGGAACGGTCGAGCTTGTCGACCAGGCTGTCGATCGCCGCGTACATGTTCTGGTCGTCACTCTCCGCGAATATCTCTTTCCCTCGAACATGGACGGTTGCCTCCACCTTCTGCTGCAGCTTTTCGACGGAGAGGATCACGTTGATGTCGATGACGTGGTCGAAGTGCCGCGTCACGCGATCGAGCTTCCCGTTCACGTAATCGCGGATGGCGGATGTGATCTCGACGTGATGTCCGGTGATCTGGATGTTCATGCGCTCTCCCTGTCGTGTAGTTGCGTCTGTCAACGCGCACGCCAGTCGGCGTGGCACGCTCCGTCAGATCGTCTTCCGCAGGTTGACCGGAAGGATCTGCAGGGACTCGCGATACTTGGCGATGGTGCGTCGCGCAACCACGATGCCCTGCTGCCCTAGGATATCCGCGATCTGGCTGTCCGACAGCGGTTTGCGCGTATCTTCCGATCCTACGAGTTGCCGGATCAGCGCCCGGATGGCCGTGGCCGAACACGAACCGCCGCTCTCGGTCGATACGTGGCTGCCGAAGAAATACTTCAGCTCGAAGATGCCGCGCGGGGTCAGCATGAATTTCTGCGTGGTGACGCGCGAAACGGTCGATTCGTGCAGGTCAAGAACCTCGGCAATTTCGCGCAGAACCAGCGGGCGCATCGCCACCTCGCCATGCTCGAAGAACTGCCGCTGGCGGTCCACGATCGCCTGCGAGACCCGCTGGATGGTGTCGAAGCGTTGTTGCACGTTCTTGATCAGCCACTTGGCCTCCTGCAACTGGCTCGCGAGCTGACTGTGCGAGGCGTCCCGGTTGCGGCGCAGGATCTCGGCGTACATCCGGTTTATGCGCAGCCTGGGCATTGCGTCCGGATTGAGCGACGACACCCACATGCCCTTGGTCTTCTTCACGACGACGTCCGGGATCACGTAACGGGTGTCTACCACCGCGAACGGCGTGCCTGGTCGCGGGTTCAGCTTGCCGATGAGTTCCTGTACGCCGCGCAGGCGGTCCTCGTCGCAGCGCAGCGCCCGCCGCAGCCGGGTGAAGTCCCGCGCGGCCAGCGCATCGAGGTGGTCGCGTACGACCAGCATCGCCTCCGTCCGGCAGGGTACCGAGGCCGGCATCGCCGCCAGCTGCAGTCCGAGGCACTCGCCGAGTGTCCGTGCACCGACGCCCACCGGATCGAAGTGCTGCAGATGCTTGAGTGCGATCTCCAGTTCCTCGATCTCGACCATCGCCTCTTCAGGCAGGATGGTCGCGATCTCGGAGAGGTCCTGCGACAGGTAGCCGTCCTCGTCGAGTGCCTCGATGAGCAGTTCGATGAGCACCTTGTCGCGCTCGGGCAACGGCGTCAGCGACAGCTGGCCGAGCAGGTGTTCGCGCAGCGTCGGGGCGCTGGCGACCTGCTGCGAGTACTCGCTGTCCTCGTCCGTGTCGCGCGCGCCGAAGCTGCCTTCGTCGGACGACCAGCTGGAGTCGGGAACACCGTCGAATTCGAAGCCGTCGCCGTGCTCGGCAGCCTGGTCGGTCGGGCGGTCGTCGCTGCGCGCTTCGGCGACCTCCGGCTCGGTCACGGTGACGCCCGGCTGCTCGCCCGCGGCAATCCCGCCCGGCAGCGGTTCCAGCGCAGGATCGCCGTCATCCTCGCGCTCGAGCAGCGGGTTCTCCTGCAGGAAGCGCTCGAGTTCCTGGTTCAGGTCGAGCGTGGACAACTGCAACAGCCGGATCGACTGCTGCAGCTGGGGCGTAAGCGTCAGGTGCTGGGACAGCCGGAGTTGCAGGGCGTTCTTCATCGCGTCCGACGATCGAGCAGGTGCCGCATGTCGCGCGGGGCCGCTGCAGGGTGGCTTTTGTGGAGGCGGGGGATTCTCGGGAGCATGGCCAGGACGGCGCTACAGCCGGAAATGCTCTCCGAGGTAGACCTTCCGAACCGATTCATTGTAGACGATTTCCTCGGGCTTGCCGGAAGCCAGCACGGTGCCATCCGTGATGATGTAGGCACGGTCGCAGATGCCCAGCGTTTCCCGCACGTTGTGGTCGGTGATCAGCACGCCGATGCCCTTTTCGCGCAGGAATCCGATGATCTTCTGGATGTCGATCACCGCGATCGGATCGACGCCGGCGAACGGCTCGTCGAGCAGGATGAAGCGCGGATCGGTGGCCAGCGCTCGGGCGATCTCGCAGCGCCGGCGCTCGCCGCCCGACAGGCTCATCGACGGGTTGCCGGCGAGGTGCGAGATATGGAGCTCTTCGAGCAGTTCGGCGAGCCGCGTCTCGACGCCGGCGGGCGACAGGTCGCGCAGCTGCAGCACCGCGCGCACGTTGTCCGCGACCGACAGGCGCCGGAAGATCGATGCCTCCTGCGGCAGATACGAGAGGCCGAGCCGCGCCCGCCGGTGCATCGGCAGCCGCGTCAGCGGCTGCTCATCGATGTGGATTTCTCCTGCATCGACCGCGACCAGGCCCACGATCATGTAGAAGCAGGTGGTCTTGCCGGCGCCGTTGGGCCCGAGCAGGCCGATCACCTCGCCGCTGCCGACTTCGAGCGAGACATCCTTCACGACCTTGCGCGACCGGTAGGACTTCTGCAGGCGCTCGACGCGCAGCATGGTCATCGGTGCGGCCCGCCATGGCAGGGGACGGTTGCAGTGTGCCTGCGCGGCGTTGCCGATGGAGTCGCCCGGGCCACCTCGGTCAGTCACTCACGCGGGTTGGCGATCGTCGGCGACGGCTTGATCTTCACCGACGGCGGCGCGGGTTCCGGTTTCCTGGCAGCTGCCCCGGATGCTCCCTGCTCCGCATCCTCCTTCGGCTTGGGCTGGATCACCGCCCGGACGCGTCCTTCGGGATTGTTGCCGGTGGCGGCGCCCTTGCCGCCGCCGACCACGCGGAACACCTCGGTCTGCATCTCGTACACCATGTAGTCGCCGCGAACTTCATCTGCGCCGCGCAGCAGCCTCGCGCGGGTGAAGAACTGTACGGTCTCCTTGCGGCCATCGTACTCGAGACGGTCTGCCCAGCCTTCGACATACTCGTCGAGGCCGTCGCGTTTCTGCCTGAAGTAAGCCTGTGCCTTTGGCCCCGCGAACGCGATGCCGTAGTTGAACCCCTGCTTGTCCTGGCGCACGATCACACGTTCTCCCCGGATGATCAGAGTGCCCTGCGTGATCTGTACATTGCCGGTGAAGACGCTCTCCTGTTTCGCGTCGTCGACCTGCACGCGGTCGGCTTCGATGTTGATCGGCTTGTCGCGATCGCCCTTCTCGGCGGCCGCTGGCTGCACCGTCAGGCACAGCAGCAGTGCGAGCAGGACCGCGCCCGCACGGCGGCCAGCGGACGGGCAGGGGGACGGCGCGTGGATTGACTGCATGGACGGGGAACGGTGTTTCGGGAGCGGTGCGTGCATCAGGGGCGGTTGTGCCGCGCCTGCCAGGTCGTGCGGACATCCCGCAGCAACTCCAGCTGCCGCGTGTTGTAATCGAATTCTAGGCCAACCGCATCGGTGCGGGACGTCGCATTCCGGATAACCACCGGGGCATCGGTTCGGGCGAAGTTCTTGTCCGGCGCGACCAGCAGGCTTTCGGTGAGCAGCACCAGTTCGCTCTGGTTGGCCACCGGCGCCCGGGTCAGGCGAACGTTTCCGGACAACTGGATCACCTGACCGTCGCCCGACATCTGCGCATGGTCGGACTGGGCGGTGACCTCCAGCCCCTGGTCCGTGAAGTGGACCAGGCTCGGCTGTTCGAGATGGCTGGCGTTGTCGTCCAGGAAATGCGTCATGCGCCGCGCCCGCAGCGTGTGCCTCAGCAGCCCCTCGGGGCTGGTCTGGCTGGCGACGAAGTTTTCGACGATGAAGTCCGGGTCATGCCGGACCTCCGCGGACCGGGGATTGGCCTGCTGCACCACTGCTTCGAGCCAGAAACTCAGCGCCGTGAGCAGTGCCACGACGAATACCGGGAAGGCAAGCGCCAGGCGATCGCTCAGCATCGTTCCGGCTCGTCGAGCAGGTCGTGCCGACCGATGCCATGCAGCAGCCGGTCGCACAGATCGCGCACCGCGCCACCCCCGCCCGGCAGCCTGGTCACCGCGTCCGCCTGCAGCTTCACCGTGGCTGGCGCATGCGGCACGGTGAACGCGATCGCGCACCGGCGCATCAGGGGCAGGTCTGCCAGGTCGTCGCCGATGCAGAGCACACGGTCGAAATCGATCGCCAGTTCATCCAGTATCGCCTGCAGGACCGGCAGTTTGTCGCCGATCCCCTGGTGCAGTCGGGTCACGCCGAGTTCGCGCGCGCGCGCCGCCACCACCGGCGAATTGCGCCCGGAGATCCAGGCCACTTCTACGCCCGCCTGTGCCATCTGCTTGATGCCATGGCCGTCGAGTACGTGGAAGGTCTTCGTCTCGACGCTCGCCGTGTCCTGCGCGGCGATGGCCAGCGTGCCGTCGGTAAGCACGCCATCCACGTCGAACACGGCTAGACGGATCTGCTTCCAGCGGTCCGCGAGCGGAACCTGCCGACCCGGTCGTTTCACACGACGCCCGCGGCGAACAGATCGTGCATGTTCAGTGCACCGACGACGCGGTTGTCGGTGTCTACCACCGGCAACTGGTTGATGCGGTGCTGCTCCATCAGGGCAACGCCTTCGACCGCGAGCGCCTGCGCGCCGATCGAGCGCGGCGTCCGGCTCATCACGCCGTCGATAGTGACGCTTCGAAGGTCGGAGACGCTGTCGATCAGGCGCCGCAGGTCGCCGTCGGTGAACACGCCCAGCAGCTTGCGCCCTTCATCGACGACGAGCGCGAACCCCATGCCCTTGCGGCTGATTTCGACGATCACCGCCGACAGCGTCGCCGTCGGCGCGACCAGCGGCAGCGCCTCCCCGGTACGCATCACGTCGGCGACATGCGTGAGCAGGCGCAGCCCCAGTTTGCCGCCTGGATGCGAACGCGCGAAATCGTCGGGGCCGAAACCGCGTGCATCGAGCAGCGCAACGGCCAGCGCATCGCCGAAGGCCAGCGCGGCTGTGGTGCTGGCTGTCGGCGCAAGCCCGAGCGGACAGGCCTCTTCCGCGACACTGGCGTCGAGCAATGCATCGGCCTCCCGCGCCAGTGCCGAGCGCGGGTTGCCGGTGATCACGATCAGGCGCGCGCCCTGCCGCCGGATGACCGGTACGATGCGCAGCAGTTCTTCGGTCTCTCCCGAGTAGGACAACGCGACCAGCACGTCGTCGCGGGTGATCATGCCGAGGTCGCCGTGCATGGCTTCGGCCGGGTGCACGAAGAATGCGGGTGTGCCGGTGCTCGCCATCGTCGACGCGATCTTGCGCGCTATATGGCCGGACTTGCCGATGCCGCTGACCACCACGCGGCCCCGGCATGCGAGCACGATGTCGAGCGCGTGCAGGAAGCCGTCGTCGATCCGGGAGGCCAGCGCTGCTACTGCGGCCGACTCGATCTCGAGCACCCGGCGCGCCAGCGCGAGGGCCTTCCCCGAGGCGCGCACGGAGCCGGCGGGCGTAGCGTGTGGAGAGGGGTCTGCGGGCATGGTGGCGTGGGCTGCGGTGGAAGCGGCGGTCGGATTCATCAGCGCCGAATGTTACCATCGAGCGACACACGGCCGGCCCGCGCAGTCGCATGGACAGTACCCTCCGTTTCGTTCTGACCCTGCTCGCTGCCGCTGTCGTGGTGGTGGTGGTCTGCCGCTCGATCAAGCTGCCGCCGCTGCTCGGTTATCTGATCGTCGGCATCGCAGTCGGGCCGAACGCGCTTGGCCTGGTGCCCGAGTCCGACGGCGTTGCCCATCTCGCCGAGTTCGGCATCGTGTTCCTGATGTTCACCATCGGCCTCGAGTTCAGCCTGCCGCGGCTGATCGCGATGCGCGGACTCGTCGTCGGGCTGGGCGGTGCACAGGTCGTGTTCACCCTGCTGGTCACCAGTGCGATCGCGGCCGGCGTCGGACTGCTGACCGGAGGCGCGATGAGCTGGCAGGCTGCGATCGTGCTGGGCTGTGCGCTGTCGATGTCCTCGACGGCCATCCTGGCCAAGTCGCTGTCCGAGCGCCTCGAGCTCAATTCGGAGCACGGACGCCGGATCATCGGCGTGCTTCTGTTCCAGGACCTGGCCGTGGTGCCGATGCTTGTGGTGATCCCGGCGCTGGCGGCACCCGCGGGCGACCTGCCGGCCAGCCTCGCGCTGGCGCTGGCCAAGGTCACGGTCACCCTGGTGCTCCTGCTCAAGCTGGGGCAGCCGCTGATGCGCCGCTGGTTCCACCTCGTCGCGCGGCAGAAATCGTCGGAACTGTTCGTGCTGAACGTGCTGCTGATCACGCTCGGCCTGGCCTACCTCACCGCGAGCATGGGTCTGTCGCTCGCCCTCGGCGCGTTCGTGGCCGGCGTGCTGATCTCCGAGACCGAGTACCGCTTCCAGGTCGAGGAGGACATCAAGCCGTTCCGGGACATCCTGCTCGGGCTGTTCTTCATCACCGTCGGCATGCTGGTCGACCTCGCGTGGATCGCGCAGCATCTGCTGCTCGTCACCGGCGTGCTGGTGGCGATACTCGCCGTCAAGGCGCTCGTGCTGCTCGGCGTGATGGCGGCCACGCGCACCGATTCCGGCGTGTCGCTGCGGGTCGCCCTCACGCTGGCGCCTGCCGGGGAGTTCGGGTTCGTGCTGCTCACGCTCGCGCGCGGGCAGGGTACTCTGGAGCCGGAGGTGATGCAGGCGGTGCTGGCCGCGATGGTCCTGTCGATGATCGCCGCGCCGTTCATCGTCGAGCACAGTGAGCATCTGGTGCGTCGCTGGCGCGGCTCCGACTGGATGAGCCGTGCGATGCAGCTCACGCAGATCGCTTCGCAGACGATCGTTGCCGACCGCCATGTGATCATCTGCGGCTACGGCCGCAGCGGGCAGAACCTGGCGAGGCTGCTCGAGGCCGAGCAGGTGCCGTTCTTCGCGCTCGACCTCGATCCGGTGCGGGTCCGCGAGGCGGCGGCAGCCGGCGAACATGTCGTGTTCGGCGACGCCGCGCGGCGCGAGGTCCTGCAGGCTGCCGGCCTGGCGCGCGCACGGGCACTGGTGATCAGCTATGCCGACGTGCACTCGGCATTGCGCATTCTCGAGGTGGTGCATGAACTGCGTCCCGGGCTGCCGGTGATCGTCCGCACCGTCGACGACACCGATATCGATCGTCTGAAGGCCGCCGGGGCGGCCGAGGTCGTGGCCGAGATCATGGAAGGCAGCCTGATGCTGGCCTCGCACGCGCTGATGGTGCTGGGCGTGCCGCTCAATCGCGTGCTCCGGCGCATCCGCAGCGCGCGCGAAGAGCGCTACGGCCTGTTCCGCGGCTTCTTCCATGGCGCCAGCGACCAGCCTGGCGAGGGTACGGACGATGTGTTCCTGCATTCGGTCGCGCTCGTGCGCGGCTCTCGTGCCATCGGCCACCGCCTGGGCGACCTCGGGCTGGAGGCGCTGCTGGCCGAGGTCAGCGCGATCCGTCGGCGCGGCGAGCGAGAATTGCATCCGGCACTCGACACCGAGCTGCGCGAGGGTGACATCATCGTGCTGCGCGGAAACGCCGCAGCGGTGGCCGCCGCGGAAATCCGGCTGGTGCAGGGCGTCTGAGGCGCCTGCTGCAACCTCGACCGGAATCGGTCAGAAGACGACGGCGCCGCCGCAGTTCGACTCTCCGTTCGTCGAGTTCCAGATGCCCGCGCCGGTCGTGTTCGCGCAGTTAGGCGCCGCAGCGGTGGCGCCAACCTGGGGCGCGGCGGCACCGTTGCCACGATACGTGGAGAACTGGAAAGACCCGGAGAATGGCCTGCCGTCGTCGATCTTGCGGTCGACCTCGGCGATGATCTCGACCGGGATCTGCGCGCCCGTCTTCAGGTTGTGGCGCTGGGCGCTGGTTGCCGACCCGTAGGCGCCATCGAACACCAGCTGGAGGAAGACGTTGTACGGGTTGTTGGGCGTGGTCGACAGCGACTCGGTCGTGTTGCAGTCGAATGTGCCGGTGATGAACCCCGCTTTCGACAGGTGTTCCCAGGCGAGTATCGACTCGAGCACCGGCGTCGCGTCGATCACGCCGTTGCCGTTGCCATTGCCGCCGCCGCACGTGGTTGTCATGTTGGCGATGTTCTGCGAGGCCTGGTTGTAGTCGCCGGGATACGCGCGGAAGCGATCCTGGAAGCCGAAGAAAGCCGCCTTGACGCCATCCTGCACGGAGATCAGGTTGCGCACACGGGCACTGGTGATCAGTTCCTGACCCTTCAGCACGCCGCCCAGCAGCAGGCCGATGATGACCAGCACGATCGCGATCTCGATCAGGGTGAAGCCACGTTGATGCGTGCGCACGAAAGTTTTCCTTTGCTGTCGCTGCTACCGGGGAGGCAGCACTATCCTGCAAAAGCCATGCCGGAGAGGTGGTCCGGTGCCGTGGCAAACGAGATCTGCAGTTTCCGTGAAGTAAGGCCTGATGGCGCCGTGCGGAAGTCCTCATACCGCTGCGATACGTCAGGGAGGGATTCCGTCAGCGCGCGCAACTGCGTTAAGCCAGCGTCTCTGAACGTCGAGATATCGACAGATGTGTCGAAGAGTCAGCGAGTCGTCGGGGGTTCGAGGCGTTCCAGCAGGAAGCGCAACTCCCTGGGGTCTGTCACCGAACCGGCCTGAAGCAGTCCGCCGAGCAGGATCTTCGCGGCCTCGATCTCTCCCGTGTCGGCCAGCAGCAGAACCGACATCTGCCTGGCCCAGCCAGGTACCGAAGGTCCGGTTGCTTGCTCGGTGATCGCCCGGGCATAGCGTATTGCCAGTGGCAGGTCGCCCAGCCGGTGACGGGCCACGATGGCTGCATGGGCGAGCCAGCGCCAGCGGCGGGACGGGTCGGCTGCGAACCGCTCGTGGATGAACGCCAGCATCGCGCGCTGGCGGGTCGGATCCGGGACCGACGCATACACATGTGCCGCCAGCAGGAAGGGATACTGGCTGTCCGGATCGAGGTCGGAGAGCATCGACAGCCAGCGCACGACCTTGCCGTAGTCGAGTTCGGCAAACGGGATGCTGATGCCGGGCTGGTTGTCGAACGACTGAAGATGCAGCGTGGCCAGTTGCGCGAGCGGCATGCGGTCGCCCAGCGCCGCCGCCCGCATCGTGGCCACCGAGGGAGGCTCCGCCAGGTCCACCGCGCGGGCCAGAGGGGCGGGCATGAGCGCATGGGTAGCCAACTGTGCGCAAAGCGCCAACGCCAGCGCCATCCGGACCGGCACCGGTACGGCCCGCCATGGGCGCTGCGCTTGATCGGGCGCAAGCTTGGATGGCCAGCGCAGCCTGTTCACAGGTCGCGCCGGTGGAAGTCGACGAGAGCCGCCGTCGAGAGAAGAGCGACGTACGCCGCGCACTGCAGTCCCATCAGCGCCAGTGCCGGGGCGGTTGGCGCCTGGTCGGCCAGCCAACTGCCCTGCGCGAAGCGTCCGAGCGCGGGCAGCAGCCATGCGAATGCGCCGAGAGCGGACTCGGCGAGCGCGCGCCACGCGCCGGGGGCGATCAGCGGTGAAGACGACACGATAAGCAGCAGCGCGTCGATCGTCCGTGCGAGCAGGTAGAAGCCTGCGGTCAGCACGGCCGCGGCCGACACACTGCCCAGGCTGAGGGTGAAAAAGAGCGCGGCGGCAACGACGATCGCCAGCTCGAACGCCAGCGACAGGCACCATGCCGCAGCCGCGGCGGGCGATGCGATCGTCGCGAGCACGGGAAGGAGCAGCAGCGCCGAAGCGAGGGCGGGCAGCAGGAAACCGGCGAGCTTGCCTAGCACCCAGGTCGCGCGGTCGAGTTCCAGCCCGAGTGCGACCTCGAAACCGCGTTCGTTCATCTCGCGGGCGAGGCTTGCAATGACATAGACTGCGAGGATGAACACCCACGCGATGCGGACTCCGCCAGCGAGAAGTGCGGCCTGGAAGCGTGCGCCCTCGGTGAGCGCCAGCGAGGCAGCGAATGCGCTCGCGGCCAGCGCACAGCCGAGCGCCGCCAGCAGCAGCCATGGCAGCGGCGACCGACAGGCCTCCAGCAGGGTGAAGCGGACCACCGCGAGCAGTCGTCGGGCCTGCCTGGCGCCATGGCTGGCGATCAGTTCCGGACTACGCGGGACGGACATTCATGGGCTGCATGCAGGTGGCTCCGGATGGACTGCGTCGGCAGACAGGCGGTCGCCCGCGCCGCGCGCTGCGACGGCTTCTAGCGTACCGCGATCGAAGCCTAGCCGCGCGCCCGGCGCCGCATCGGGTGCGCTGCCCGATGCCCGGGGCCTGCTGCCAGCGGCGCTCGCGCGCGGGAGAGGGCGTTGATCGAGCGCAGGGCTGCGTCCGGTGCCCCCCTGCTCTGGCTGGCGAACAGGCAGCCGCAATGGGTGCTGTCTATGATGCTGCTGGCGTTGCATGCGGCGCTCGCCTGGGATATCGACGCGTGGTGGGCGCGTGCGCTGTGGCTGACCCATATCGGGTTGTTCCTGATCTGGCAGCCGCTGTGGCGCGCACAGCGCCGGATCGATCCCCGCTCGGGCCTTGCGCTCGTCGCAGCCGGGGTTGGGTTTGCACTGCTGGCGACGTGGTGGCTCGCCGCGCTGTGGATCTGCGTGCTGTTTGCGCTGATCGCCGGTCAGGTGCCCGGCACGGGCGAGCCGCGCGAGCGCGCCGGCACCCTGCTTGCATCGTCGTTCCTGCTCGGCCTGCTGCTGCTGTGGGTGGTGCCGCGTCTGGGCCCGGGCGGTGCGCTTCCCGAACTGCTGACGGTGGTCGTGCAGTTCATGCTGCCGCTGGTCGCGCTTGCGGCAGGAGCGATACGTCCGCATCCGCCCGCGCCGAAACCGGCAGCGCGGCAGGTCCATGTGCCGGTGGTCATCGATCTGGTGTATTCGATGCTGCTTCTGCTGCTGGTTGCGGTGCTGGTGCTGGGCAGCCTGGTGCTCGGCTCGGTCCGCGGCGAGGCGAACCACCTGTTGACGCTTGCGCAGGCACTGATCGCCATTGCCGCGCTGCTGGTAGTCCTTTCGTGGCTATGGAACCCGCGCGGCGGATTCGGCGGCCTGAACCAGGTGATTTCAGGGCACCTGCTGTCGGTCGGGTTGCCGTTCGAGAACTGGATGCGCAGCCTTGCGCTTCTGGCCGAGCGCCAGCGCGACCCGGAGCGCTTTCTTCGGGGTGCGATAGCAGAGCTGTCGAGGTTGCCCTGGGCCGCTGGGGTGTGCTGGAAAGCGGTCGGCAGCACCGGTACCCTCGGTGTCGTGACGCGCCACCGTATCGAGCTGTCCGCGCGCGGCCTGTCGCTGGAACTGTACACGCAGATGCAGCCGACGCCCGCGCTCAACCTCCATGCCACGCTGCTGGCACAACTGCTTGGCGACTTCTATGATGCGAAACGGCGCGAGCTGCGCGAGCGCAAGCATGCGTACGAACATGCCATCCACGAGACCGGCGCGCGGCTGACCCATGACGTGAAGAACCTGCTGCAGTCGTTGCAGGTGCTGTGCGCCGCGGTGGAGTCGAGCGATGCTGCGCGCGCCGTCGAACTGCAGGCGCTGATGCGCCGGCAGTTGCCGCAGATCGCCCAGCGGCTCGAACGTACGCTCGACAAGCTCGCCCGGCCGCAAGTGCGCACGATGACCCAGGTCGACGCCGGCCAGTGGTGGCGCGCGCTGCGGCGCCGGGTCGATCAGGATGGCGTGCGCCTGTCGAGCCGCGGCGCGCTGGATGGCAGCCTGCTGCCGCTCGAACTGTTCGACTGCGCGGTGGACAACCTGCTGCAGAACTCATGGGTCAAGCGCCAGCTCGACCCGGCAGTCAGTGTGCACATCGAACTGTCCGTGCTGGACGGTGTACAGCTTTCGGTGACCGACACTGGTGCTGCGGTCGAGCCTTCCATCGCCGAGCGCCTTTTGGTGGAGCCGGTCGAATCGCGCAACGGCCTCGGGGTCGGTCTCTACCAGGCGGCCCGGCTTGCACTGGAGCACGGCTTCGAGCTGCAGTTGTCGAGCAATCAGGCTGGTGCAGTGCGATTCACGCTGAAACCTGCACGCTGACCGTTTCGGCTGCAGGCGGACCGCGAGTCCGGTCAGGGCAGCTGGCCAGCCATGACGAGCCGCGAATAGAGGATGTTCGGGGACAGCCAGGTCACGAGGTCGTCGAACTCGGCTGCGGCGGTGCCGGGTGCGCCCCGCACGCGACTGACGAACGCGCGATCGTTGTTGTTGCTGTTCGGATTCGGATTCTGCACCTCATCGGTCGACAGGCCACCCGAGGCGGCATTTGCACCCAGCGAATAGATGACGGCGACGGCGTTCTGCGACAGTACGTCGGTCGCCGAGCAGTTCGCCGCATTGCCGGCGCCAGTGATGCCGGCACCGGAACCGCAGACGCGCAGGTCGGGTGCCAGACCTGGCATGCCTGTCGCGCGCATCTGACCGGCTGTCGTGAACGCGTTGGCGTTGGCGGTGGTGACCGCATAGCGCATCCGGTTCTGGGCCAGTCCCCATGCATCGACCGCGTAGCCCTGCCCATCTACCTGCGACAGCCCGAGCGTGACCGCCGGTACGAAGCCGTTCCACGGATCGGTGCAGGCACCGCCGCCAGGTGGACTCTCGACGCCATTGGATGTCGCCGATGCCGGGCAGGGCAGGCGTCCGTTCGCCAGCGCGAAACCGATCAACGCCTCCCGGATTTCGTCCAGTTGGCGCTGGGTCTGGCTCACACGGCCCTGCTCGACCTGGCTGGCGAGCGGCACCAGCAGTCCGCCGATGATCAGCGACAGGATCAGCAGGCCGATCGCCAGTTCGACCAGCGACACACCGCGTGCCCTGGCACGAGCCTGCACCGGCCTGCCGCGAAGCGCCGTTGTCAATTGCCCCCCTGCACTGCCGTGACCGTGCCGGCTGGCACCAGGATCTGTGCCGGAACGGTGCCCGCACCCAGCGACTGTGCCGCCGACAGCGTCGGCCCCTCCAGATAGTTGGACAGCATGGACTTGTCGGCGGCGGTCGTGCGCGACTGGCTGACACCGGGAGGCCCGCCCATCATCACCGCGAACCGCGCATTGTCGACATTGCCCGATGCCGCGCGCACGCTGAGAGTACCCGCAGCACAGTCGTTCGCCGGTGGCCCCGCACAGTTCGGAGACACGATGTAGACCACGTGCTCGCGCCAGCGCTGTAGCTGGAGCCAGACCAGATCGTACTGGCCAGGCGGGACCGTGTTTCCGTTCAGGAGCGCGCTGCGCAGGCCCGACCCTACCGATGCATACGCATCCGGGGTGACCGAGCCCGGAATACGTCCGGCCAGCACGCCCGGCGCAGGCTGGCAGCCCCCCGCCGGCACGAAGCCCGGACCGACGCATTGCACGTCGTCGAACGTTGCCGGGAAGGGCAGGAACCGGTAGACATCGAAATACTGGTTCAGCGCGGCGGCAATCTCCTTCGACACCCGGCGTTCCGCGATCGCCACCAGGTCGGTGCCGGACACCGGGAGCAGGCGGTCGTTGAACGCCGGACCGGGCAGTGCGGCCGAAAACTGCAGGGTGGACGTGGCATTCACCCCGTCGAGGTAGTTGACCAGCGCATTGATCCCCAGGCCGCTGCGTGCCTGTCCCTGCATGGCTGCGCCAGGCGCGAACACGATCGCGCCGAAGGTACCGGGCAAACCATCGATCGTGAGGACTGCCGGGGTGTCCGGATTGACGAATCCGGGATTGCCGGTGACGGGACCTGCATCGCGGAAACCGGGCGACAGCGCATACCAGAGCCGTTCGCCGCTCGCGTCTCGCAGTTCCGGGATACGCAGCAGGGCCCAGGGCAGCCGCCCGATGTAGGACTGGCATCCGTTGCCGACGTACTCGACCCCGGGCAGTGCCCGCCCATCGCCGTCGATGTCCGGACAGGGTAGCGCTCCGGGACGGTTGGCATCGGTGGCCGCGAAGGCCAGGAGGGCCTCGCGCGCCGACTGCAGCACCTCTGCGTTGCGCTGATTCTGCCGGGCAATCACGGCGTCTGCATCCAGGCTGTGCACGACGTATACCGCGGTCGCGATGCCGATGAACACCACGACCGCGATCAGCGCCACGCCTGACTGCCGCCGCAGCGCGCGGAGCGCCCGGGTGGGTCTCCGTCGGTCGATCGCCGTGTCAATCGAACGGCTCACCGGGTCTGATCCCCGGCGCGAACCGGTTCGCGCGGCGGTTCGTCGAGCCTGCGCCCGAGTTCGCGCAACAGGCGCTCGACGGCTGCGTCGCGTGCCGGCTCGCGTAGCGCATCGCCGCGCGTGGCGGGCGCGGGCGGGCCATCCGAACCCGCTGAGCCCGCTCCGGGCACGTTCGCCGTTTCCGCTGGCATAGCCGCGCCCGGCGCGGCGGGTGCCGGCACCGGCTGCCGGTAGCGTTCCTGCACCCTGCCTGACTGTATGTCGACTTCCTGTCCTACCTTGATCCGGACCCGGCGGCCGTTGTCCGGCAGTCGCAGGTCAGCGCCGTCGGCGGCGTCGCCCACCGGACCGATCCTGACCGTACCGCCTGTCTGCGGCGCTGCGATCGGCGTCCGGTTCAGCCATACGGTCGCCTGTCCATCGCTGCGTCGGACGATACCGTCCACCGATAGCGACTGCGGCTGCGCTGGAGCCGGCGCACCGGGGACGGTGCGCGCCGGTTGCGCGGTCGGAAGGCGCCGCGACTCGTCGATCTGCACTCGCTGTGCGGGCGTGAGGAACAACCGGCCGAAGCTGTCCTGGGCGGCTGCAGGGCTGGCCGAGGCGCACAGCGTCACCGCCAGCGCGACCGCCGCAGTCATCTTCGACTGCCAGGCGGCCGGAGGCCGGCTGCGCAGTGCATTCATCGCGCCGCTCCCGCCGGCCTCGGCACCGAGACCCAGGACAGCTCGCAGTCGGCACGCAGGTTCGGCTGCCCGCCACCGACCGGCTCGGCGGCCAGCCGCTCGAGCGTGCATTCGTTCAGCAGGAATACGCCCGCCCGCCCGGCTGCCAGCGCGCGCAGGAATCTCATCAGGTCGCCCTCGTGCGCCAGCCGCAGTTCGATGGTCATCGGCGATTGTGCGAGCGGCGCATCGGGCATTTCCGGCAGGCGGTAGGGCGCCTGTGCGCCGATCTGATACTGAACGCCCGGCAGGCGCACCGATTCGCTGGCCATGCGCAGGCTGTCGATCCAGTTCACGCGCTGCTCCGCACCGATGAAGCCATGGCTTTCCAGCAACCTGTATTCGGGTGCGTAGCGGGTGAGCAGGTCCCGTTCCTCGCCGGAGCGCTGATAGCGCAGCCGCGCCTCCTCGAGCGCGCGCTGCTGCCGGTCTGCTGCGACGCGCCCGTCCTCGGCAATCCGGTAGGTGTACCAGCCGAGCGCACAGACCGCGACCGTCACGATCGCCAGCAGGAGCGTGGCCAGTGTGTAGGGCGATCTGCCTGCCGTACTCACGACGAGGCCTTGCGTAACTGGACCACCAGCCTGAACGTGGAACCGCCACCCTGTTCGGTGCGCTCCTGTGTGTTGCCGGACAGGCTGGCACCCGGGTTCAGGTTCAACGGCAGGCGCGCGATGACGACCGATTGCACCCTGGCGTCCTCGCGCAGTCGCTGTGCGAAGCCCTCGATGTTCGCGATGGCGGTGCGAAGGTCGCCGGAGAACCCCAGGACCTCGGCATCGATCGCGATGCTCTCGACACGCGTGCCGCTCGACTGCCCCGCCGCGGGGCGCGGAGCGCCGCTGCGCTGGGTGTCGTTGTCCGCCATCGGTTCGCCCAGGCGCCAGGTCAGGCGGCGCAGGCCGATCTCCGACTGCGCATCGAGTGCGGCCGAGACCACCGCGAACGCGCGCTCCGGCGTCCGCGTCTGCGCCGCGATCGTGCGCGCGGCGTCGACGGTCCGCTGCAGCGTCTCGAGCGGCGCGGGCGCTGCCGGGAACTGTCGCGTGACGGCGACGTACTGTGCCTGCCAGCGCAGCGTTTCGGTCTGCCGCGCCTCGGCCTGCGCGGTGGACTGGTTCTGCTGCCATACGTTGGCGAGCGAGAACGCGATGCCCAGTACGCCGATCGCCCCGGTTGCCGCATGGAGCCAGCGCTGGGTCGACAGGACCCGGAACCGGCGCATCGATGGCGCAGGTGCCAGGTTGGCGGACGGGGAACGCAGGCCGAGCAGCGCAAGCGCGAGCGCGTCCGGGGTGTCCGCCAGCATTTGCGCCGACAGCGGCAGCTTCCGCACGAGGGTTGCCGCGCCGATGCGCACGCAGTGGATGTTGTTGCCCTGCCGTTCGAGCGCAGTGGCCGCCGCCTGGAGGCTGTCATCGATGTCGACCAGCGTGACCGACAGGGGATCGTCGCGTCCTCGCAGCTTCAGGGCCTCGAGGTAGAGCCGGGTATTGCCCACCTCCTCGACCAGCATGTCTATGCCACCGTGATCGGCTGCGCTGCGTGCCAGTGGCGTGAGGCGGCTGACCCGCAGTTGACCGTCCTCGATGAAGGTCTGGCGCAGGCCGCTGGCGGTTGCGGTGATCACCAGCGTCGGCGCGCGGTCGATGCCGAGCCGTTCGGCGAGCGAGGTCATCACCAGCGGCAGCAGGTAGAGGCCGGCGAATGCGATCCCTGCCTGCTCGATCACTTCCGCCCAGGGCGCGAACAGATCTGCGTTCGTCAGGGCGGCGAACAGGTAGCGATCATCGCGCCTCTGGTCTGCCTGGCGCCCCTGCCGAACCGCTGCGTGGTACGGCGAAGTCCGGTACAGCTGACGCAGCCTGCGCTGGACCATCGCCGTTCGTTCACTGCCGCCGACATGCGGCAGCAGTTCGGCGCGGTAATCTTCTTCGACTGCATCGACCAGCGCCTGGATCGACAGCCGGCGATCGGCCGCGAGGGCGATGCCCAGGCGCCGCAGCCCATCCTCGTCGCTGGCGAAGGTTTCGCAACCGACCAGCCGGTTGCCGCGCCAGTGGCCGAGCGTGGCCTGGGCCGAGCCGACGCAGAGCAGCAGCCGCTCGCCGATCGCCATGTCAGCGCCCCCCCGTGCGCACGCCCGCTCGGCAAGCACCAGCTGGCCGGACCCGAACGATTGCATCGATGGTCGAGGGAAGGGAGGTCACAGCTTCAGTTTGCCCAGGATGTCGTACACCGGCGACAGCACCGCCCACATGATCAGCAGCAGCGACATGCCGAGCACGAAGATCAGTGCCGGCTCGAGGAGCTTGAGTCCGCGTTCGATCGATTCGCGCACGTCCCGATTGTAGAAGTACGTGACGTTGGCAAGGGCGGTGTCGAGCGCTCCGGTCGTCTCGCCCACCCGCAGCATCCGGATCACGAGTGGCGGGAAGGTGCCCAGGTCGCGAAAGGCATCGGTCAGGCTGATCCCCGCATTGATCTGGCTGCCTGCACGCGCGATCGATTGGCTGATCACACGGTTGTCGACGATCGCCTCGCTCGTGCGAAGCGCTTCGAGGATGGTGATGCCCGATCGGTAGAGGAGCGCGAACACGTTGGCGAAGCGCGCCATGATCACCTTCTGCAGCAGCGGCCCGGTGACCGGTATGCGCAGCTTCACATGATCCCATGCCAGGCGCGCGCGGTCGCTCGTGCGCACCAGCGACACGGCCACCACCGCCGCGACGATCGGCCCTGCGAGGAGCAGGGGCCAGTAGCCGCGCACCACCTCCGAGACGCCGATCATCAGCCTGGTCTGCAGCGGCAGTGCGATACCCATCGTGCGCAGCAGTCCGGTCACCTGGGGTACGAGATAGGTGAACAGGAAGGCCATTACCGCCAGCACCACCAGCAGCACCACGCTCGGGTAGACCAGCAGGCGCCGGGTCTGAGCGCTCAGTTCGTCCTGCATGCGCAGCGTCGTGCCGAGGTTCTCGAGCACCTCGGTCATCTGCCCCGACTGCTCGCCTGCGCGGACCAGGCTCACGAATACGTTGTTGAATATGGACGGGTGCTGTCCGAGGCATTGCGACAGCGTTCGCCCGCCCTCCATGTCCTCGACCACCGAGGTGAGGATCTCGCGCAGGCGCGGGTTGTCGATGCCGTCGCGCAGGTCGCGCAGGCCGTCGAGCATCGGGATGCCGGCTCGGCTGATCTGCTCGAGGTCGAACACCAGGTTGATCACGTCCTGGCGTTTCACCGAACCCAGCGCGTGGATGCTGCGCGGCTCGATCGCCCGGAACGAGATCATGTCGAGCCCCATCCGGCGCAGCCGCAGCTCCAGGTCGACGTCGTTCATCGCGTCGAGGGTGCCGCGTGCGGTACGCCCGGTACGGTCGACCGCCTTGTACTGGAAGGTTGCCATCGCTGGGTGGTGTCTCGCCAGTCCGGTCCGGCGCCGCCTGCGTCAGCTGTAGCGGCCGGTCAGATCGACCGTGCGCGCCACTTCGACCAGACTGGTGGTGCCGTCGACCACGCGTTCGATTGCCTCGTCGGCGAGCGGCCGGAAGTCGCGCGCCATCGCAGTGTTGCGCAGCTCGCGCAGCGTCGCGCGGCGGGCGACCAGTTCGTCGATCTCGCCATCCATCACCAGGATCTCCATGATGGCGGTACGGCCGCGGTAACCCTTGCCGTTGCAGTGGTTGCAGCCGACAGGCCGGTACAGCTGTTCCACCGGCCGGGCGATCAGGCGCAGTTCCTCCGGCGTGGGCACGTACAGTTCGCGGCATTCCTTGCAGAGCACCCGCACCAGCCGTTGCGCGACCACGCCGGTGATGTTGCCCGCCATGATGTCGGGCGGTATGCCTATGTCGAACAGGCGCGGGAACGCGCCGAGTGCCGAGTTCGTGTGCAGCGTGGTGAATACCTGATGGCCGGTCATCGCCGCGCGGAACGCCATCTCGGCGGTTTCGTGGTCGCGAACCTCGCCGACGAGGATGATGTCCGGATCCTGGCGCATGATCGAGCGGATGCCGTTCGCGAATTCCATCTTCGCGCTTTCGTTGACCGATGTCTGGCGCATCAGGGTCACCGGATATTCGACCGGATCCTCGAGAGTCATGATGTTGACCGTCTCGTCGTTGACCTGCGACAGCAGCGAGTACAGCGTGGTCGTCTTGCCGCTGCCTGTCGGGCCGGTGACGATAAGGATGCCCTCAGGTCTGGCCAGCATCAGCAGCAGCTTCTCGCGCTGGCGGTCGGTCAGGTCCATCCGGTCGAGGCTGATGATCGACTTCTCGCGGTCGAGCACACGCAGCACGATGTTCTCGCCGTGGATGGTCGGCTGCGTCGACACGCGGAAATCGATCGTGCGTCCGGACAGGTTCATCGACACGCGGCCGTCCTGTGGCGCACGCGTCTCGGCGATGTTCATGCCGCTCATCACCTTCACGCGCACCGCGATGCCCGGCCAGTAGGTCTTGTGCAGGCTGCGGATCGTCTCGAGCACGCCGTCGATCCGGTAGCGGATGCGCAGGAACGCCTGCTCGGGCTCGAAGTGGATGTCCGACGCACCGCGCTTCACCGCATCGATCAGCAGTGCACCGACCAGCCGCACCACCGGCTGCGTGTACTCGCCCTCGGCCACCTGCAGGCTCTGGTAGTCGATCTCGCCGGTCTCGATCTCTTCGAGGATGCCGTCCACCGACAGATTGAAGCCGTAGAACTTGTCGATCGATTCCTCGATCTGCGCTTCGGTCGCGAGCAGCGTGTGGATCTCGACCCGACCACCGAGGTTGGCACGCAACTGGTCGAGTACGACCACCTTGAACACGTCGGTGGTGGCAAGGGTCAGCAGGTTCTTCTGTGCTTCGTAGGCGATCGGCAGCACCCGGTTGCGTCGGGCGAACTCCTCGGGCACCAGGCTGAGCGCTTCGGCATCGACCACCACCTGGGCGAGGTCGATGCTCTCCTGGCCGATCCGGCGCGCCATCGCGTCGCGGATCACGTCCTCGGACACGAACCCCAACTGCACCAGCAGCCGGCCGATCGGGATGTTCTGGCGCTTCTGCTCGGTCAGCACGATACGCAACTGGTCGACCGACAGCAGTCCCTGCTGCACCAGCAGTTCTCCGAGGCGGAGCTTCCTGCGCGGATCCGTCACGTTCAGGGTACTCCGTGCGTTGCTTCGAGCAATGCCGCCCGCTTGCGTGCCGCGGCCACATCGAAGTTGGGGCTTGGCCCGGCCTCCGCCAGCCGGATCGCGGTGCGCAGGTAGGTGATCGCCAGACGTGGCTGGGAGATCCGTTCCAGGCCGATCGCCAGGTTGAACGCATAGTCTGCATTGCCGGGCTGCAGGTGGTATGCCTGGAACCAGGCCTGCTGTGCCTGGGTCCAGCGGTTCTGGTCGGCGTACAGATTGCCGAGCGTGAAGTACAGGAACGGGGAGGGTTCGCGGCCGATCAGCGTTCTCAGCTGCGACTCCGCCGCGATCGGATCGGCCCTGCCGAGCTGCCCGATCAACCCGGCCTGCGCATGCGCGTTGCGCGGCTCGAGCTCGAGCACGCGCAGCCATAGCCGGTTCGCCGCTTCGGGCTGGTTGCCCAGCTGCGCTACCGCGGCGAGCCCGAGCAGCGCGTCGACGTTGCGCGGCTCGCTGCTCGCCACCTGGCTGTAGAGCCGCTGGGCGGATTCGATCCGCCCTGCCTGCAGGTGGTCGAACGCATCCGCAAGCACGGGATTCACCGGTGAGGCGCTGCTGCCGCGGGTGACCTGGATCGCGTTACCGGCCTGTGTCGGCGTCGCCGCCCTTGCGGTGGCCGTCTCCGGCGCGGGCGCTGGCGATGCCGCGGGTGATGCGGCTGCGGCTACCGTTGCTGCCGGAGGGGATGGCGGGACCGTCGGTCCGGATGTCCGTGCCGTCGGCGATGGCGCCGCACGGACGGTTGCAGCTGCAGGCGCTGCCGGTGCCGGAGATGGGCTGGTCGCCCCGCTGGCAGGAGTGGCGCCGGCTGGCGGATTGAGCAGCGGGGACGCCGCAAGCGTAGCCGGCATGTCGGCAGGCGTTACCGGCACCGGCAACGCTGCGGGCCCGGGCAGGGTGCCCTGCTGCGGCGGCAGTGTCCCGGCAGCCGGAACGCTGCCGACCGCCACGGCCCCGGCGGTCGCGGCGTCCGGCGCGGCCGCCGTCGACTGCGGCGACCGGTTCCCTGCAGGAGCCGACAGCACAGGCTGCTGGAATCCGCGCTGCAAAAGGCCAGGGTAGGAAATCTGAATGTAGAAGTAGGCGAACAGCAAAGCCCCGGCGACGAGGCCGCTGGCGATGATCCATTGCAGCGGGGTGATCCTCGAAAGCATGCCGGTCTGCGCTGCACCGGCGCCGGCAGCCAGGACCGACTCCGCGCGGGCCGGGGACGCTTCGATCCGGCCCGCGCCGCGCCGCCGGTTACGATCGGCACCCTCGGCGTCGGGCGTGGCTTCGACTTGCTGGAGGTCGCCGCTCCAGCGCGGTGCGCTGCGTTGGTCCTGCCTGGCTGATGTCGCAGCCACGGCCGCGTCGGCCCCCGGCGGCCGGTGCGTGCGCGGGTTGCCGACGACATGCTCCGGCGTCCGGGGCACCTCGTCGACAGCCAGACTTGTCTGATCTGTCTGAGCTGCCGGCCCGCCGATCGGCTCCAGGCTCAGCTCTGCCGCAGTGGTGCCGGTCTCTGGACTCCCCGGGACTGGCAAAGACGCCTCGCCGCGATATGCTACGTGCGCGGCGGCGGGGACGATGCCCAGGTCCCCGACCGTGTCCGCGGGCCGCTGCTGCGGTTCGCTACTCGTCCGGCCATCGGGCTCGGGCGGGCCGGCCGGCCCTGTGTCGCGGTTCCGGGCGGCCTGCTGCAGCGCCTTCATCAACAGACTCATGGGCTGTGGTCGTCCCGGTCAGTTGCCCGGCACTGCGCGGGAACTGGCTCCGGGTGCACCGACCGGCACCACCGACGGCCCTGCGTCGGCCTGCGGCAGGAACCGCTGGAAGAACTTGAGCTCGTCGCTCTGCAGCGTCGGGTTGGTTACTACCGTCGGGCGGATGAAGATCACCAGTTCGGTCTTGGTCACGCGCTCGTTGCGGAAGCTGAAGATGTCTCCGATGCCAGGCTGTCGCGACAGCCACGGCACACCGTCGCGATTGCGCGAGATATCGTCCTGCATCAGGCCGCCGAGGATCACGGTCTGTCCGCTCACCACCTGCAGCACCGACTCGAGTTCGCGCGTCTGTATCACCGGAACGAGGTTCTGGATCGGTGCGGTGCCCTGGCGCAGGCTCGGATTCGGATCCGCGACCGTGCCGGTCACGCGGGTGATGGTCGGGCGCACGGTGAGGGTGACCTGTCCGCTGTCGTTGATCTGCGGCGTCACCGCGAGCACGACCCCGACCGGGACCGTCTGCGCGGTCGTGTTGAACACGGTCGGCTGGATGGTGCCGCCAGCGGTGACCGCGCCCTGCTGTGCCTCGACCTGGAAATACACGAAGTTGTCGGTGACGCGCAGGATCGAGGTCTGGTTGTTCAGCGCCATGATCTTCGGGCTCGACAGCACCTGGGTGTTGCCGAACTGCTGCAGCATCTTGATCGCGGACACGACGTTGCCGGAATCGGACGTGTAGCCGATCGAGACCACCGGCGGTGCGCCGAGGTTGCTGCCGATCAGCTGCTGCTGGATCGAAAAGCCGCCGAATCCGCGCAGTCGGCTCCAGTCGACGCCGGCCTGATAGGCATCGTTCAGCCGGACTTCGGCGATCGTCGCCTCGATCAGCACCTGCCTGCTGACCGCGCTGGTCACACCGTCGAGGTACTGCTGGACCAGCTGGTGCTGGCGCTCGGTGGCGAGCACGTTGACCGTGCCGGCGAGCGGATTGACCACGATGCTGTCGCGCACATCGTTGGCGATCGGCTGCTGCTGCCCTGCCTGGCCGAACACCGTGTTGAACAGGGTGGTCGATGCGGTACCCGCGCGGCTGACCGCTTCTGCCTGCGCGAGTCGCTCCTCGCGCTGCTGCCGGGCCTGCTCGGCGCGCTGGGCGCGATCTTCGGCGGTCTGCGTCTGGGCGCGGGACGAAGCGAGGATCGCGCGCACGTTGTCGCGCAGGGTCTCCCAGAAATTGGTCTGCGAGGTGGTGCGTACCAGCGTCGCGGACGCGTTCACCGCACCGCTCGCCCCACCCCCCGCTCCCCCGGCCGTGCCGCTCGCCGCCCCCCCTGGCGCCCCCTGCGGGCCACCGATCTGGCCGGATGCGCCGATGGTGGCAGTGGTATCGCGCTGCATGTTCACGTAGTTGACCCGGTACACCCGGAAGAACGGCGTGTCTGGCTGGACGATGATGGTCGTGCCTTCGGTGCGTACCCGCATGTCGACCTGGCGGCCGACGCGTTCCAGGATGGCAGGCAGTGTCTCGTTGATTGCGTTCAGCGTGACACGGCCGGTAAGGCCGGGGTGGATGTCGATGTTCTGCCGGGTATCGCGGGCGAGTGCGAGCAGGAGTTCGCGCACCGGCACGTCGCTGACCACGACGCTGTAGGTGGCTACCTTCTCCGCCGGTCTCGGCGGAGGTACCAGGCCGGAAACGCGAACCGGTGGCGGCAGGTCGCCGACCGGTGCCGGCTCGCGTGCGGCGGTAAGGTGCCCTTCGGACTGGGGCAGGGCGGGAGCGACCTTGACCGGCGTGCCGCAACCGGCCAGCAGCATCGCCGCGACGAGCGTCGAGAACAGGCATGGCATGAGTCTCGCGTCGGCGATCGGTTGCCGCTGGGTGTCGGTCGGCGCGTTCATCGGCGGGTCCTCTGGAGTGACGGCAACCGCCCAGTGGGTTTCCCGCCGGCGGATGGCGTGACGGGACGTACGCAGACCGACGCCCGGAGTTTAAGACTATAACTAATCCTGCTATTTTTCAATGATTTGCCTATATGAACCAGAAGGCTTGTCAAGATCCTGTCGCGACGATTTCATCGCGGATACCCTGTATCCTGCGCAGGCGGGGCGAGAACGCTCGGAGCGGTTCGGGCAGCGTTGCCATGGCGGCCTGAGCCTCGCTCCGAGTGGCGTAATCCCCGTAGAACACCGTGAGCAACGGGCGTTCGCCGCTGAGGGTACGGATCACGAACAGATGCTCCGGCTTGACCTGTCTGGACAGGTTTCGCAACTGCCAGTCGAGCTGCTCTTCGCTGCGTGAGCCCATCAGCTGGATCGTCACCCGGGACGGGTCGGAGGCGCTGAGCCATTCGTCTGTTGCCGAAAGCCGGGTTGCCAGCATGCTGCTCGAAGTCTGGACAGCGGTCGGTGGAGCAGGTGCGGCGTGTGCCTCGGGCGCCGCAGCTGCTGCGGTTGCTGCGGTTGCCGCCGGCGTGGCGGGCGTCTTCCGTGCGTCTGCCGCTGGCGCGGTACCCTGGTCGGACGAGGGGGCGATCGCCAGCGCAGGCGGGTGCTGCGCCGCCGACAGCAGCCAGGCAGTCGCTGCCAGTACCAGTGCCAGCGCCACCGCGAGGCCTGCCGCGACCATCGCCCATCCCCTGCCGGCGCCGCGCAGGTCGCCGCCCTGGGCGAATTCGCTGTCGCGGATCGCGGCTCTTGCATGCCGTGGCGCGACCGAATGGGTGGATTCCGAAAATGCCGCGAGCAATGTCTTGTCGCCGAGCAGGTTCACGCGCCGGGTCAGGCCCGCCGATGCGCGGGCGATGCGCGCCACCACGTCCGGGCCGAACACGTCCGGACCCTTGTACCCTGCGGTACGCAGGCGGAAGTCGAGGTACAGCCCGATCTCGGCGGCCGACAGCGGCGCCAGCGTGAAGCTGTGGCTGATACGTTCGCGCAGTTGCCGGATCTCGGGTTTTCGCAGCAGGGTATCGAGCTCCGGTTGTCCGAACAGAACGATCTGCAGCAGCTTGTGCCGGTCGGTCTCGAGGTTCGACAGCAGCCTGATCTCCTCGAGCGTGGCGATCGGCATGCTTTGCGATTCCTCGACGAACAGCACCACCTGCCGGTTCGATGCATGGCAGTCGAGCAGGAAGGCGGTGAGCCGCTGCATCGCCTCGAGCCGCCCGGAACCCGCCGGCATCGGCAGCTCGACCTCGTGGGCTATTGCGTGGAGGATCTCGTCCGGGGAAACGCTCGGGTTGGCGAGGTAGATGCCGAGCACGTCGTCGGGCAGCCGTGCCTGCAGCATCCGGCAGAGCATTGTCTTGCCGCTGCCGACTTCGCCGGTCACCTTGACGATGCCTTCGCCCTGGCCGATCGCATACAGCAGTGCATCGAGGACAGCGCCTCGGTTGCCGCCCGCAAAGAAGAAGTCGGTGTTCGGCGTGATCCGGAAGGGCGCTTCGCGCAGCCCGAAGAAATCGTGGTACATCAGTCGCCCCCGCGCTCGCTCGCCTGCATCCGGCTGTAAAGCGTGGTTCGGCGCAGCCCGAGCAGGCGCGCAGCCTGCGCGAGGTTGCCGTGACTCATGAACAGTGCGGCCTGTATGTAACTCTGCTCCCATTCGCGGAGCAGGCGGTCCAGGTCGACCTGTCGCGCGCTCGCAAGGTGCCGCCTTGCTGCCTCGATCGAGCCGACCTCGCCCGGCGTTCCGGGCATGCCCGACAGCGCGGGCAGGCTGGACGATTCTTCCGCGATGGCCCCGACGTCCATTTCCGCCAGCAACTGCGCCGGGTTCACGCGCTGTCCGGGATACTTGGTTGCCAGGCGGATCACGATGTTGCGCAACTCGCGCACGTTGCCGGGAAAGCCGTACTCGAGCCAGATGCGCCGGCTTTCATCGTCGAGAGAGAACGGTGCGCGACCGGCGGTGCCGGCGGATGCCGCATGTAGCGACTGGAAATGCTCCAGCAGCCTGAGACGGTCGTCCTCCAGGTCGCGCAGCGGCGGCACGGTGATCGCGAACACCGACAGTCGATGGTAGAGATCGCCCCGGAAACGCCCGGCGCGCACTTCCTGGCGCAGGTCGCGGTTGGTTGCGGCGATCACCCGTGCATTGGAATGCCGGCTGGTAGTCTCGCCGACGCGCTGGAATTCGCCATTCTCGAGCACCCGCAGGAGCTTCGACTGCAGTTCGAGCGGCAGTTCGCCGATCTCGTCGAGGAACAGCGTCGAATCGGCCGCTTCCTCGAAATAGCCGGCACGGGGACCGGTGGCGCCGGTAAAGGCCCCGCGCGCGTGGCCGAACAGGGTGGGCTCGACCAGCGTCGGCGCGATCGCGGCGCAGTTGAGTGCGATCAGCGGCCGCGCGCAATGGCCGCTGCGCGCATGCAGCGCATGCGCGACCCGTTCCTTGCCGCTGCCGGACTCGCCTTCGATCAGGACCGGGAACGGGGCGGCTGCGTACTGCTCGATCTGCTGGCGCAGACGTTCGATTGCCGGGCTGGCCCCGACGATCGTGCGGTCGGAGTCTCCCGCGGGCTCCGGTGCGGCAACCCGGCTGACCTGTGCAAGCAGGGCGCGCAGCCGGTCGGGGGGGCAGGGCTTGGACACGAACTCCATCGCGCCGATCGCCCGCGCATGCCGTGCGTTGGCCTCGTCGTTCTGCCCGGACAGCACGATGATCTTCATCGATGGCGAGGCGGCCAGCAACTCGGTGATCAGCCGGAAGCCTTCGTCGGGGCGGTGAGGCGACGGCGGCAAGCCGAGGTCGACCAGCGCCAGGCCGGGCATGCGCTCGATCTGGCGCAGCAGGGCGTGCACCTGCGGCCGCGAAGCGGCGACGATCACTTCATATTCGCCGCCGAGCGAATAATCGAGCGTGTCTGTGATCAGCGGATCGTCGTCGACGATCAGCAGGTCGGGCTTGCGGCTGGCAGGAGCCATCGGTTTCGGGGGCGGTAGGGTCATCGCGCCGCTATCGTCTCATGCGGCGGTGGCGTCGATGCACTCGAGAAAAGCCTGTTCGAGGACTGTTGTGCCGGAGCGTGCGCACAGTTGCGCCGGTGTGCCGGCAAAGGCGACGCGCCCGCCGTGGATCACCGCCAGCCGGTCGCACAGTGCCGCGACGTCTTCCAGGGCATGCGAACTGAACAGCAGTGCGCCACCGTCCGTCCGCAGGCGTCCGAGCGCTGCGCGGACCCGCGACCGCGCCAGTGGATCCAGCCCGCTCATCGGTTCGTCGAGCACAGTCAGCGGACGGCGCGCGAGCAGGCAGGCTGCCAGACCGAGCTTCTGCAGCATCCCCTTGCTGAAGGTGCGTGCGGGGCGGTCGAGCGCCTCGGGATCGAAATCGAGGTCGCGCAAGCGTTCGAGGGCAGCCGCTTCGTCGTGTGCCGCGCCGCGCAGGGACGCGTGGTAGCGCAGATAGTCGCGCCCGGTGAGGTAGTAGGGCGGCGAGAACCGCTCCGGCAGCCAGGCGATCCGGCTGCGTGCCTCGGCATGGGTGCTCGGCACCCCGAAGACGCGGATCGTGCCACTGTCGGCGCGGCAGTAGTCGAGCATGCAGCGCAGCAGCGTCGTCTTGCCGGCTCCGTTCACGCCGACCAGTGCGACGCTCTCGCCGGCGTTCACGGCGAACGACACATCGGCCGCGGCGCGTCTGCTGCCGAACTGCCGGTTCACGCCGGAAAACTCGACCGCTGCGGGATGCATCGCGAGTGTTGTCGAACCAGTAACTCACCGGTAAGGTGCGAAGGGATAGAATAGCTGTTTTCCACTTCCATCCCGCGCGTGTCTTCGGACAACTTCGTAGAAATCTCAGGCCTGCAGTTCGGCTACGGTCGCCGGAGCATATTGAAGGGGCTGGACCTTCGTGTGCCACGGGGGCAGGTCGTGTCCATCATGGGCGGCAGCGGCTGCGGCAAGACCACGCTGCTGCGGCTGATCGGTGGTGCGCTGCGCCCGTCTGAGGGCTCCGTGGTCGTCGATGGCGAGTCGGTGGGTGCGCTCGGCCGCGACGGGCTCTATCGCATGCGGCGCAAGATGGGCATGCTTTTCCAGTTCGGCGCGCTGTTCACCGACCTGTCGGTGTTCGACAACGTCGCGTTCCCGATGCGCGAGCGCACCGCGCTGCCCGAGCCGATCGTACGCGACCTGGTGCTGATGAAGCTGCACGCGGTCGGCCTGCGCGGGGCGGCGAAGCTGATGCCGGCGGAACTGTCCGGCGGCATGGCGCGGCGGGTCGCGCTGGCGCGCGCAGTGGCGCTCGACCCTGAGCTGATCATGTACGACGAACCGTTCACCGGCCTCGACCCGATCTCGCTGGCGGTGATCAGCAACCTGATCCGGACGCTGAACGATGCACTGGGGGCCACCTCGATCGTGGTCACTCACGACGTGCGCGAATCGATGAAGATCCTCGATTACTGCTATCTGATGGCCGAAGGACAGATCGTCGCGCAGGGTACGCCTGCCGAGATGCTGGCATCGGACAAGCCCTACGCACGGCAGTTCTTCCGCGGCGAGATCGACGGCGCAGTGCCGTTCCACTATCCGGGTGCCGACTACCGCACCGAACTCAGGCTTGGCGCACGTGATCGATAAGGGCTGGCTCACCGTCGGCGGAATCGGTCGTCGGACGATCGACACCTTTCTGCGCCTGGGCTTCGCGGCGCGCTTCCTCGGCCTGACGCTGCTCAATTCCGGTGTCTGCCTGCGCCGGCCCCGGCTGGTCGTGCGCGAGGTCTACTTCTCCGGTGTGCTGTCGCTGGTGATCATCCTGGTGTCCGGCCTGTTTGTGGGGATGGTGCTGGGCCTGCAGGGATACCAGACGCTCAGGACCTACGGCTCGGAATCGGCGCTCGGCGTGCTGGTAGCGCTGTCGCTGTTGCGCGAACTGGGGCCGGTGATCACCGCGCTGCTGTTCGCCAGCCGCGCCGGATCTGCGGTCACGGCCGAGATCGGCCTGATGAAGGCGACCGAACAGCTGCGCGCGATGGAGATGATGGCGGTCGATCCGATCGCGCGGGTCGTCTCGCCGCGCTTCTGGGCGGGCGTGATCTCGACGCCGTTGCTGACCGCGATGTTCACGGCGATGGGCATCTATGGCGGCTACCTGGTCGGCGTCGTACTGCTGGGTGTCGACGAGGGCTCGTTCTGGTCGCAGATGCAGAACTCGGTCGACTTCCGCGAGGACATCGTCAACGGCCTGCTGAAAAGCCTGGCCTTCGGGTTCGCGATCTCGTGGATTGCGGTGTTCGAAGGGTATGATGCCCCGCCCACCGCCGAGGGAGTGTCCGGCGCCACGACCCGCACCGTGGTGACGTCGGCCCTGACCATCCTGTTTCTTGATTACATCCTTACTTCGCTCATGTTCCGGGGGCTCTGATGGAACGTTCTTCGCTCGACGTCTGGGTCGGCATCTTCGTCGTCGGCGGCATGGCGGCGCTGCTGATTCTTGCGCTCAAGGTGGGCAATGCCGGTGATCTCCTGCGCGCCGGGCCGACCTACACACTGACGGCCAGTTTCGAGAACATCGGTGGTCTGAAGCCGAAGGCGCCGGTGCGCAGCGCCGGTGTCGTGGTCGGTCGGGTGGTGACGATCGACTACGATGCCGAGACGTTCAACGCGGTGGTCACCCTCAGCATCGAGAAGCGGTTCGACAAGTTTCCGAAAGATACTTTCGCCAGCATCTACACGTCAGGCCTGCTCGGCGAGCAGTATATCGGCCTGGCTCCCGGCGGCGACGAGAAGGTGCTCGCCAACGGCGACCGGATCTCGAAGACGCAGAAGGCCGTGGTGCTCGAAGACCTGATCGGGCAATTCCTGACGAGCCGTGCAGGCGAACCGGCTGCCAAGTGACGCGCCTGCAGGCCTGCCAGCGCTCTTCGCGGTCGTCCGGCCGCGGTTCTACTGCGGTCGCAGCGGCGCGGGCATATCGCCCTCGCGGTGCGACGGCGCCGCATGCACCTGTCCTTTCCCTGCATCCACCCTCCGATGAGTGAATCCATGAGACTGTCCTGCCGTGTTCCGCTGTTGCTTCGTCCGTTCGCCCCGGCTCTTGCGATGCTCTGCCTCCTGCTTGCTGCCCCGGCAGTGCACGCCCAGGATATCGGGCCTGATCAGCTGGTGAGGACGACCACGGACAAGATCATCGAGATCGTCAAGGGCGACAAGGCCATCCAGTCCGGCGACATGAAGCGCATCCTCGAAGTGGCCGAGACGCATGCGTCGCCCCATTTCGATTTCGTGCGCATGACCCGCCTCGCGATGGGGGCGAACTGGAAGCAGGCCAATCCGTCCCAGCAGGAAGAACTGGTGCGTCAGTTCCGCGCGCTGCTGCTGCGCACCTACGCGGTGGCGCTGAAGGAATACCGCAACCAGACGATCGACGTCCGGCCGCTCAAGATCCCCGCCGGGTCGACCGATGTGCAGGTGAAGACCGTTGTGAACCAGCCCGGTGCGCAGGCTATCCCGATCGACTACGACATGGAGCGCACGCCCCAGGGCTGGAGAGTCTATGACGTGACCATCGGTGGCGTGAGCCTGGTGGTGAACTTCCGCTCGAGCTTCGACGCCGAGATCCGCAAGTCCGGCGTCGACGGGCTGGTCAAGTCGATTGCCGAGCGCAATCGCAGCGCGTCCATCGAGGTCGCGAAGAAGTGAGCAGCCAGGCAGTCCTGCGCGCCGACGGCAGCGGCCGCTTCAGGGTCGATGGTGCGATCACCATCGAGTCGGCGCCCGCGGTGCTCGCGTCCGGCTCGGTGCTGCTGGCTGCGGCGGGTAACGCGACGGTCGAGATCGACCTCGCTGGCCTCACCGACTTCGACTCCGCAGCGATCGGGGTCTTCTTCGAGTGGCAGCGCCGGTCGGCGGATGGTGGGTCCGGCATCCGCTACTCGAACCCACCGCCGAAGCTGGCCACGCTGGCCGCACTGTACGGTGTCGATGCGTTGCTGCTGGCGCCCGCCCATGTCTGAAGCGGTGCTGAGCGTCGCCGCTGCACGGGGCTGTCGATGAGCGCAGCCATTGCCATCGAAGGGCTGTCCAAGCGCTACGGATCGCTGCAGGCGCTCGATGGTGTCGACCTGCGGGTCGAGCCGGGCGAGTTCTTCGGGCTCCTCGGGCCGAACGGCGCCGGCAAGACCACGCTGATCAGCGTGCTGGCGGGCCTTGTCCGGGCAAGCGGGGGGCGGGCGTCGGTGATGGGCCACGACGTGGTCGACGACTACCGGGCGGCGCGGCGCCATCTCGGGGTGGTTCCCCAGGAACTGGTGTTCGACCCGTTCTTCACGGTGCGCGAGACACTGCGCATCCAGTCGGGTTACTTCGGCCTGCGCCGGAACGACGCATGGATCGACGAATTGCTCGACAGCCTCGATCTCACCAGCAAGGCCGACACGAACATGCGCGCGCTGTCGGGCGGCATGAAGCGGCGCGTGCTGGTGGCGCAGGCGCTGGTGCACAAGCCGCCGGTGGTGGTGCTCGACGAGCCGACAGCGGGCGTAGACGTTGCGCTGCGCCAGGGGCTTTGGGCGTTCATCGGGCGCCTGAATCGTGCCGGGCACACCATCGTGCTGACCACCCATTACCTGGAAGAAGCCGAGACCCTGTGCAACCGGATCGCCATGCTGAAGCAGGGCCGTGTCGTCGCCCTGGACACTACGGCGAACCTGCTGCGGGTCGCGCGCAACGCGCAGAAGACCGTCCGGTTGCGGCTGTCCGGCAGCACCCTCCCGATGGCGCTGGCTGCGCGGCAACCGGTGCGTGACGGCGATTCGGTGACGATCCCCCTCGGCAACTATGCCGAACTGGAGCAGATCCTCGCCGAAGTACGCCAGGCCGGCGAGGCGGTACTCGAACTGGACGTGGTCCAGCCCGACCTGCAGGATGTGTTCATGCAGGTGATGACCCGGCACTGAACGCCCGCCGACGAGCGCTGTTGCGCCGGCCCGACCGCGCAAAAAGGGCTTGCGCGAAACGTTTGCCGGGGCCTGCGGGCGGACAGGGGTGTAAAATCCGTCCCCGATCAGCGCCGGGCCACCGGCGGCGAACCTGCGGCGTCTCCAGACGCCGCCCACACTGCTGGCGGCTGCCTCCTTGTCCGAACACCTGCTCCCGATCGCCGTTCCGGCCACCGACGTCCGTGGCGGCTTCGTCACGCTCCTCTACAAGGAAACGCTGCGCTTCTGGAAGGTGAGCATGCAGACGGTGTTCGCCCCCGTGGTGACGACCGTGCTCTACCTGATGATCTTCGCCCATGTGCTGGCGAACCATGTCGAGGTATTCCCGGGCGTGGCCTACAGTTCGTTCCTGGTGCCCGGGCTGGCCATGATGGCCGCGCTGCAGAACGCGTTTGCCAACACGTCGTCCTCGATGATCCAGTCGAAGATGACCGGCAACCTGGTTTTCATCCTGCTGCCGCCGCTGTCGCCGGCAGAGATCGTCGGCGCGTATGTCCTGGCATCGATGCTGCGCGGCTTCCTGTGCGGCGCGGCCGTGCTGCTGGTCGGTGCCGGGTTCGCGCCGCTGCCGGTCGCGCATCCTTTCGCGGTCGTCGTGTTCGCCATGCTCGGGTCGGCCTCGCTTGGCGCCCTCGGCCTGGTGGCCGGCATCTATTCCGACAAGGTCGACCAGTTGTCGGCGTTCCAGCACTTCGTGGTGGTACCGCTCACCTTTCTCGCCGGCGTGTTCTATTCGGTGCAGACCCTGCCGCCTTTCTGGCAGGCCGCCTCGCACCTGAACCCGGTGTTCTTCATGGTAGACGGCTTCCGCTGGGGCTTCTTCGGGGCTGCCGACGTCTCGCCCTGGCTGTCGCTCGCGGTGGTCGCTGCCTGCGCGGTGGTAGTCAGCGGCTGGGCGATGCTGCTGCTCAAGAGCGGCTACAAGCTGCGCCACTGACTTCACGGACGATCCATGGACAAGCTGGTCATCGAAGGCGGCGCGAGGCTCGCCGGAGAAGTCGAGGTTTCGGGCGCGAAGAACTCCGCACTGCCGGTGCTGTGCGCGGCCATCCTCTCGGCCGAACCGCTGACCGTCACCAACGTCCCGCGGTTGCAGGACGTGGCGACCACGGCGAAGCTGCTGTCGACGATGGGCGCGACGGTCGAGCGACCCGAGGACCACACGATGGTTCTCGACTGCGCGAAGCTCGACCGGCTGGAGGCGCCCTACGAACTGGTGCGCACCATGCGCGCGTCCATCCTCGTGCTCGGCCCGATGGTCGCGCGCTTCGGACGCGCGCGCGTCTCGCTTCCCGGCGGCTGCGCGATCGGGCAGCGCCCGGTCGACCTGCACATCAAGGGCCTGCAGGCACTCGGCGCCGAAATTTCGATCGAGCACGGCTACCTCGAAGCGCGGGTGGGGCACCCGGGAGGCAGCAGGCGGTTGCGCGGCGCGCCGATCTTCATGGACCTGGTGTCGGTCACCGGCACCGAGAACCTCATGATGGCGGCTGCGCTGGCCGAGGGCACGACGGTGATCCAGAACGCCGCGCGCGAGCCGGAAGTGGCGGAACTCGCGCACTGCCTGAACGCCATGGGCGCGCGCATCAGCGGTGCCGGCGAGAGCGAGATCACGATCGAGGGCGTCGAGCGGTTGCATCGTGCCTCCTGGCGCATCATGCCCGACCGCATCGAGGCCGGAACCTTCCTCGCAGCGGCGGCGGCGACCTGCGGCGACATCGTCGTGCGCGGCGCCAACCCCTCGCACCTGACGGCGGTGCTCGACAAGCTGCGCGAGGCCGGCGCGCGCATCGAGACCGGCGCCGATACCATCGCGCTGGCGATGCCGGCACGCGCGCGCGCGGTGAACCTGCGCACCGCGCCGTATCCCGGTTTCGCGACCGACATGCAGGCGCAGTTGATGGCGCTCGATTGCGTCGCCGAAGGCACCTCGACCATCGTCGAGACGATCTTCGAAAACCGGTTCATGCATGCGCTCGAGATGAAGCGCATGGGTGCGCAGATCGAGATCGACGGCAACACGGCGATCATCCAGGGCGTACCGGCGCTCGACGGCGCAGCGGTGATGGCCACCGACCTTCGGGCATCGGCGAGCCTGATCATTGCCGCGCTGGCCGCCAGCGGCGAGACGGTGATCGACCGCATCTACCACCTCGACCGCGGCTACGAGGCGATCGAGCGGAAGCTGTCCGGGCTCGGCGCGAAGATCCGCCGCGCACGCTGAAGCCGACCTCCACCGACCTGTATCCGTACCGGAACCGCTGACTTGACCTCCGCACCGATCATCACCATCGCGCTGTCCAAGGGCCGCATCTATGACGACACGCTACCGCTGCTCGCGCAGGCCGGGCTGGTGCCGGCGATCGATCCCGAACGCTCGCGCAAGCTGATCATTCCGACCAATCGTCCCGACGTCAGGCTGGTGATCGTGCGCGCGACCGACGTGCCGACCTACGTGCAGTTCGGCGGCGCGGACGTCGGCGTCGCGGGCAAGGACGTGCTCGACGAACACGGCGGCAGCGGTCTGTACCAGCCGGTCGACCTCGACATCGCCCGCTGCCGGATGGTGGTCGCCGCACGCTCCGATTTCGACTACGCCGCCGCGGTGGCGCAGCGTCGCCGCCTGCGCGCGGCGACCAAGTTCGAACGCACCGCGCGCGAGCATTTCGCGGCCAAGGGCCTGCATGTCGACCTGATCAAGCTGTACGGTTCGATGGAACTCGCGCCGCTGACCGGCCTGGCCGACGTGATTGTCGACCTGGTCGATACCGGCAACACGCTGAAGGCGAACAACCTCGTCGCAGTGGAGGAGATTTCCCTGGTGAGCGCGAGGCTGATCGTCAATCCGGCTGCGCTGCGGCTCAAGCGCGAGGCGCTGCGGCCACTGATCGACACCGTGTCGCTGGCTGCCGCCGCTTCGCGCACGCGCCGGCTGGAGGCCGCCCATGGCTGAGCACACGACCGCCGGTGCCAGGTCGCGCAGCACCGCAGGCGCTTCGCTGGTGCGCACCCTCGACAGCGGTGCTCGCGGCTTCGACGCTGCGCTGGCCGCGCTGACGGCCTTCGATGCGTCGTCCGATCCTGCGATCGAGTCGGCCGTCGCGACGATCATCGACGACGTGCGGCGCGACGGCGATCGCGCGCTGGTCGCCTACACCCGGCGCTTCGATCGCATGACGGTGCGCAACGCGGGCGCTCTCGAGATCACCCGCGCCGAACTGGCGGCTGCCTGGAAGGCCCTCGGCGCCATCGAGCGGCGCGCGCTCCAGGCCGCGCATACCCGCATCCGCGACTACCACGAGCGGCAGGTGTCGAAGTCGTGGCAGTTCACCGACGAGCACGGGTCGAAGCTCGGGCAACTCGTGCGACCGCTCGATCGCGCCGGCCTGTACGTGCCGGGTGGCAAGGCGGCATATCCGTCCTCGCTGCTGATGAACGCGGTGCCGGCGAAGGTGGCCGGGGTGCGTGACGTGGTGATGGTCGTGCCGACGCCCGGGGGCGAACGCAACACCCTGGTGCTCGCTGCGGCGAAGCTCGCCGGCGTCGACCGCGCGTTCACGATCGGTGGCGCGCAGGCGGTGGCGGCACTGGCCTACGGCACCGCGACGGTGCCTGCGGTCGACAAGATCACCGGCCCGGGCAACGCCTATGTCGCCGCAGCGAAGCGCCGCGTGTTCGGCACCGTCGGCATCGACATGATCGCCGGCCCGTCCGAGATCCTGGTCATCGCCGACGATTCGGCCAACCCCGACTGGATCGCGATGGATCTGTTCTCGCAGGCCGAACACGACGAGATGGCGCAATCGATCCTGCTCACGCCAAGCCTGCGCCTGCTGACCGCGGTGCACTCGGCGATCGCCCGCCTGCTGCCCGGCATGGCCCGACGCGAGGTGATCGCGAAGTCGCTCGCCTCGCGCGGCGCGCTGGTGCGCGTCAAGAGCCTGGCGGAAGCCTGCGCGATCGCCGACCGCATCGCGCCCGAGCACCTCGAACTCTCGGTGCGCGATCCGCGGCCGCTGGTCGAGCGCATCCGCCATGCGGGCGCGATCTTCGTCGGCCACTACACGTCCGAGACGCTGGGTGACTACTGCGCCGGCTCCAACCACGTGCTGCCGACCGCACGCACCGCGCGCTTCTCCTCGCCGCTGGGCGTTTACGACTTCCAGAAGCGCACCAGCGTGATCGAGGTCACGCCGCGCGGCGCCGATGCGCTGGGTGGCATCGCGAGCGTGCTCGCGCGCGCGGAAGGGCTCGAAGCGCATGCACGCGCGGCCGAGTGTCGCTTGAAGCCGAAGCGCCGGGGGGCGGCATGAGCGAAGCCAACGGCGCGGCGACGCCGCAGTCCCTGATCCGCGAAGAACTGCTCGCGCTGTCGGCCTACCATGTTCCCGCTTCGGCCGGCATGGTGAAGCTCGATGCGATGGAGAACCCGTACCCGTTGCCGGACGACCTCGCGGCAGGCCTCGGCGCGCTGCTCGGCGCGGCGCTGGTAAACCGCTATCCCGAGGCCGATGCGCGCGCGCTGAAGGCGGCGATCCGGCGCGCGCTCGATGTACCGTCCGGTTGCGACATCCTGCTCGGCAACGGTTCCGACGAGATCATCCAGCTGCTGGCAATGGCCGTGGCGAAGCCCGGCGCGGTGCTGGCCTCGGTCGAGCCGACGTTCGTCATGTTCCGGATGATCGCGACCTTCACCGGGCTGCGCTACGCATCATGCCCGCTGCGCTCCGATTTCTCCCTCGACATGGGCGCTGTGCTGCGCATGCTCGAGGCCGAGCGCCCGGCGGTGATGTTCCTGGCGACGCCGAACAACCCGACCGGCAACACGTTCGCGCGCGCCGACATCGAGCGCATCGCTGCGGCCACGCCCGGATTGCTGGTGGTGGACGAGGCCTACTATGCGTTCGGCGACAGCAGCCACCTCGAACTCGCGGCCCGGCTGCCCAACGTGCTGGTGATGCGCACCTTCTCCAAGTTGGGCATGGCTGGCCTGCGCCTGGGCTTCCTGGTCGGCGCGCCGGCCTGGCTCGAGCAGCTCGACAAGCTGCGCCTGCCCTACAACGTCAACGTGCTGACCCAGCTCGCTGCGACGCGGCTGCTCGACAGCTATCCCGCCCTCGCGGCGCAGGCCGCAGCCATCCGCGCCGACCGGTCTGCGCTGGCCGAAGCGCTTCGGGCCGTACCCGGTGCCGAGGTCTTCCCGTCGGAGGCGAACTTCCTGCTGTTCCGGATTCCCCGGGCGGCTGCGCTGTTCGATGCACTGGTCGCGCGCGGGGTGCTGGTCAAGAACGTGTCGCGCGCGCACCCGCTGCTCGCTGACTGCCTGCGGGTGACGGTGGGAACGCCGGCGGAGAGCCGCCGCTTCATTGCGGCGCTGCACGAGGCCGTGGCGGATTTGGGTTAACCTTCGCTCATGCGTCAGGCCACCGTACATCGCAAGACCCAGGAGACCTCGATCGACGTCACGCTGAACGTCGACGGCACGGGGGTCTATTCGATCGCGACCGGCGTGCCCTTCCTCGACCACATGGTCGAGCAGATCGCACGCCACGGGTTGTTCGATCTCGAGATCAGCGCGGTCGGAGACCTGCACATCGATGCCCACCACACGGTCGAAGATGTCGGCATCACGCTCGGCCAGGCGCTGGCGAAGGCGGTCGGCGACAAGCGTGGCGTGCGCCGGTATGGCCATGCCTACGTGCCGCTCGACGAAGCGCTGTCGCGGGTGGTGGTCGACCTGTCGGGGCGTCCCGGCCTCGACATGCAGGTCGAGTTCACGCGCGCGCGCATCGGCGAGTTCGATGCCGACCTCGTGTACGAGTTCTTCCAGGGCTTCGTCAACCACGCTCAGGCGACGCTGCACATCGACAACCTGAAGGGCCGCAACGCGCACCACCAGGCCGAGACGATCTTCAAGGCGTTCGGCCGTGCGCTGCGGATGGCGGTGGAACTCGACCCGCGCGCGGTCGACGCCGTCCCTTCCACCAAGGGCACGCTCTGAGCCGGGCCGGCACCGGCGCGGCCATTTCCTTTTCCACGTTGAACCCACGTTGAGCAAGAGCCCGCGATGACGATCGCTGTAGTCGACTACGGCATGGGCAACCTGCGTTCGGTGGCCAAGGCCCTCGAACATGTCTCGGACGGCGTGCCGGTGGTCGTCACCGGCGACCCGGCCGCCATCGCCACCGCCGACCGGGTGGTGTTTCCGGGCCAGGGGGCGATGCGCGACTGCATGCGCGAACTGCAGTCCCGAAACCTGCGTGCGGCCGTGCTGGAAGCCGCGGCCAGCCGTCCGTTTCTCGGCATCTGCATCGGCCTGCAGATGCTGTTCGATCGCTCCGAAGAGGCGGATACGCCCGGCCTGTCGGTGTTGCCGGGCGAGGTGATCCGATTCCCGCCCGAGGCGATGTTCGATGCGGCCGGCAGCCGTCTGAAGGTGCCGCACATGGGCTGGAACGAAGTGCACCAGTCCGAAGCGCATCCCATGTGGGCCGGCATCCCCGACGCGACCCGCTTCTATTTCGTGCACAGCTATTTTCCCCAGCCGGCGCGCCCCGATCTGGTCGCCGGCTACAGCCACTATCCTTTCCCGTTCTGCTGCGCAGTCGCCCGCGACAACCTGTTCGCCGTGCAGTTCCATCCCGAAAAGAGCCATCGGGCAGGCCTGCAGCTGCTGGCGAATTTCGTCCGCTGGGATGTCCGCGCAGGAACGATCACCGAGGGTGCAACATGCTCCTGATTCCCGCGATCGACCTGAAAGACGGCGGCTGCGTGCGGCTGCGCCAGGGCGACATGAACGGCGCGACCGTCTATTCCGACCAGCCGGGCCAGATGGCGAAGCAGTGGCTCGACCAGGGTGCGCGCCGCCTGCACATCGTCGACCTGAACGGTGCGGTCGCCGGCAGGCCCAAGAACGAGCCGGCGATCAAGGACATCGTCAAGGCGGTCGGCGATCGCATCCCGATCCAGCTCGGCGGCGGCATCCGCGACCTCGACACGATCGAGCGCTACCTCGACGACGGCGTCTCTTACGTGATCGTCGGTACGGCCGCGGTGAAGACGCCCGGCTTCCTGCACGACGCCTGCGGCGCTTTCCCCGGCCACATCATCGTCGGGCTCGATGCCAGGGACGGCAAGGTTGCCGTCGACGGCTGGTCGAAGATGACTGGGCACGAGGTCGGCGACCTGGCGAAGAAGTTCGAGGATTACGGCGTGGAGGCGGTGATCTACACCGACATCGGCCGCGACGGCATGCTCAGCGGCATCAACATCGAGGCGACGGTCCGGCTGGCCCGGCAACTGACCATCCCGGTGATCGCCAGCGGCGGCCTGACCAACCTCGACGACGTGCGCAGGCTGTGCGAGGTCGAGGCCGAGGGTATCCCGGGCGCGATCACCGGCCGTGCGATCTATGAAGGCACGATCGACTTCGGCGAGGCCCAGCGGCTGGCCGACACGCTGTCGCCGCCCGTGCCTGCGCCGGACGCCTGAGCGATGCTGGCCAAGCGCATCATCCCCTGCCTGGATGTCGCTGGCGGCCGGGTGGTCAAGGGCGTGAATTTCGTCGACCTGCGCGATGCCGGCGACCCGGTCGAGGTCGCGCGCCGCTACGACGAGCAGGGCGCCGACGAACTCACTTTCCTCGACATCACGGCGAGCAGCGATGAACGCAGCACGCTGCTGTCGATGGTCGAGGCCGTGGCCGCCCAGGTCTTCATCCCGCTCACCGTCGGCGGCGGCGTGCGCACGGTCGCCGACGTGCGTTCCCTGCTCAACGCCGGCGCTGACAAGGTCAGCATCAACACCGCTGCCGTGCAGTCGCCGGAGTTCGTACGCGAAGCGGCCGACCGCTACGGCTCGCAGTGCATCGTCGTTGCCGTGGACGCGAAGCGGGTCCCGGGCACGCCGGACGACGCGCCGCGCTGGGAGGTGTTCACCCACGGCGGGCGGCGCGCGACCGGCCTGGACGCCCTCGAGTGGGGGCGGCGGATGCAGGCGAACGGCGCGGGCGAGATCCTTCTGACCAGCATGGACCGCGATGGCACGCGGGTCGGCTTCGACCTCGCGCTCACCCGTGCGTTCTCGGATTCCCTGTCCATCCCGATCATCGCCAGCGGTGGCGTGGGGTCGATCGGCGACATGGTCGACGGCGTGACGCTCGGCCATGCGGATGCGGTGCTGGCCGCCAGCATCTTCCACTACGGCGAGCATACGGTCGGCGAAGTCAAGCGGGCGATGGCTGCCGCCGGCGTCGAGGTGAGGCTCTAGCATGGGTGCGGATGCCTGGCTCGACGAGGTCGCGTTCGACGCGGCCGGGCTGATCCCGGCGATCGCGCAGGACGCTGCCGACGGTCGCATACTGATGTTCGCCTGGATGAATCGCGAGGCGCTCGCGCTCACCCACCAGACCGGTTTTGCTCATTACTGGTCGCGTTCGCGTGGCAAACTGTGGCGCAAGGGCGAGGAGTCCGGCCACCTGCAGAAGGTGTCCGAGATCCGGCTCGATTGCGATGAAGACGTCATCCTGCTGCTGATCGATCAGGTCGGCGGCATCGCCTGCCACACGGGTCGTGCAAGCTGCTTCTACCGTCGGCTCGAGGCCGGCGGCTGGGTCACCACCGACCCCGTGCTGCGCCCGCCCGGCGAAATCTACGGCCGTACCGACTGACACCATGGAACACCAACCCATCCTCGAAAGACTGGCGGACACGCTGGAGTCGCGCAAGCTGGCCGATCCGGGCAGCTCGTACGTGGCGAGCCTGTTCCACAAGGGCGAAGACGCCATCCTCAAGAAGCTGGCGGAGGAGTCGGCCGAGACGCTAATGGCGTCGAAGGACGGTGATAAACTGCACCTGATCAGAGAGATGGCTGACCTCTGGTTCCACGGCATGGTGCTGCTTGCCTTCCATGGCCTGCGGCCCGGCGATGTACTCGACGAACTGGCACGGCGTGAGGGTGTGTCGGGCCACGACGAGAAGAAGGCCAGGAACGCCGGATGATCGGAAGCGGCATGTGCCCGCGTCCATGATCGCAGCAGGTTCGTTCAGTCCCGTATTTCCCACCCCGGATCACGCCGCCAGCGGCCTGCGCGCCGCTCGACCGACAAGGAGCATCGTCATGGGTTCGTTCAGCATCTGGCACTGGTTGATCGTGCTGTTGGTCGTAGTGCTGGTGTTCGGCACCAAGAAGCTCGGCAACCTCGGCAAGGACATGGGCAGCGCGATCAAGGGGTTCAAGGAAGGCATGAAGCCCGAAGACGACAAGCCCGGTACCGGCACCGCCCCTGGCACCCCCTCGCAGCAGATCTCGGGGCAGACGATCGAGGGCGAGGTCAAGAGCAAGTCAGAAAGCAAGGTTTGATCCGTACGTGCCCGGTGCCGATGCGCGGCACCGCCGACGCGGCGGCATAGGCGGCCCGAGCCATGCTCGACCTCGGCTTCTCTGAAATGATGGTGATCGCGGTCGTCGCGCTGGTCGTGCTCGGCCCGGAGCGCCTGCCCAAGGTCGCGAAGACCGTCGGCCACCTGATCGGCCGCATGCAGCGTTATGTCGCCGACGTGAAATCCGACATCACGCGCGAGATGGAACTCGAAGAACTGCGCAAGTTCCGGCAGACGGTCGAAGAGACCGCGGGTTCCGTGCAGTCTTCGTTCAACTCGTTCGAGACCGCTGCGCGTACCACGGCCGGTGACCTGGAGGCGCTGGCGCGCAGCGAAGCGCACGGTGCGGCACTGCCGGCCGGGATGCCGCTGCCTGGCGATGAAGTGACGCCGATGCCCGAGCCTGCGCTGGTCGAACTGTCCGCGCCGCCGGCGGACGCGAGCCAGACATGGATCGAGCCGACGGTGGCCGGTGCGATGTCCAGCCGGGCGGGTACCGCGTGCTGCAGGGCCACTGCCTCGATCGCGATGGCCAGTGCCGCGGCACCACTGTCCGGCGCGCGCCGTTGGCCCGAGGTCCCGCTGTCCGTGGACGTACCGGCCCGCGTCGGCGTGCCAGGGGCCTGACCGATGTCGACCACCCCCGGTAACGATCCGCAGGCGGATGCAGGCACGGAAGATGCCCCGCCCGCCGAGAGCTTCATGTCCCACCTCGTTGAACTCCGGCAGCGGGTCGTGCGCGCGGCCGGTTCGGTGCTGCTGGTATTCGTCGTGCTGTCGCCGTTCATGAAGCAGATCTTCGATGCGGTGTCGCTGCCGCTGATGACGGCGCTGCCGGTCGGTACCAAGCTGCTTGCCACCGGCGTCATTTCGCCGTTCATGGTGCCGCTGAAGGTCACCCTGTTCGTCGCCTTCCTGCTCGCGCTGCCCTACGTGCTCTACCAGGTCTGGGCTTTCGTCGCGCCGGGGCTCTATCAGCACGAGAAGCGCCTTGCCCTGCCCGTACTCGCTTCGAGCGTCGGGATGTTCTTCGTCGGCATGGCCTACTGTTATTTTGTCGTGTTCGGCTTCGTGTTCCGGTTCATCGCCGGCTTCGCTCCCGAATCGGTGGCGGTCGCCCCCGATATCGAGAACTACCTGTCCTTCGTGATGGGCATGTTCCTGGCCTTCGGGCTTACGTTCGAGGTGCCGATCGTCGTGGTGCTGCTGGTGCGCTTCGGCGTAGCCACCATCGACCAGTTGAAGCAGGCGCGGCCGTACGTGATCGTCGGCGCGTTCGTGGTCGCGGCCGTCGTCACGCCGCCGGACGTCATCTCGCAACTGCTGCTCGCGATCCCGCTGTGCCTGCTGTACGAACTCGGCCTGCAGATCGCGCGATTCACCGGTCTCTCGCCGTCGCGTGCCGAGGCGGACGCCCGGGCCGCCGCCGAGTCGGCCGAATCGGACGCGGCCGGTGCGGGCAAAGAGTCCTGAGCAGCGGCAGTAGCGCCAATCACTCTGGCATACGTTACGGAGCGAAGATGATTCTGACAAACATCGAACTCATTCCTGGCAAGCGGGTCGTGCGCCACCTCGGTCTGGTGCAGGGCAGTACCGTGCGTGCAAAGCATGTCGGGCGCGACTTGCTCGCCAGCCTGAAGAACATCGTCGGTGGCGAACTGACGGGCTATACCGAACTGCTGAACGAGGCGCGCGAGGAGGCCACCGAGCGCATGGTGCGCCAGGCGCAGGCTGCGGGGGCGAACGCGGTACTCAACGTGCGTTTCTCCACCTCCTCGATCACACAGGGTGCGGCCGAACTGTTCGCCTACGGTACCGCTGTGGTGGTCGAGTAGGCGGCCGGGATGCAGGGTCTCCTCCCATTTGTCGAACTGATCGTCTTCGCGGTCCTGCTGCTGGTCGGCTATGTCGCCGGCCGTATCGCCGAGAAGGCGCACTATCGATCGATCCGCAAGCGCGAGAAACTGTTCGAGCGCGTGACCGTGTTCAGCAGTCGCTTCCCGCCTACGGTGTCGCAGCCATTCCAGGCGACGCTGGTCTGCGGCAGCGTCGTGGTGTCGCAGGACTACTTCAAGGCGGTGGCCGCCGGCCTCTACAGCATCTTCGGCGGACGCGTCCGCTCGTACGAGAGCCTGCTCGACCGCGCGCGGCGCGAGTCGGTGCTGCGCATGAAGCATGCGGCGATGCGCAAGGGCGCATCGATGATCGTCAACGTCAAGTTCCAGACGGTACAGGTGCCCGGTCGTGGCGTCGGCGCGGTCGAACTGCTCGCCTACGGGACGGCGCTGCGCCGGCTCGCGTGAGCGCCTGGAGCAATCCGCGACTGCCGCAGGAAACGATCAACGTCGGCGAGTCGCGTCCGGTGCTGTCGTTCTTCGTGATGGTCGCTGGCCTGGGCGTGGCTTTGCTCGCCTGTGCGCTCGTGCTGATGCTGTTCGCCCAGGCCATCGCCGCCTGGCTGCCGTTCTCGGCCGAACAGGCGGTGGCCGCGCGTTTCGTCAAGCCGGTGGACCCTGCGGCGGAGCCGGAGGCGACGTTACAGAAGCTGGCCGACTCCCTGGTCGGTCCGCAGGGACTGCCAGCGGGCATGACGCTGAAGGTGCACTACGGCGTACTGCCGGTGGCCAATGCCTCGGCCACCGTGGGCGGCAACATCACCATCTACCGTGGTCTGGTCGAGGCGATCGACAGCGAGAACGCGCTGGCGATGGTGCTCGCGCACGAGATCGCACATATCCGTCACCGCGATCCGGTGCGCAGCCTCGGCCGGGGAATGGCGCTTGCGGTGGTGATGTCGGCCATGTCGGCGGGCGCCGGCTCCGCTGTCGCCGACTGGGTGGTCGGCAGCGCCGGCAACCTGACTGTGCTCACCTTCAGTCGCGCTCAGGAGGCGCGCGCCGATGCCGATGCGCTGGCTGCGGTGGCGCAGCGTTACGGGCATGTCGCTGGCGCCGCCGCGTTCTTCCAGGAGATGCAGCGTCGGTCGTCCGTAGCCGGCAGTGCGTCGGAATCGGTGCCCGTGTTCATGCGCACCCATCCTTCAACCGACGATCGGTTGTACCGCATGGAACTGCTGGCCACCGAGCGTCGCTGGACGACCGAGGGCACCCTCACGCCGCTGCCGCCGGCGCTGCAGGCAATCCGTGACGCACGAGGCGCCCAAGGCGCGAAGGCGCAGCCAGGGGGATGACCCGGTGCGCGGATCGGCGCTACGATCCGGGCAAGGGGGCCGGGGCGATCAAGACGCGTGCTCGACAGGTGGCCTGCCTATTGCTTCATGTCGCTCTACGATCCTCGGAAGGAGCCCCAAGATGCCCCGTATCGACCGACGCCCCGAGCTGCGCACCGCTACACGCCTGCTGGTCGTGGCCTGCCTCTGCGCGTCGACCCTGTCGTTCGCGCAGGCCTGGCCGGTCAAGCCGGTACGCATGATCGTGCCGATTGCCGGCGGCGGGTCGACCGATGCCATCGCGCGCCTGGTCGGTACCAAGCTGGGCGAGATCTGGGGCCAGACCGTGCTGGTCGAGAACCGCCCCGGCGGCTCGACGATGATCGGCGCCGAGGTGGTCGCACGCGCCGCGCCCGACGGCTACACGATGCTGATGGCGACCTCGGCCTTCCCGGCCAACTTCAGCCTGTTCCGCAAGGTGCCCTACAAGCTGTCCGACTTCGCGCCGGTGTCGAACGTCGCCGAGTCCCCGAACGTGCTTGCGGTGCATCCGAGCGTGCCCGCGAAGAGCGTGAAGGAACTGATCGCGCTGCTGCGTTCGCGGCCCGGGCAGATCAATTACGGCTCTGGCGGCGTCGGCGGCTCCACCCACCTGGCGGCGGAACTGTTCAAGCTGCTCGCGAAAGTCGACATCACCCATATCCCGTACAAGGGTGGCGGTCCTGCCGTCACAGACCTGCTGGGCGGCCAGATCTCGATGATCTTCGGCAACCTGCCGGCGGTGCTGCCGCACGTGAACACCGGGCGTATCAATGTACTGGCGATCGCCTCGGCAAAACGTTCTCAGACGATGCCCAACCTGCCGACGATGGACGAGGCCGGCGTGCGCGGCTTCGAGGCCTCGACCTGGGCAGGCCTGCTGATGCCCGCAGGCACGCCGCAGCCGATCATCAACAAGTTCTACGCTGACCTGCAGAAGATCTATGCGCAACCCGACATGAGGGAGCGCATGGCCACCGGTGGCTTCGAGGCGATCGGCAATTCGCCGAAGGAGTTCGCGGCCTACATCGACATGGAGGTCGCGCGCTGGGAGAAGGTGATCCGCGCGGCCGGCATCAAGGCAGAATAGCGCGCCACGCCGTGTTCGGGCGCGGGCATACCGACCGGGGAGGGTCGAGCATGGCTGGCAGGAACAGCAGGGTCGTCGGCGACGGCGACAGCACCGAGATCCACCGCAAGTTGCTGGCTTCGATCGACAGCGATCGCGACGACCTGGTCGAGCTGTGCCTGGCGCTGGGCAACATGGCCACTCCGCACGCCCAGGAGCGGCCGGGTGCGGAGTATGTGCGCGAGTGGCTGTCCAGGCACGGGATCGACGCCTGGCTGCAACCGATCACCGAGCGCAGCGCGAACGTGGTCGGGCACCTGCCGGGCAACGGCGATGGGTCCAGCCTGATCGTCGATGCCCACCTCGACACCGGCCCGGCCCTGTCGGCCGATGCGACCGAGGCCGACCGGCGCATCGAGGGTGCCTGGGTCGATGGCGACCTGATAATTGGCAAGGGCGTGATCAACGACAAGGGTCAGTTGTGCGCATTCATGATCGCCTTGCGTGCCATCCGCCGCATGGGCTTGCGGCTGCGCGGTGACTGCTACCTCGCCGGCGTGGCCTTCGAGACCGGTCGCCCGTCGGTCGGCGACCTGCAGGGCATCGACTACCCCGGCGAGGGCTTCGGCTCCCGCTGGCTGGTCGACCGCGGCATCACCGCAGATTTCGCACTGGTGGGCGAGACGTCGGGTTTCGGCATCATCAAGGCCGAGTGTGGAGAGGCGTCGATCAAGGTGCATGTGCCAGGCAAGCGCGTTTATACGCCGCGCCATGAACGTCCGGCCACGCTCGGCCCGGCGTCCAACGCCTTCGTCAAGGCGGCGCACCTGGTGATCGCGATCGAGCAATGGGCGATCGCCTACACCGAGCGGGAAAGCCAGCCGTTCCCGGGTGGGCAGTTCGTGCCGCGCGCGCAGGTGGTGAAGGTCAGCGGATCCGAGGCGCTGGGCTGGTGCGACATCCATGTCGATGTGCGCATCGTGCCCGGCAAGAACCCGGAGCTGGTACGACGCGAGATCGCGCAGGTCGCCGCGAAGCTCGGCGTCGAGGCGAAGCTGTCGGTGTACCAGTACTCCCGCGGCCATGTCGCCAGGGGTGCCGAGCCGCTGGTGGCCGCCATCGAGGCCGCGCATCGCGACCTGTTCGGCACGTCGACTCCGACGCCGCCGGCGGCCGAGACCAGCATGTGGCGCGACGTCAACGTGTTCAACGAGGTCGGCATACCGTCGGTCTGCTATGGCCCGCCGCGGCAGATGGAGCCGTTCAGCGGCGCCCGCGACCGGGCGATGAAGATCGATGACCTGCTGGCAGCGACGAAGGTGTACGCCGCGACCATCCTCAACCTCTGCGGGATCGCACCGGCCGACTGACTCAGCCGCGCCGGCGTGCCGGCCGCGTACCCACCTTCACCGTCACCTTCAGTTCCCTGCGCTCGCGAACCAGCGCGACCGCTGCACTGCTGCCCGGCTTCAGCGCCGCGACCGCGTTGAGCAGGGCGCTCGAATCGCCGATCGGCCTGCCTTCGATCGCGACGACCACGTCGCCGGGGCGAATTCCGCCGTCTTCGGCCGGGCCACCGCGTACGACGCCCGCGATCAACGCCCCGCCGGCCGGCCCGATGCCGAACGACTCGGCCAGTGTTCGGGTGAGGTCCTGCGTCTCGACGCCGAGCCAGCCGCGCACCACCTGGCCGGAGGCGATCAGCTGGTCCATCACCTGGCGCACCGTCTCGGCTGGAATCGCGAAGCCGATGCCCTGCGAGCCGCCGCTGCGCGAGAAGATCACGGTGTTGATGCCGATCAGGTTGCCCTGGCTGTCGATCAGCGCACCGCCCGAGTTGCCGGGATTGATCGCTGCATCGGTCTGCACGAAGTTCTCGAACGCGCTGACGCCGAGCTGGCTGCGACCCAAAGCGCTGACGATGCCCATCGTCACCGTCTGCCCGACCCCGAACGGATTGCCGATGGCAAGCACGACATCCCCGACGCGGACCTTCGAGGTGTCGCCGATGCGGATGGCCGGCAGGTTGCCGAGGTCGGCCTTGATCACCGCGAGGTCGGTATCCGGATCCGAGCCGACCACGGTGGCCGCCGCGCGGCGCCCGTCGGACAGCGCCACCTCGATCTGCGCGGCGGCGTCGACGACATGCGCATTGGTGACGATGAAGCCCCCAGCGTTGACGATCACCCCGGAGCCCAGGCTGGCGGGGCGCTGGCGCTGCTCGCCCTCGCCGCGGCCACGGCCGCCGGGTGCGCGGTCGCCGAAGAAGAACTGGAAGAAAGGATCGTCGAGTGCGGGGTTGCGCTCGCGCGGCGATACACGGGCGGTCGTGTAGATGTTCACTACCGATGGCATCGAGCGCGCGGCGGCTTCGGAGTAGGAGCCGGTCGCCGGAAGCGCAGGTGCCGGGTTGGCCGCTGCGGAGACGGCCGTCGCGGCAGCGCCCGCGGCGGGGGCGGCCTGATGGTGGGGCATCGACCGCCAGGGCTGCAGGGCCGCCGGCATCAGGTCGGGGCGGAGCAGGGCCGCGACGAACCACACCCCGAGGGTGACCGTCACCGCCTGTGCAAACAGCAGCCACAGCCTGCGCATGCCGAGATTCCCGAAATCGCCGGACGGAATTCGCCCAGATCCATCATCAAGGCTACCATCGGGCTCATCGAGGCGCGCACCGGACCCGCACGTCCGGCGCGTGCCGTCGATCCGGCGCCGCACCGCATCCCCGACGAGACGATGGACAGACAGGACCTCAGCGATTATCTCGATCGCCTGCTGCCGCCCGCGGCGGTCGACGACTACTGCCCGAACGGACTGCAGGTGGAAGGACGCGCGCAGGTACGCCGGCTGGTGACCGGGGTGACCGCCTCGCAGGCAATGATCGATGCCGCCGTGGATGCCGGGGCCGATGCGCTGCTGGTGCATCACGGTCTGTTCTGGAAGGGCGACAGCGGGCGGCTCACCGGCTACCGCCGGGCGCGGGTCGCGCGCCTGATCGGTGCCGACCTGAACCTGTTCGCCTTCCACCTGCCGCTCGATGTCCATCCGACGCTCGGCAACAACAGCCGGCTCGGTGTGCAACTGGGGATCGAACGCACCGGTTCGCTCGACCGGGCCGGCCTGCTCGCGGTGGGCGACCTGCCGTCGCCGCTGACGGGCGCGACAACCCTGGCGGCCTTCGCGCGCCAGGTCGCGCTGGCGCTGGGGCGCGAGCCGCTGGTCATCGGTGATCCCGCGATGCCGCTGCGCCGCGCGGCATGGTGTACCGGCGGTGGCCAGCGCTATATCGAGGACGCCTGGCCGCACGCCGATGTCTTCATCACCGGGGAAGTCTCCGAGCAGACGGTGCACGTGGCCAGAGAGTGCGGAATCGCCCTGGTCTGTGCCGGTCACCACGCCACCGAGCGCTACGGAGTGCAGGCCGTCGGCGAACATCTGGCGCGCGAGCATGGGCTGGATCACCGCTTCATCGACATCGACAATCCCGCCTGATCCGCCGGTTTCGCCGCTTTCGGTCACCATCGCGGTTGTCGAACAGCGCGGGGAACGCGCTGCGACCACCCGGCGAACGCATCGAGGCTTCAGGTCTCGCATCCGATTCGGTACAATCCCGTGGTTATGGTTCCGGCAAAGGCTAGAATGGCATGAGCAAGTCACCCTCGATGACCGCGCCCGTGGTTGGCAACACAAGCGGCGGATCCTTCACGCCGCCAGCACCCGGCGCTGAAATGCCCCAGCGGCGCAAGCTCCTGCTCGCGGCCACCTCGGCTGTCGGCGCTGCGGGCGCAGCGGCAGCGGGCGCGCCATTCCTCGCAAGCTGGTTCCCGAGCGAGCGGGCGAAAGCCGCCGGCGCCCCGGTCGACGTCGATGTCGGCGCGATCGAACCCGGCATGCTGCTGCGTGCCGAATGGCGCGGTCAGCCGGTCTGGGTGGTACGCCGCACGCCCGAGATGCTGGCCACTCTCGATGCCGTCAAGCCGAAGCTGGCCGATCCCGATTCGAAGTTGCCGCAGCAGCCCGAGTATGCCGCGAACGCCACGCGCTCGATCAAGCCCGAGATGCTCGTGCTGCTCGGCATCTGCACCCACCTCGGCTGCTCTCCTACGGACCGGCTGGCACCGGCCGAAGGCTGGGCAGGCGGCTTCTACTGCCCCTGCCACGGCTCGGTATTCGACCTCGCCGGGCGGGTGTTCGCCGGGATGCCCGCACCGACCAACCTGGTGGTGCCGCCTTACAAATACTTGAACGACACTCGCCTGCGTATCGGCGACGACAGCAAGGGGGCATGAGCGTCATGAGTCGAATCGTTGCAGCCGGGCAAGGGCTGATTGATTGGGTCGACGAGCGGTTCCCGCTGGTTTCGACCTGGAAGTACCACATGTCGGAGTACTACGCTCCGAAGAACTTCAACTTCTGGTACTACTTCGGTTCACTGGCGATGATCGTGCTGGTGCTGCAGATCGTCACCGGCATCTTCCTCACGATGAACTACAAGCCCGACGCGCTGACCGCGTTCGGCTCGGTCGAATACATCATGCGCGATGTGTCGGGCGGCTGGTTCATCCGCTACATGCACTCGACCGGCGCCTCGATGTTCTTCGTCGTGGTGTACCTGCACATGATGCGCGCGCTGCTGTACGGCTCGTACCGCAAGCCGCGCGAGCTGCTGTGGATCTTCGGCTGCATGATCTACCTCGCCCTGATGGCCGAGGCCTTCATGGGCTACCTGCTGCCCTGGGGCCAGATGTCCTACTGGGGCGCGCAGGTGATCGTGAACCTGTTCTCCTCGGTGCCGTTCATCGGGCCCGACCTTTCGGTCTGGATCCGCGGCGACTTCCTGGTGTCCGATGCGACGCTGAACCGCTTCTTCGCGCTGCACGTGATAGCGCTGCCGCTGGTACTGGTCGGGCTGGTGTTCCTGCACCTGGTCGCGCTGCACGAAGTGGGTTCGAACAACCCCGACGGCATCGAGATCAAGAAGAACAAGGATCCGGTTACCGGCAAGCCGGTCGACGGCATACCGTTCTTCCCCTACTACATCGTGAAGGACCTGATCGGCATCGTCGTGTTCTTCATCGTGTTCTTCGCGATCCTGTTCTTCGGTCCGGAGATGGGCGGCTACTTCCTCGAGTACAACAACTTCCTTCCGGCTGACCCGCTGCAGACCCCGGCGCACATCGCCCCGGTCTGGTACTTCACGCCGTTCTACGCGATGCTTCGTGCCGTGCCCGCGATGTTCGGGTCGCAGTTCGCCGGCGTGGCCGTGATGGGTGCGGGCGTGATCATCCTGTTCTTCCTGCCCTGGCTCGACAAGAGCCCCGTGAAGTCGATCCGCTACAAGGGACCGATCTTCCGTACCGCACTGGCGATCTTCGTGGTGAGCTTCCTCGTACTGGGCTACCTGGGCGTGGCCACGACCGACGTCTGGGGCAAGATGCCGGAGATACTGCCGATCATCGGTGGCGTCGAAGTGGCGACGATCGTCTCGCGCCTGCTGACGATTGCCTACTTCGCGTTCTTCCTCGCGATGCCCTGGTACAGCCGCATCGACAAGTGCAAACCCGAACCCGAGCGGTTGACAGGATGAAGATGGCCAAGTTCAGAAACCGGGCATTCGCAGCCCTCGTCTCCCTCGCGGCAGTCCTGTCCTCGGCGCCTCCGTCTTCCGCGCTGGCTGCCAGCAGTGGGGTTGCACTCCAGCGCGCACCGGTGAACCTGCAGGATGCGGTGTCCCTGCAGCGCGGCGCGCACCTGTTCGTCAACTACTGCATGGGTTGCCACAGCGCGAACTACATGCGGTTCAACCGGCTGACCGACCTCGGGCTGACCGAAGAGCAGATCAAGGAATATCTGCTGTTCGCGACCGACAAGGTGGGCTCGCCGATGACGATCGCGATGCGCCCGGCTGATGCGAAAGAGTGGATGGGCAAGGCGCCGCCCGACATGACCGTGATCGCCCGCTCCAAGCGACCCGACTACATCTACACGCTGCTCAAGTCCTACTACGTCGACGAATCGCGTGCGCTGGGCTGGAACAACCTCGCATACCCGAACATCGGCATGCCGCATCCGCTCTGGCAGTTGCAGGGTGCGACGCAACTGAAGGTCGAGGAGAAGCAGTCCCACGGCCATGCGGTGCAGGTGAAGAGCATCGCCCCCGGTGAGCCCGGCCTGCTGAACGCGGTTGAGTACGACCGCGCCGTCGGCGACCTGGTGAACTACCTGGTTTACATGGGCGAGCCTTGGAAGGTACAGAGCAGCCGCATCGGCATCATCGTCATGTTCTTTCTGGCGATCCTCCTCGTATTCGTATATCTGCTGAAGCTCGAGTTCTGGCGGGATATCAAGCACTGAACTTCCCTGCGACGGTGCCTTCGGGCACCCCGGAACCCACTCGCGCCGGCTCGAGACCGGCGGAGGAGAACCCCTGATGATGACCTTGTACTCGGGAACGACCTGTCCGTTCTCACAACGCTGCCGTATCGTCCTTTACGAAAAGGGCATGGATTTCCAGATCACCGACGTCGACCTGTTCAACAAGCCGGAAGACCTCGCGGTGATGAATCCGTACAACCGGGTGCCGGTGCTGGTCGAGCGTGACCTTGTGCTGTACGAGTCGAACATCATCAACGAGTACATCGACGACCGTTTTCCGCATCCCCAGCTGATGCCGGCCGATCCGGTGATGCGGGCGCGGGCGCGGCTGTTCCTCTACCGCTTCGAGAACGAACTGTTCTGTCACATCGATACGCTTGAGAAGGGCAATGCCAAGACGGTCGAGAAGGCTCGCCAGATCATCCGCGATAACCTGACCGTGATTGCGCCGGTGTTCGCCAAGCAGAAATACATGCTGGGCGAGGAGTTCTCGATGCTCGACGTTGCGATCGCACCGCTGCTCTGGCGCCTGGAGCACTACGGTATCGAGCTGCCCCGGCAGGCGGCGCCGCTGGCGAAGTATGCCGAGCGGCTGTTCAGCCGTCCGGCCTTCATCGACGCGATGACGCCTTCCGAGAAGGTGATGCGCAAGTAGGCTGCCGACATGACCGACCCGACGACCAAACCCTACCTCGTCCGCGCCATCTACGAATGGTGCAGCGACTCGGGGTACACCCCCTATATCTCGGTGAAGGTGGACGGGTCGACACGGGTGCCCCTCGAGTACGTGAAGAACGGCGAGATCGTGCTCAACATCAGTCAGGACGCGACCCGCAACATTACCCTCGGACGCGACGTGGTGCAGTTCTCTGCCCGTTTCAACGGCGTATCGCGCGAGATCAGCGTGCCAATGGGTGCGGTCGCCGCGATATTCGCCAAGGAAAACGGGCAGGGGCTGTTCTTCCCGACCGAGGCGGCAGCCGGCACGCAGGGGCAGGCCACCGAGGCTCCCGAGTCGCCTGCGCCCAGCGATACCGGCGACGAGCCGGGTCCCGACACGCCGACGAGTCCATCGCGTCCGTCGCGCCCGCGCCTGCAGGTTGTCAAGTAGCGGCCGCTCGGCGGACGCTGCCCAGCGTCGGCCGATGCGCATCGTACCGGCGCCTGGAGGGTCGCTTATACTCGTTCTGAACCTGCCGGATTAGCTCAGCTGGTAGAGCAGCGGTTTTGTAAACCGAAGGTCACGGGTTCGAATCCTGTATCCGGCACCATCAGCCTGTTTGAAGTCGTCCGTAGACGTCCGAAGAACCTGCCCAAACCCGCGTATCTGCGGGTTTTTTTACGTCTGGACTGTCCGGCCCCGGCGGCCACCCAAATTCCCCCACCTGAGCACCGATAGCTGCGGCTGACTCGCCGTGGAGCGCTGAAGACGGGACGTTACTCTCGCCCCTTCGCATGAGGGGGTAATGGACTGAACGTCTTGAAGCCGCATCTACGCATCACCGTCCAGACCCTGTTGAGCACGGACACGCCCCAGCGCGAGATCGAGCGCCGCACTGGCGTGGACCGGAAAACCATTCGCAGTCATGCCCGGGCGATGGCAAATTCCCCCGGGGTGGCCACCGGCTTTTCCGAGTCTGGGGCGCAGATTCCCCCACCCCGGCCACCGGCTCCGGAGGGCGGTCCGGGGAGCGCGGCGCTGGCACCAGCCGCCTCGGCGTGCGAACCGTACCGGGCGTGGATCGAAGCCCAGGTCGTGCTCGGTCGCAATGCGGTGAGCATCTACCAGGACCTGGTCGAGGTGCACGGCTTCGGCCACGCCCATAACTCGAGCAAGCGATTCGTCGCCACGATCCGAAAGCGCGAGCCCGAGCGCTTCGACGTGCTCGAGGTCCTCCCCGGCGAGGAGGCGCAGGTCGACTACGGCCAGGGCGCGCTCACCGCCGTGGGCGGGGGCAAGTACCGGCGTCCTTACCTGTTCGTGATGACGTTGAAGTTCTTTGGCAAGAGCTTCCGCAAGACGGTGTGGAAGACCAGCCAGGAGGCGTGGGCGCGACTGCACGAACAGGCGTTCCGGGCGCTGGGCGGTTGCCCGGCCTACATCGTGCTCGACAACCTGAAGGAAGGGGTGATCCGCCCCGACCTGTATGCCCCGGAACTGAACCCGGTGTATGCGGCGATGCTCACGCACTACGGCGTGGTGGCCGACACCTGCCGCGTGGGCGACCCCAACCGCAAGGGCACGGTGGAGAGCGCGATCCAGCACACGCAGGCGACAGCGCTCAAGGGGCGCCGGTTCGACTCGGTCGGGGCGCAGAACACCTGGCTCGCCCATTGGGAGGAGCGCTGGGCGGCTACCCGGATCCACGGGCGCAAGAAGCGCCAGGTACTCGAGATGTACCGCGAGGAACTGCCCTAGCTGCGAGCGCCGCCCGCAGAGCCCTTCCGCTACTTCAAGCAGGCCACGCGCACCGTCGATGACGCGGGGCTGGTGCAGATCGATGCGGCCTGCTGTGCGGCGCTGCCGGCAGCGGCACACAGCACGGTGACGGTGCGCATATTCGACCGCTCGATCGAGATCCTCGATGCCGCCGGCCAACTGCTCCGCCGGCACGAGGTTTCCACCCAGCGCGGCACCTTCACGATGGCGCCCACCGATCGGCTGTTCAATCCCTCGCGCGAGAGCGCGCGGGTACTGGCCAAGGCCGAGCGCATCGGGCCACATGCCGCGTTACTCGCCCGCGACCCAGCGGCCGAGATGCGCGACCGGTTGAAGGCATCCGAGATTCTCGCCCGCGCTTCCGGCGACTTCATTGAGCGCGTCGAGCACTCTGCGCTGGGCGGCGAACCGTTGACGATCCGGGTCATCTACGGACGCGGCGGGGTAAACAGGCCGGGCTGAGCGCGCTACACTGTCCGGCCGACAGACCTGACGAAGTGGGACGATCTGAGCCCACAGGAAGGAGGCCAGACCATGCAGCGTCACTTTGTCTGCCCGCCGCTGGAAGAGGTGGCGTACTGATGCCTTCGGCTCGGCTTGTGTCACGCCTTCTGGGGTGGGCGATCGCAGTCGGTTTCGGCCTGGCTTTCTTCGTCGGCGCGCCGGTCTGGCTATTCGTCTGGCCGGCGGTGGCTTGGCTCGCGGTGAATCTGCGCGCGGTTGCGGTGATCGTGCTCGCTGCGCTCGGCGTGGCGCTCACCTGATCCGACACGCTCAGGCCGCAGGGTCACATGCCCCACGCGGGGTCAACTCCGCAAACGAAGACCGTAGAATGGCATCCATGCCGGTTACAGCGTGGAATGCGGTCCCTGTATCCGCACCATCAGCCTGTTTGAAGTCGTCCGTAGACGTCCGAAGAACCTGCCCGAACCCGCGTATCTGCGGTTATTTTCGTCTGAACGGTCCGGGGTTGTCCGGTAGCGTCCCTTTACAGCCGGGGGGTACGCGATCAATTCGCCGTCAGTAAAGAGCACCGAACGTCGCTCACCGATACCGCGATCAAGAACGCGAAGCCCGGCACCAAGCCCGTCAAGCTGTTTGACGGCAGTGGGCTCTTCCTGCTGCTCACGCCGGAGGGCGGGCGGCGCTGGCGCCACCGGTAAGGATGGCTTAGGTTGAAGTGTGGACACTACGCCGTTCGTCCCGTGTCCCGGAACGAAAACGCGGCAGAACGTCAATGTTCCCGGTTATCGGAGGCCAGCCGGCCAAGGCGTGCCCGACTTGTGTGGGCGAAGGGTCGAAGCGGGAAGAAGGGTCGGTCCGCGGCCAAGAGAGCAACCCCGGCCCTCGCTGAAGACGAAGCCGACCGTCCCTGCTCCGGGAACTGCGACTGCTCGACGGGAGCGCCAGCGGAAGATGGAACTGCCCGCTGCAGAATTGCATGGCTGGCATGCACGGGTGGGGATTGCTCCCCCTTGACCATGCACTGCAAGCTTGAGGCCTTCGGTTTCCTGGGGGCAACCCTTGTCGATACGGATCTCTCGGCCACACAAGCGATCCCTGCCTGCTGTTCTTGCCGGGGCGGCCTTGTTCGCGCTCCTGTCGGGCTGCGCATCCAAAGAGAGCGTCGCGCCGCGGGCGGAACGTCTCAGCAGTGGTTGGCGTGACCCGTCAGCGGTGGCGCCTGTCGCCGACTTCGATGCCTATGTCGCACAGGTGACGCGGGAGCTGGGCGTCCACCGGCTGCCGTTCGCACCCTCGATGGCCGATGCGGAGCTGAGGCTGGTGGCCCCCTTTCGGATTGCCCCAAGTCCGGGATGCCAGCCCGAGGCCCCGCGAGGCATCGCGGTCATCGTCCATGGGCTGTCGGATACCGCATTTGCCATGCGCGATCTTGCGAAGTCCCTATCGAGAATGTGCTTCGAGTCCCGCGTGCTGTTGCTGCCAGGGCATGGCACTCGTCCGGCGGATCTGATGGTTGTCGATCACCGGGACTGGCTGGCTCACGTTGAGGCGGCGGTCACGCAGGCCGGTCGCGAGAGCGATGTCGTCGTGCTCGCAGGCTTTTCCCTTGGCGCAGCCCTCTCCCTCGCGGTGGCAGCCGAGTCGCCTGACAAGGTCGATGCGGTCATCGGCTTGTCGCCGGCCTACCGACTTCGCTCCAACACCCTGGCGCGGCAGGCCCGCTGGGTGGCGGCGTTCCGTCCATGGCTGGAACTGGGTCCGCGCGAAGACTTCGCGCGGTATGGCGCCATGCCGACAAAGGGCATCGCGTCCACCATGGCGGTGCTCAGCGTGTTGAACGATCGCGTGAGGCGAGCAGGCGCCGTGAAGACGCCCTGGCTGGTCGTGCAGAGCGAAGACGATGAAGTGGTCGATGTCGCCAGCAACCGGAGGTTCTTCCATGCGAACGCGGGCGATCCTCGCAGCATCTTCTTGAACTACTTCTCCGTCCTGCCGGAAGATGCATCGAGCCAGCGCGTGATCTGGCTTCCTGCCGCCAACGACGCCATGCGCGTGGTCGGGCTCTCCCACCTCGCCTTGCACATGTCGCCTCACAACCCGCACTACGGTGTGACGGGCACGTACCGCAACTGCGGCAGCACCCCTTTCCGCAAGGAAGACGAGATCCGGGCCTGCAAAGAGGCGTCGCAGGTGTGGTACGGCGTTGGCGGGCAGACGCCGCCCCCTGGCGCAGCCGGCGCCCGGGCGACCTTCAACCCGCACTACCCAGACCTGGAGCGCCGCATCGCCGAGTTCCTGGACCAGGTGGATGGCCGCCACCGCGAGGCGTCAGTGAGTCAATCCAGCAGGCCGTGAAGGCGCTGTTTCGCGCGGCTTCGCCTCGCTTTCGATTTCCTGCGGATCAAGGGGCTGTTCTCCCGGTCGGGCGCGGCCAGGCGCAGCCAAAGGCTTGCGGGCCGACTCGTGGGCGGCAAATGGGCGCGCGAGTTCTGTCTTCAGCCGATCAAGCGCCTGCTCCTCCTTGCGCTCCCTGTCGGGCCGAATCCAGATCGCGCACGTACTCGCTGACAGGATCTCCGCGCTCGCAGAAACGGGCTGAGTGGCCGGGAATCGGTCCACGTGCTGCCGAAAGCCCGGCGGTCTCGAACGCCCGGTTCAGCCATGTTGGAGCCCGGCACTCAAGAAAGAGCCTCGCAAGCCGTTATCCCGGAAACACTTTTGCAACGGGAAACAAGAGGCCCCTCATGCTCACCAAAGGACTGTTCCGTTTTCTCGTCGTCACCGGTTTCGCAGCCGCCGGCATGACTCCCGCCATCGCCCAGCAGAGCTCGATCGACTCCCAGTTGTCGCGCCTTAGCGGGCGCATGGAGGCGCGCAACATGGCACAGGCCGCGCGCGACCTCACCGGCTCGCTGCGCAATGGCCAGCGCACCGAGTGGACGATTTTCCTGGTGAAGGGAGTCGATTATCGCATCCACGGTGTCTGCGACAACGACTGCCGCGACCTCGACCTGATCCTGCTCGACGAGCGCGGCAACGAGATCTCCCAGGACACTTCCACCGACGACATCCCGATCGTCAACGCTCGCCCGAAGTGGACAGGCCGCTTCACGCTGCGCGTGATCATGGAAGACTGCAAGGTCAATCCCTGCAACTACGGCGTACGGTTCTTCACCGACAAGTAGCGGTCAGCGCGCAAGGCGCGAGCAGCTGTGCCAGGTAAGTCAGTCGGGCGCTACCCCCTCGCGCACCGACTCAGCCGCCCTCCTGCAGGAACCGCAGCACGCGCGCGTTGAACGCGTCCGGGCGGGTCTTCGACAGTGAATGGCCGCCGCTGTCCATCAACTCGAGCTGGGCGCCCGGGATCGCGCGGGCCAGGGCCTCGGCGTGGTAGGCGGGGGTGATGTAGTCGTCGCGCGCGGCCATCACCAGCGTGGGCGTGGTGATGCGTGCGAGGTCTGCGCGGCGGTCGAACGCCATGATCGCGTCGATGCGGCCGACCGAGACGTCCGCCGGCGGCGGATTGACGGCCGCGCGGCGCAGTTCCTCCTCGATCTCGGCGTCGTGCGCGTTCACGTAATCGGGCGGGTACAGCCAGAGCGGATGGAATCGACCGTGCAGTTCCGGCCCCGCCTGCTGGTACATCTGCCGCCGCGCCTCGAACAATCGCCTGAACCAGGGATCGCACCAGGTCCAGGTCGCGTAGATCGTCATCCGCGACAGCCGCTCGGGATGCAGTACCGCGAGTGTCTGGCCGATCGCGCCGCCCGTGGACTGCCCGACCAGGTGGACGCGTTCGAGCCCGAGTGCGTCAAGCAGCGAGATGACATCGGCAGCCATCCCGTCGACCGAGAACGAACGCTGCAACCGGTCGCTGGAGCCGGTGCCGCGCTGATCGTAGGTGATCACCCGATAGTGCCGGCTGAAGAAGGGCACCTGCGGCGCCCATGAACGGCCAGTGCCGTTGAGACCACTGACGAACAGCAGCGGATGGCCGCTGCCGCTTTCTTCGTAGGCGATCTCGCCGTCGCCGATGGCCAGCCTGGGCATGGTGTCTCCTCTACGTTTGCATGGGGGTCATTATGCCGTCCAGCCGCAAGCATACACAGTGGACGGCCGCACGATGGTCCGCCGATCAGCGCGTGCGCGTGCCGCTCACGATTTCGTCGAAACGCGGATACAGGTGGGCGAAATCGGTGTCGGTCATCCCCTGTTCGATGGCTGAGGCCAGGAACTCGCTGGTGAGCGTGCCCAGTGGCACCTGCGCGCCGAGCGACCCGGCGAGCGACACCGCCATCGATACGTCCTTGCGCAGGTTGTAGACGCGCGAGCGGGCGTCCCACTTGCCCGACAGGATGTGGGCCGGGAAGCGGACCTCGCTCGCATAGCTGCGCGCATTGGATACGTTGAACACGCCGATCATGTCGGCGACGCTGATGCCCGCCGCTTCGGCCATCCGCCCGCCTTCGCAGGTCGCGAGGAAGATCGTGTGGCAGACCATGTTGTGGATCAGCTTCATCGTGTGGCCGGTGCCGCTGGCGCCCAGGTGGAACAGCCGCTTCGAGATCCGCTCCAACAATCCGCGCGTGCGCTCGAACGCATCCTTGTCGCCGCCGACCATCAGGGTCAGCGTGCCGGCGTCCGCTCCCGATGCGCCACCGCTCATGCCTGCGTCGAGATAGGCGATGCCACGCTCGGCCGCGCGCGCCGCGATCGCCCGCGTCTGCACCGGACCAGACGTGGTGAAGTCGTACACCACCAGCCCCGGCGCCGCGTGCGCGAGCACGCCGTCTGGGCCGTCGAAGCAGGCGGCGATCTCGGGCGTGGCCGGCACGATGAAGAAGATGGTGCTGCAGGAGGCCGCCATCTCTCCCGGCGTGGCCACCTCCACGCCCGGCAGCGCGGCGAGCGCATCGCGGGCGGCCGGGTCGAGGTCCCAGACCGCCAGTGGCAGGCCGGCGCGCTGGAAGTTGCGTGCGATGCCACCGCCCATGTTGCCCAGACCCACCACTCCTATCTTCCGATCGTCCATCCTGCCTCCGGGTACCGTACGTGAATTGCGCGAGGCGCGATGATGCTACCGGGCAACCCCGCCCGGCAACTGGCGCGCCGGGGCGCGCCCGGGCGTGCGACGTCCGGCTTGCTGCTGCACCGCACCCGTGGTTAGCATGCGACGTAAACAGACAGCTGCCGGACAGCGCGGCAAGGGGGATGGATGTCGACATTCGAAGAGTACTCGGGCAAGTACCGGCATATCCGGCTCGAGCGCAGCGCCGACGGCGTATTGCTCGCGACGTTCCACACCGACGGCGGGACGCTGCAGTGGGGACAGGCTCCCTACCTGGAGTTCCCGCAGGTCTTTGCGGACATCGGCAACGATCCGGGAAACAAGGTCGTGATCTTCACCGGCGCGGGCGATGCCTTTTCCGGGCCGCCCGGCAACCCGTCGAATCACCGGCCACAGAAGACACCGGCAGGCTGGTACAACGAGTACTGGGGCGGCAAGCGGCTGGTGCAGAACCTGCTGGACATCGAGGTGCCGACGATCGCCGCGATCAACGGCCCGGCCCTGCGGCACAGCGAACTGCCGCTGCTGTGCGACCTGGTGATCGGTTCCGATACCTGTGCATTCCAGGATACCGGGCACTTCATGACCGGTCTGGTGCCCGGCGATGGCGTGCATGTGATCTACCCGATGCTGCTCGGTCTCAACCGTGGGCGCTATTTCCTGATGACAGGCCAGCTGATCGAGGCAAAGGAGGCGCTCGACCTCGGTCTGATCTGCGAGAAGCTGCCGCGGGACAGGCTCCTACCGCGTGCGCATGAGCTGGCAGAGATCCTGCTCAGGCAGCCGCCGCTGGTGCGCCGATTCACCAAGGCCCTGCTCGTGCAGCAGCTGAAGCGGTCGTTCCACGAAACGCTGGGCTACGGGCTGGCGATCGAAGGCATGGCAGTGGTCGAGGGCTGGAACAACCGGGACGAACCCCGGTTCTGACAGCGCGACCGGCGGACACGGACCGACCACAGGCCCGGGTGGCAGCCGGGCCTGTGGTCGCTGGATGTCTTCAGAAGGAGATGGCAATGCGGTTCATCCTGCGGGCAGCCCTCGCTGCACAGTCGCTGGTCATGGTCGCCGGATCGTTCGCGGGGGGAGTCGCCCGGGCGGCCGAGTTTCCGCTGAAACCGATCCGGATCATCGTGCCGTTCGCCGCGGGCGGGCCAGTCGATGTCCTCGGCCGTGCCGCCGCCGCTCAGATGTCGGCCTCGTTCGGCCAGAACGTGCTGCTCGACAACCGGCCCGGGGCCAGCGGCATCGTCGGCATGGAACTGGTCGCCAAGGCGCCGGCGGATGGTTACACGATGCTTCTGACCTCGGGCAACTTCACGGCCCTGCCTGCGTTCACCCGGACGCTTCCCTATGATCCGCTGCGTGACTTCGCTCCGATCGGCAGCGTCGCGCGCATCCCGGGCTTTCTGCTGGCGGTTCATCCCTCGTTGCCGGTGCGCTCGGTAAAGGAACTCGTCGCGCTTGCCAGGGCCTATCCCCAGAAACTCAATTACGGATCCTCCGGCACCGGCGGTGTGCAGCATCTGGCGATGGCGCTGTTCAATCTTGCGACCGGAACGCGGATGACCCATGTGCTGTACAAGGGGGCGCCGCCGCTGTCGATCGACCTGATGAGCGGGCAGATCGAGACCGCGTTCGTGGTACCTGCCGGCGCGCTGGAGTTCGTTCGTACCGGTCGCATGCGGGCGATCGGCTTCAGCGGTGGAAAACGCTGGGCGCGCCTGCCCGATGTCCCGACGATCGACGAGGCCGGCGTGCCCGCGTTCGAGTACTTCACCTGGTACGGGTTCTGGTACCCGGCCGGCGTGGCCCCGGAACTCATCGATCGCGTGCACGGCGAGATCGGGCGTACGGTTGCATCAGCCGACGTGCGCAAGCGTTTCGACGACCTCGGCTTCGAGCCGTTCGCGTCGGAGCGGCCCTCCGAGTTCGCGCGTTTCGTGCAGGCTGACCTGGCGGCGATGAAGAAGCTCGCGAGCCGGATCGGAGCCGTGCCGGAGTAGCCGTGCCGGCGCGCGGCCGACGCCGTACGCGTTGAATGCTTGTATTCTGGCGCGGGACGGTCGCCAGTCGGCGGCTGCTGCGCATCCGGAGGCGGTATTGGTCCATTCACATCGAGCGCTGCTGCGGGCAGCGGTCATCACGTCTGTCGCGGGCATCGCGATCGTCTCCGCATCGCTTCCGGCGTGGGCGCAGGCCTGGCCGGCCAAGCCGGTGCGGGTGATCGTTCCCTATCCACCCGGCGATACCGCCGACACCATCGTCCGCTTGATCGCGCAGAAGATCACCGAGCGTATCGGGCAGCCGCTGCTGGTCGACAACCGCGCCGGTGCCAGCGGCCAGCTCGGGCTCGAGCTGGCATCCCGGGCGGCGCCGGACGGCTACACCGTAGCGGTCGGCCAGGCAGGCAATGTCGCGGTCGCCCCGCATGCATACCGCAAGCTGGGCTACGACCCGCAGCGCGATTTCGCGCCGGTGGCGCTGGTGGCGATGAATTACCTCGCACTGGTGGTGCAGCCGTCGGCGCCCTACCGCACGGTGGCCGAGATGGTCGCCTGGGCGAAAGCCAACCCGGGCAGGCTGACCTTCGGGTCGAACGGGGAGGGGGGCTTTCCGCACCTGTCCTTCGAACTGCTGCGGGTACAGGCCGGCTTCACCTACCTGCACGTGCCCTACAAGGGCGCGGCGCAGATCGTGAACGACCTGCTGGGCGGGCAGGTCGACGCGGCGATGGCCAGCTATACGTCGATGGTGCCGTTCGCGCGTGCGGGCAAGCTGCGCATGCTGGCCATCACCAACCCGGTACGGATGAACTCTGCGCCGGACATGCCGACGGTCGCCGATGCGGTGCCGGGCTATTCGTCGCAGGGCTGGTTCGGTTTCCTTGCGCCGTCGGGCACGCCACGCGCCATCGTGCTGCGGCTGAACGAGGAAATCAATCGAGCGGTGAATCAGCCGGACGTGGCCGAGCGCATGACCGGCGCGGGCCTGGAGATCATCGCCGAACCTCCGGACGCATTTGCAGCACTGATCCGGCGTGAACTCGACAAGTACGCGAAGCTCACGAAGGCCATCGGCTTCAAGCCGATGTGACGGCCGTGCAACGACCCTGAACCAGGGAGGGAACCATGACCATCGCCCCGGCCCCGATGCGCATCCTGCGCCTCGACCATGTCGTGCTCAGGGTGCACGACCTCGCGCGTGCAGAGGCCTTCTACCGCAGCCTGCTGGGCGCTGCGGTCGAGCGCCGGATCGACAAGCCGATCGTCCTGGTGCAGCTGCGTATCGGCGAGGCGCTGCTCGACCTGGTACCGGGCCGCATGCCGGCACCCGGTGACGACGGCGCCGGCGACAACATGGAACACTTCTGCCTGCGGGTCGACCCGTTCGATCCCGATGCGATCACCGCGCACATCCTCGCGTGCGGCGGCCAGCCTGAACCGAAGCGCGAGCTCTACGGCGCGGACGGCTTCGGCTGGTCGATCTACCTGCGCGACCCGGAAGGCAACAGGGTCGAACTGAAGGGGCCGCCGACCAGGCAGCTCGGGCGCACCGGAAGACCCGGTGCAGGCACTCGCACTGCTGTGGGCCGTGCGCCAGGGGCCTGCCCATGAGTGACGGGCTGCATACCCTCACGCTCGCCGAGCTGGCGCGCCGGATCGAGTCGCGCCAACTGTCCCCGGTCGAGCTCGCCGGCGCACTGCTCGCCCGCATCGAGTCGCTCGACGGGCAGGTCAATGCATTCATCACCCGCACGGCGGAGCTCGCGATGGCTCGTGCGCGGCAGGCGGAGGCAGAGATCTCCGCCGGCACCTACCGGGGGCCGATGCACGGCATGCCGTACGCGCTGAAGGACATCTTCGAGACGGCGGGCGTGCTCACCTCCGGCCATTCGCGCATCTGCATCGACCATGTGCCGGCGCGCGACGGCTTCGCGGTGGCCAGGCTGCATGCGGCCGGCGCGGTGCTGCTCGGCAAGCTCGCGACGCACGAGTTCGCCCATGGCGGACCGTCCTTCGACCTGCCGTGGCCACCCGCTCGCAACCCGTGGAACCTCGAACACATCACCGGCGGCTCGAGCAGTGGCCCTGGCGCGGCCGTCGCCGCGGGCTTCGCCCCGGGCGCGCTCGGCAGCGATACCGGCGGCTCGATCCGCACGCCCTCGGCGCTGTGTGGCCTGGCCGGGCTCAAGCCCACCTATGGGCTGGTGAGCCGGAGCGGCGTGCTGCCGAATTCATGGTCGTTCGATCATTGCGGCCCGATGGCCTGGACCACCGAGGACTGCGCGATCCTGCTGCAGGTGATCGCCGGCCACGACGCGGCCGATCCGGCCAGCGCCGATCGCTCGATCCCCGACTACCGGGCCGCGCTGCGCGGCGACGACCTGCGCGGCATCCGGGTGGGCGTGCCGCGCCATCTGTGGGAAGAGGACGTCGATACCCCGGCCGAACTCGTGCGTGCGACCGAGGCATCGATCGATGTGCTGCGTTCGCTCGGTGCGACCGTCGAGGACGTGCGCATGCATCCGGCGCAGGTGTACCACGACGTGAAGACGGTGATCTCGCTGTCGGAGCTTTTCTCGATCTACCGCGACTCGCTCGTGGCGCGGCCGGGCGATTTCGGCGAGGACTTCCTCGGGCGCGGTGGCCTGGCTGGCGCGCTGTTCCAGGCATCCGACTACATGCTCGCGCAGCGCGTGCGGCGCGGCCTGCTCGAGGCCGCGCTGCCGCTGTATGAACGGTTCGACGTGCTGGTCACTCCCGGTGCCGGTCCGGCACCGCGGCTCGATGCGCACCGCACGGTGTCGTTCTGGGAGAAGCCCTCGCTGTTCTCCCCGTTCAGCGTGTTCGGCAATCCGGCGCTGATCGTGTGCTGCGGATTCGCCGGCAACGGCCTGCCGATGGGGCTGCAGATCGGCGGGCGCCCGTTCGACGAGTGCACCGTGCTGCGCGTCGGCCACGCCTACGAACAGGCGACCGGCTGGCGTGCGCGACGGCCGGCGCTGGTGCCCGGGTCTGCGCGGCCACCGGTGCGGCTGGCGCCACCGGCGCTGCTGGACGACCGTGTGGTGACCGCTGCCGTGCGCGCGGCCACCGGGGCATTGGCCAGCCAGGCGGGCCTCGTGCTCGACGAGCGCCAGTTCGACCTGCTGCTGCGCGCTGCGCCGCATGCGTTCGCGATGATCCGCCGCATTCGTGAGCCGCTCGCACGGGCCGCCGAGCCGGCGAACACCTTCCGCTTCGACCGTTGCACGTTGCCAGGAGACTGAAGATGCCTTTCGATGCCCGACAGGCGGTGCCGTTGTTGTGCGCCGCGGCTGCATGTTCGCTGTCCCTGCAGGCCCTCGCGCAGGGCACCTATCCGAACCGTCCGATCCGCGTGATCGTTCCGTTCGGCACCGGCAGCGTCACCGACGTGATCGCGCGCGTGACGATGCCGGCGCTGTCCGATGCGCTCGGCCAGCCGATCCTGGTCGACAACCGGCCCGGCGGTGGCGGCAACCCCGGGACGGATCTCGGCGTGAAGGCGGTACCCGACGGCCATACGCTGATCCTCAGTTCGGCCAGCACGCTGGCGGTGAACGGCTTCCTGTTCAGCAATATGCCCTACGACATGGCCACTGCGTTCGCACCGATCACCCAGATCAACGCGGTCACCAATGTGCTGGTGGTGAGCCCGCTGCTGCCGGTGAAGAGCGTGCCGGAACTGATCGCCCATGCGAAGGCCAACCCGGGGAAGCTGTCGTATGGCTCCGCCGGCGCAGGTGGCACGATCCACCTGGCGGCCGAGATGTTCAAGGCGCTGACCGGGACGCAGATGGAACACATCGTCTACAAGGCGAGCCCGATCGCGCACATCGACCTGTTCAGCGGGCAGATCCAGCTGATGTTCGATGGCCTGCCGCCGTCGATCGGCCACATCAAGGCCGGCAAGCTGCGCGCGCTGGCGGTCACCCCGGCGAAGCGCTCCGCGCTGCTGCCCGACCTGCCGACGATGGCTGAAGCCGGAGTTCCTGGCTACAACGTGCAGGGATGGAACGGATTCGTCGGCCCGGCCGGCCTGCCGCGCGCGATCGTCGAGCGGTTGAACCGCGAGACGGTCGCGGTGCTGCGCCGTGACGTGGTGCGCCAGCGGCTGCTCGAGCTCGGCGCCGAACCGGTGGGCAATACGCCCGAGGAATTCGGTGCGCACCTGCGCGCAGAGCGCGAACTCTGGGGCAAGCTGATCCGCAGGATCGGACTCAAGCTCGACTGACCGATCCGCAGGATCGGGCACCGTACCCGCGTCGCACCGTTAGAATGGCCGCTCGGTTTCCCCACTGAAAGGCTTTCGATGACCTCGCGCTGCAACCGAACCGACGGCTCCGTCCGCGGCAGGCCCATGGTGCCCTGGCGGGCTCCCGTTGCGCTGGCTGCCAGCGCCGCGGCGATCGCCGCAGCCATCGGTGCGTCGCCGCTGCGTGCGGCAGAGGCATTTCCGGTCAAGCCGGTACGCTTCATCGTTCCGTTCGCCGCCGGCGGTGCGGCCGACGTGATGGCGCGAACCATCGGCGCCCAGTTCAGCCAGGCCTGGGGCCAGACAACCATCGTCGACAACCGCACCGGCGCCGGCGGGCTGATCGCCGCCGAACTCACTGTGCGTGCCGGCGCGGACGGCTATACGCTGATGCTCGCGGAACCGGCGCTGGCAAGCCTGCCGTCGCTGTACAGCAAGCTGCCGATCGACGTGCTGCGCGATTTCACGCCGCTGGGTGGCATCGCGACGGCGCCGCAGGTAGTGACCGTGTCCAACGCGGTCGCCGGCAAGGGAGCACAGGATCTGATCGCGTTCGCGCGCGCCAACCCGGGCAAGGTGAACTTCGGCTCGCCCGGACGCGGTACCACTGGCGACCTCAGCGGAGAACTGCTGCGGATGATGGGCAAGTTCGAGTTCACGGTGATTCCATACAAGGGTGCGGTGCCAGCGCTGGCAGCGCTGGCCGGCGGCGAAGTGACCCTGACGGCGAGCAGCATGCTCGCCGCCATGCCGCTGGTGCGCGCGGGCAAGATGCGCGCGATCGGCACCACCGGGCCGAAGCGGCACAGCCTGACACCGGAGATCCCGACCATGGCCGAGCAGGGGTTGCCTGGCTACCAGATCATGCAGTGGTGGGGACTGGTCTCGCCGCGCGGCACGCCGAAGCCGGTGGTGTCGACCATCAACGCGGCGATCGGCCGGTCGCTGGGAACCGCCGAGCTGAAAGACCGCCTGGCTGCGCTCTTCGCGGAACCGTGGCCGAGCAGCCCCGAGGCTTTCGGCGCGTTCCTGAAAGCCGAGATCGACTCGCTCGGCAAGATCATCCGTACCGCCGGTATCAAGGCAGAATAGCGGCATGAGCAAGAACGTCCACGACATGGGTGGCGACCCGGCCGGCCCGATCGAGCGGGCCGAGCATGCCCGCACCCTGTTCGACCAGCGGGTCGACGCGATGCTGCGCCTGCTCGCCCATCCGCAGAAAGGGTATTTCACCGTCGATGCGATGCGCCGGTCGATCGAATCGCTCGACCCGCAGGCCTACCACGGCCTCGCCTACTACGAGCGCTGGATACGCGCGGTGCGCGAACTGGCGATCGAACGTGGCCTCGTCAGCCAGACCGCGCTCGAGCAGCGGATGGCCGCCATCGCCGCGCAGCGCGTGGTGAAGCCGTGAGCCGGCCACCGCTCGCCGCGGGCGTGGTGGTCAAGGTGGGCACCGCCGATCCGTCTACCCATTGCCGGACGCCGCGTTACCTGCGCGGCAAACATGGCGTGGTGGTGCGCGCGCTCGGCTGCTATCCGAATCCGGAAGCGCTCGCCTACCACAAGCCCGGGCTGCCGCCGGTCACGCTCTACCAGGTCGAGTTCGACGCGGCCGAGGTCTGGGGCGAGCTGCTGCGCGAGGCTCCCTACCGCATCATGGCGGACATCTTCGAACACTGGCTCGAACCGGCGCTGCCGGACGGCAGGCAAGGGAACACGGCATGAGCAGGCACGACCACGGCGACCATGCGCATCCCGAACACGATGCCGGCGATCCGCACGCACCGGTCGATGACCTCGACCACTACCAGCCCGAGTCGCTGCTGATGGAACAGGCCCTGCGCGAACTGCTGGTCGAGCAGGGCGTGTTCAGCGCCGAGGACATCCAGCGCCAGATCGACCTCACCGAATCGCGTACGCCGGCGCTGGGCGCCCGCATCATCGCCCGCGCGTGGCTCGACGATGCCTTCCGCACGGCACTGCTCGCCGAGGCGAAGCCGGCGCTGGGCCGTGCCTTCGAGCTCGACCTCGCGAACACGCCTGAACTCACCGTGCTCGAGAACACGCAGGCGGTCCACCACGTCGTCTGTTGCACGCTCTGCTCATGCTATCCGCGCAACATCCTCGGCATCCCCCCGGCCTGGTACAAGAGCCGCGAGTACCGTTCGCGCGTGGTGATCGAGCCGCGTGCCGTGCTGAAGGAATTCGGTACCGAGCTGCCGGCGCAGCGCGAGATCCGCGTGGTCGACTCGACCGCCGACATGCGCTACCTCGTGATCCCGTTGCGCCCGCCGGGCACCGAGGGCTGGGACGAAGAGCGGCTCGCCGCGCTGGTGACCCGCGACAGCATGATCGGCGTGGCGCAGGCGCTGGTGCCCTGATGCCCGCGATCGCCGTGCGCATCGCCGTGCGTGTCGCCGTGCATGTCGCCCGGCAGCGCAGCCGATGACCCATCCGGGGGAGGATGTTCGCATGCGCGGCTTTTCCGCGCGTGCCACCGTCGAGGCTGCGCTGGCCTGGATCGACGCGCATGCGCGGCAACTCGGCCCGGAGACGGCTGCACTCGACGCGTTGCACGGGCGCGTACTGGCGGCGGACCTGCACGCGACGATCGACGTGCCGCCGTTCGACCGCTCGGCGATGGACGGCTATGCCTTGCGCGGTGCCGAGACCAATGGTGCCGGCGACTACAACCCGCTGTCGTTCGCGATCGTCGGCCAGGCGCTGCCGGGCCGGCCGTTCGAGGGCGTGGTAGCGGCCGGCTGCGCGGTGCGCATCATGACTGGTGCGCCGATGCCGGCTGGCGCCGATGCGGTGGTGCCTGCCGAATACGCGACCGAGCGCGACGGCCAGGTCGAGGTCACCGCGCCGCTCGCACCCGGCCGGCATGTCGGACGCCGCGCGGAGGATGTCGCAGCCGGTGCGTTGCTGCTCGCTGCCGGACGCCGCCTGCGTGCGCAGGACGTCGGGCTGATCGCCTCGATCGGACTTGACCGCGCGACGGTCGTGCGGCGGCCCACCGTGCGCATCGTGGTCACTGGCGATGAACTCGCGGTGCCGGGTGCCGCCAAGGGCCTGCACCAGATCTACGATGCCAACTCGAGCATGCTGCACGGACTGGTGCGCCGCGACGGTGGCATGCCCGCGCCGGTGCTTCGGGTGGCCGACCGGCGCGAGTCTGTGCGCGAGGCGATTCTCGCGCCCGGGGTTGATGTCGTGCTGGTGTCCGGAGGGTCCAGCGTTGGCAGCGAAGACCATGCGCCTGGCCTCCTCGCGGAGGCGGGGGAGCTCGCCGTGCACGGTGTCGCGATGCGGCCCTCGAGCCCGGCGGGGTTCGGTCGCGTCGGAGACACGCTGGTGTTCCTGTTGCCCGGCAACCCGGTGTCCTGCCTGTGCGCTTACGACTTCTTCGCCGGACGCGCGCTGCGCATCCTCGGCGGTCGCGCGCCGGCATGGCCGCACGCCGTGCGGCGCGCAGTGCTCACGCGCAAGATCGCCTCTCAGGTCGGACGGGTCGACTACTGCAGGGTAAGGCTCGGCGATGACGGGGCCGAACCGCTCGCGCTGAGCGGCGCCTCGATCCTCTCGTCGACCACTCGGGCCGATGGTTTCGTGATCGTCCCCGGGGACAGCGAAGGGCAGGCGGCAGGCACGGCCGTCGACGTGTACCTTTATGAATCCTGATCACCGCGGCCCGTAGACGGCCTGGATCGAATGCCAGACAAGAAACCAAGGCCTGGCGTGCGCAGTGCCGCCCGCCAGGAACAGTTCCTGGAAGTCATCACCCGCGATGAAGCCACCGATCGTTTCCGGCGCCATCTCGTGCTGGCGCCGCTGGGCCGCGAGACGGTGCCGCTCGCGCTGGCACGACAGCGCGTGCTGGCCTCCACCATCGTCTCGCCGGTCGACGTGCCGGCGTTCGACCGCTCGAACGTCGATGGTTTCGCGCTCGTTGCCGCCGATACCTTTGGCGCGATGGAAGAGAGCCCGCGTGCGCTCGCGCTCAACGCGGAAGTCATCGAGCCGGGACGCGTCCCCGCCGAGTCGGTCGCCCGCGGGCGGGCGTCGATCATCGCCACAGGCGGCATGTTGCCGCGCGGGGCGGACGCGGTGATCATGGTCGAGCAGACCGAAGCGACCGACGACGGTGGCGTTGAATGCCGCCACTCGGTGCCTCCCGGACAGAACGTGACCTTCGCCGGCACCGACATCGCGCGCGGCGAGACCGTGCTGCGCCAGGGCCAGCGGCTTACCTCGCGCGAGATCGGCGTGCTGGCCGCGATCGGGCTGGCCGAGGTCGAGGTGTGGCGCCGGCCGCGGGTGGCGATCGTGTCCACCGGCAACGAGATCGTCGCGCCGGGTTCGCCGGCGCGGCCGGGTGCGGTGTTCGACTCCAATGCCGCGATCATCGGCGCGGCGGTCGAGGAACTCGGCGGCGAGGCTATCCAGCTGGGCATTGTCGAGGACGACGATGCCCAGCTCGAGGCGGTGCTCGCGCGCGGGATGGCTGCGGACATGGTGATCCTGTCCGGCGGCACCTCGAAGGGTGCGGGCGACCTGTCGTACCGGGTGGTCAGCCGGCTCGGCAATCCGGGCATCGTCGCGCATGGCGTCGCGCTGAAGCCCGGCAAACCGGTCTGCCTGGCGGTGACCGACGGCAAGCCGGTGGTGATCCTGCCCGGCTTCCCGACCTCGGCGATCTTCACCTTCCACGAGTTCGTCGCGCCGGTGCTGCGCGCGTTCGGCGGACTGCCCGCACAGCGCCGGCAGTCGGTGCAGGCGCGGCTGCCCCTGCGCGTGAACTCCGAGCGCGGCCGCACCGAGTACCTGCTGGTGGGCCTGTTCGAGACCGATGGCGGCACTGTCGCCTATCCGATGGGCAAGGGTTCGGGGTCGGTCACCTCATTCAGCCATGCCGACGGTTTCGTGACCATCGGGCAGCACCAGGAGATCGTCGACGCTGACACCCCGGTCGAAGTGCAGTTGCTGGGCGAGGGGCTGGCGGCGCCCGGGCTGGTCGCGATCGGCAGCCACTGTGCCGGACTCGACTGGCTGCTCGGCGAACTGCAGGCACGCGGCACCACCACCCGGGCGATGCATGTCGGCAGCATGGGCGGGCTGGCGGCGGCCAGGCGAGGGGAGTGCGACATCGCCGGCATCCACCTGATGGACCCGGCCACCGGCCGCTACAACAGCCACCTGCTCGATGACCGGCTGATGCTGGTCGAAGGCTACCGGCGCCTGCAGGGGCTGGTGTTCCGCCGTGGCGATGCGCGTTTCGAAGGCCGCCCGCTCGCCGATGCCGTCGCGGCTGCACTGGCAGATCCCGACTGCACGCTGGTCAACCGCAACGCCGGCAGCGGCACGCGCGTGCTGGTCGACCGGTTGCTGGACGGCCGGCAGCCGCCGGGCTACGGCGTGCAGACGAAGTCGCACAACGCCGTTGCGGCGTCTGTTGCGCAGTGCCGCGCCGACTGGGGCATCGCGATCGACACCGTCGCTGGGCAGTACGGGCTCGGCTTCATCCCGTTGCAGGAAGAGCACTACGATTTCGTGGTGCCAAAGGCGCGCGCGGAGCGGCCATCGGTGAAGGCGTTCATCGCACTGCTGCACGACCCGGTAGCGCGCGCGCGGCTGCAGTCGATGGGCTTGCGCCTGTAGCCGCACGCGCCCGTGGTGCCCCGGGCACCGCTTCCGGCTGGCAGCCATCCGGGCCGCGGCCATGGCTGGCCTGAGCCCGGTACGGCATGCGATCATCGGCAGTTTCCTGGGCCGGCGCGTGTTGTCGGCCGATACCCCCCCTCCGCCGGGCATTCGCGCAACGGATGCGCGCTGCGCGCACCGGGGGGAACCGATGCATCCTGCGAACGGATGCACCGCGGGACCGAGGCACTGAGGAGAAGGCAATGAAACTGCTGGTTCTGCCGGGCGACGGCATCGGCCCCGAGATCACCGATGCGACGCTTGCCGTCTGCAACGCGGCCGACGCTCGATTCGGCCTCGGCCTGAAGTACGACCACGACCTGATCGGCTTTCCCGCGCTCGAGAAGTTCAAGTCGACGTTCCCGGACCATGTGCGCGCGAAGGTCGCCCACTGCGACGGCGTGATCCTCGGGCCGGTATCGCATCTCGACTACCCGCCCCGCGACCAGGGCGGCATCAACCCGTCGGGCGAGTTCCGCGTGAAGTGGGACCTCTACGCGAACATCCGCCCGGCGAAGAGCCGGATGGGCCTGTCGCGCGTCGGCGTGCCGATGGACCTGATCATCGTGCGCCAGTGCACCGAGGGCTTCTACGCCGACCGCAACATGTTCATGGGCGTGGGCGAGTTCATGCCGACGCCCGACATCGCGATCGCCGTGCGCAAGATCACCGCCGAGGCCTCGCGCAAGATCGCCGTCGTGTCGTTCGAACTGGCGCGCGGACGCCGCAAGAAAGTCACGATCGTGCACAAGCACAACGTGATGAAGATGTCAGACGGGCTCTGGCTGCGCGAGGCGCGCGCGGTGGCGAAGGATTACCCGGATGTCGAGGTGGAGGAGAAGATCGTCGACGCGATGGCCGCGCTGCTGGTGCGCGATCCGTCGAAGTTCGACGTGGTGATGGCCGAGAACATGTTCGGCGACATCCTGTCCGATGAAGCGGGCGAACTGTCCGGCAGCCTCGGGCTGGCCGGCTCGACCAACCAGGGCGACGACTTCTGCGTGGCCCAGGCACAGCACGGCTCGGCGCCGGACATCGCCGGCAAGGGCATTGCGAACCCGACCTCGCTGATCCTCTCTGCCGGTATGCTGTTCGACTGGTACGGCCGGCGCACTGGCAGCGCGAAGCTGGTCGACGCCGCGGCGGCGATGGAACGTGCGATCGACTCGGTGATCGTCGATCCCAAGCGCCGCACCGGCGACCTCGGCGGGCCGCTCGGCACCGCCGCCTTCACCGCGGAAGTGGTGCAGGCCTTGGCCAACGCCTGAACGGGACGTAACAGAATGACTCTTCGCATCGGACTCATCCACGCGACGCCACTGGCGGTCGCCCCGATCAACGACGCGCTGCGCGCCGGCCTGCCCGGCGCGCAGCCGATGAACCTGCTCGACGATTCGCTCGCGTTCGACCGCGCGGCGCCCGGCGGCATGGAGGTCGATTTCGCGCCGCGCTTCCGGACGCTTGCCGACTACTGCATCGCGCAGAACGTCGACGGCATCATCTACACCTGCTCGGCGTTCGGCGAAGCGATCGATGCGGTGCGCCGGAATGCACCGCTGCCGATGCTCAAGCCGAACGAAGCGATGGTCGAGGAGGCGGTTGCGACGGCGATGCCAATCGTCGTGCTCGCCACCTTCGCGCCCAGCATCCCGTCGATGGAAGTTGATTTCCGCGAGGCGATCGGCCCCGGCGGGCGGATGGCGGAACTGATCGGCGTGCATGTCCCCGATGCGCAGCGCCTGCTCGGCGAAGGCGATGCGGCGGCGCATGACCGGCTGATCGCCGAGGCGGCGCTGCGCTACAGAGGGCGTGGCCGGCTGTTGCTGTCGCAGTTCTCGATGGCGCGCGCCGCGGCGGCGGTCGAGGCGGCGACTGGCGAGAAGCCGCTCACCAGCCCCGAGAGCGCCGTGGCCAAGATGAAGCGCATCCTGCGCGGCTGAGCGCAGCGGGCCCCGCTTCGGGGCGCTGTGGGCGCCATCGCCGGGACGCGCGGGGCTGTTGCATTACGTTCATCCACCGCTGATACACTCGCGCCCGAGTTGCTGTCTGCCCTGTCAACCGGGAGCCCGAGATGAACCTGCAATCACGCTGTTCGCAATCCGTTTCCAGCCAACCGGCATCGCCGGCTCGGCAGCCCTTGCTGGCTGCCCTGACCCTGGCCCTGGCCGCCGCACTGCCGGTCCTGTTTGCCGGTCCGGCGGCTGCCGCGGCCGCCTTCCCGCAGAAGCCGGTACGCATCATCGTGCCGTTCCCGCCGGGCGGCGGCACCGATTTCGTCACGCGCGTGATCCAGCAGCCGCTGTCCGATCAGCTCGGGCAGCCCGTTCTGATCGACAACCGGGGCGGCGCACAGGGCGTGGTCGGCACGCAGATCGGCGCTCGCTCGGCGAACGATGGCTACACGCTGGTGATCGCCGAGATCGGCGCGACGGCGATCGCACCGCCGATGAGCCCGAAGCCGCCGTTCGACGCGATACGCGACTTCGTTCCGGTCGGGATGCTGGTCGAGCAGCCGTACCTGATGAGCATCCACCCGTCGGTGCCGGCGAAGACCCTCGCCGAATTCGTCAAGCTGGTGCAGGCCAATCCGGGCAAGTACAACTTCGGATCCGGCAATGCGACTGCGCATGTCACACAGGAAGTCTTCTACGCGACCGCGAATCTGAAGATGACGCATATCCCCTATCGCGGCTCCGGCCCGTCGATGGCTGCGCTGCTGGCCAACGAGGTGCAGGTGATCTTCTCCGGCCCCACGGCTGCCATGCCGCAGATCAAGGCGGGCAAGGTACGGCCGCTCGGTGTCACTTCGCCCAGGCGCTCGAACGAACTGCCGGATGTCCCGACGATGGGCGAGGCCGGCTACAAGGGCTTCGAGATCCGCGGCTGGTACGGCCTGATGGCACCGGCGGGCACGCCCAGGCCGGTGGTGATGCGCCTGAACGAAGCTGTCAACAAGGTGCTTTCCGGCGGGCCGGCTGCGCAGACCCTGAAAGACCGCGGCTTCGACCCGACGCCGATGTCGCCGGACGAGTTCGGCAAGTACCTGCGCGCCGAGGTCGCGCGCTGGGCGAAGGCGGTGCGGCAGTACGACGTCAAGTCTACCGACTGAGCGGTCGGCCCCTGCGCTTGCGGGCTGGCCGGAGGGCAGGCGGCGGGTACAGACGCGGCACCCCCTAAGCTGAGACAATCCGGCGTCACTCCTCACGGGATCGTGTCCGCCGCAGCGCAGCGGGCGAAGCCATGTACCTGCTCGCTTTTGTCACGATGATCGTCCAGGGCTCCCAGATGGGGAGCCGGGTGCTGGCTACGCTGTTCGCGCTGGAATTGCAGACGAGCAAGTGGACGATCGGCCTGCTGATCGCCGCTTACTCGTTCCTGCCACTGCTGCTGGCGATCTACGCCGGGCGCGTGGCCGACCGGCTGGGCACTCGCAAGCCGATGCTCTTCGGTATCGCCTCGATGACGGTCGGGCTGATCGTTCCTTTCGTGTTCCCGACGCTGGTCGCGCTGTTCGCCTCGGCGATGATGGTGGGGCTCGGGTTCGCGTTCTACAACGTTTCGACGCAGAGTCTGGCCGGGCAGTACGGCCCGAAGGAGGAGCGCACGCGCAATTTCGCGACGCTGTCGCTCGGCTATTCGGCGTCGAACCTGATCGGGCCGGTGAGCACCGGCTACCTGATCGAGTGGTACGGGCATTCACGGGCCTCGGGCCTGCTCGCCTGTTCGATGTTCTTCGCGCTCGTGGTGCTCTACTTCAGCCGTTCGCTCAACACCACGCCGGCGTCCGGCCGGTCGGGCAAGCCGGGTAGTTCGTTCGACCTGCTGTCGAATCCGGAACTGCGGAAGATCCTGATCGCCAGCGCGCTGATCGTGACTGGCTGGGACCTGTTCACGTTCTATGTGCCGATCTACGGCTACAACATCAATCTGTCCCCGGCCGAGATCGGCAAGATCCTCGGGGCGTTCGCGATCGGCGGTTTCGTGATGCGGGCCTGCCTGGGGCCGCTGACCACCCGCTTCCGGGTGCGCCCGGTGCTGATGACCGCGATGTTCTTCGGCGCGGCGATCTACGTGGTGTTCCCGTATATCGAGAACTATTCGCTGCTGCTGTTCTTCGCGTTCCTGGTCGGCGGTGCGCTCGGTACCGGGCAGCCGTTGACCCTCGCGATGGTGTTCAACCGTTCGCCGGAAGGGCGGGGCGGCGAAGTGACGGGCCTGAGGCTCGCGATCAACAACATGACCCATGTGCTGGTGCCGACAGGGGCAGGATTCCTCGGCACCATGGTCGGGGTTGCGCCCGTCTTCCTGCTCGCCTCCGCGTTCCTGGTGATCGGCGGCTTGATGAGCCGGCGCGCGTGACCGCGCGCGCGACCCGCTACTGGACCTCGCGCAGCCGGTTCTGCGCTTCTGCCAGCCGCTTCTTCGCAGCCTCGACGGCGGCCTCCAGGCGCTGCACCCGTTCGAGGTACTGGTCGGTCGGGCGGCTGCGTACGCCGCCGATGCCCTGCCGGTCGCCGGGCTGGTCGGTCTCCTGGCCCGCGACCAGGGCCTTCTGTGCGGCGTCGAGGTCGCGCTCGGCGGCATTGACCGCATCCCTCGCCTGCTGGCGCTGGGCTTCCCGGGCCTGCTGGCGCTGCCGGAACTCCTCGTTCTGGCGAGCGGTCTCGGCCCGCTTCGCCTCGGCCGCCGCATTCGGCGCGGCGGCACTGCCAGCACCTGCGGGCCGGTCGACCACGACCTTCGGCGTGACGTCGACCTTGTCGACCGAGACCGCCCCCGGAATCGGTTCCTGCGAATAGGTCACACGCCCGGTCGAATCGACCGACTTGAAGATCGGCTGGGCGTGCGCTACCGCCGCGGCCAGCAGGGTGCAGGCGATCGCGCTGGTGGCGAGCGGGCGCAGGTGGCGCCTGGATGACGGCAAGTCGGTGGACATGGAATCGCTCTCTTCCTGGTGCATGCTGGCGGATGCCGGGGATGTTGCCGCAGTATTGAACGCCCGGCCGGTACGGTACGGTGCCGCCATGGACGGTAACAGCCTGTCGGCAGAGTCTGGGCCGGTTACGGGGGATTTTCAATCGTCTGCCGGTCGCGCGTAAAATGATCGGCCATCACGCGACGCCTGCCCCGAATGCCCCAGCCTGCCTTTGTCCATCTGCGCCTGCACAGCGAGTATTCGGTCAGCGACGGCCTGCTGCAGCCAGATGCGGTGCTCGAACGCGCGAAGGCACTGGGCATGCCGGCGCTGGCGATCACCGATTCGGCGAATCTGTTCGGCCTGATCAAGTTCTACCGCGCGGCGATGTCGCTCGGCGTGAAACCGATCGCCGGGGTGGACATGGTAGTCACCCAGGAAGCAGACCGCGACCGGGCGATGCGCATGCTGCTGCTCTGCCAGTCGCCAGCCGGGTACCGGCGGCTGTGCGAACTGGTCACCCGCGCCTATCGCGAGAACCAGCATCGCGGCCGGCCTGAGCTGCGTCGCGAATGGCTGGATGGCGAGGGTGCCGACGGCCTGATCGCGTTCTCCGGTGCACGCAAGGGTGAGATCGGTGCGGCACTGCTCGGCGGCAACGTGGCGCTGGCCGAGTCGCTGGCCAACGAGTGGGCGGCCCGGTTCCCCGGCCGTTTCTACCTCGAGTTGCAGCGTGCCGGCCATGCGGACGATGAGCCGCAGCTGCGCGCAGCCGCCTCGCTGGCGGCGCGGCTCGGCCTGCCGGTGGTGGCGACCCATCCGGTCCAGTTCCTCGATCCGGACGACTTCAAGGCACATGAAGCCCGGGTCTGCATCGCGGAGGGCTATTCGCTCGGCGACCAGCGGCGGCCGAAGGATTTCACCGCCGACCAGTACCTGCTGCCTGCCGAGGAGATGGCCCGGCGCTTCGCCGACCTGCCTTCGGCGCTGGACAACACGGTCGAGGTGGCTAAGCGCTGCAACCTCGAGCTCACGCTGGGCAAGACGCACCTGCCGCGATTTCCGACGCCCGACGGGGTGAGCCTCGACGAGTTCCTGCGCATGGAAGCCGAACGCGGGCTCGAAACGCGCATGCAGCTGCTCTACCCGGATGCCGAAGCGCGCGAGCGCGAGATGCCGCGCTATCGCGAGCGGCTCTCGTTCGAGATCGCCACCATCGTCAAGATGGGTTTCCCCGGCTATTTCCTGATCGTCGCCGACTTCATCAACTGGGCGAAGCAGAACCGGGTGCCGGTCGGCCCGGGCCGGGGTTCGGGGGCCGGGTCGCTGGTCGCGTATTCGCTGTGCATCACAGACCTCGATCCGCTGCGCTACAACCTGCTGTTCGAACGCTTCCTGAACCCGGAGCGGGTATCGATGCCCGACTTCGACATCGACTTCTGCCAGGAGGGCCGCGACAGGGTCATCAGCTACGTGCGCCAGAAGTACGGCGCGCAGAGCGTGTCGCAGATCGTCACGTTCGGCACGATGGCCGCACGTGCGGTGGTACGCGACGCGGGACGGGCGCTCGATCTGCCGTTCCTGTTCTGCGATGCGATCGCCAAGCTTATCCCGTTCCAGCCGGGCAAGCTGGTGACGCTGCGCCGGCGCGAAGGCGAGGGCGACTCCGGCGTGATCTACGCGCGCGAAGTCGAGCCGCAGATCGAGGCACGCGAACAGGCCGAGGAGGAAGTGGCCGAACTGCTTGCGCTCGGCGAGCGCCTGGAGGGCGTCGTGCGAAACGTCGGCATGCACGCCGGCGGCGTACTGATCGCCCCCGGCAAGCTGACCGATTTCTGCCCGTTGTACATGGCGGCCGGCACCGAGGCGGCGGTCAGCCAGTTCGACAAGGACGACGTCGAGGCGGTCGGGCTGGTCAAGTTCGATTTCCTCGGGCTGACCACGCTGACCATCCTCGACTGGACCCTCAAGTTCATCGCGCGCATCGACCCGGATGCCGACGTGCGCCTGGACCAGCTGCCGCTCGACGATCCCGAGTCGTACCGGTTGTTCGCGCGCGCGAACACGACGGCGGTGTTCCAGTTCGAATCGCGCGGCATGCGCGACCTGCTCAAGCTCGCGCGTCCGGACCGCTTCGAAGACATCATCGCGCTGGTGGCGCTGTACCGGCCGGGCCCGATGGACCTGATCCCGGAGTTCTGCGACCGCAAGCACGGCCGGCATGAAGTGTCTTACCCCGACCCGCGCGTCGAGGAAGTCCTGTCCGAGACCTACGGCATCATGGTCTACCAGGAGCAGGTGATGCAGATGGCGCAGCGGGTGGGCGGATACTCGCTCGGTGGCGCCGACCTGCTGCGCCGGGCGATGGGCAAGAAGAAGGCCGAGGAGATGGCGCAGCACCGCCAGATCTTCGCCGAAGGCGCAGCGAAATCCGGCATCGACGGCGACCGGGCGAACGAGATGTTCGACCTGATGGAGAAGTTCGCCGGCTACGGGTTCAACAAGTCGCATGCCGCCGCCTATGCGCTGGTGGCCTACCAGACCGCGTGGTTCAAGGTACACCACGCTGCGGCGTTCTTCGCAGCCAACCTCTCGGCGGTGATGGACGATGCCGACAAGGTACGTGCGCTGTGCGAGGACGCGAAGGACAACGGGCTCTCGGTGCTGCCGCCCGACGTGAACAGCGGCGAGTACCGCTTCGTGCCGATCGACCGGCAGACCATCCGCTTCGGGCTGGGCGCGATCAAGGGCACCGGCGAGTCGGCGATCGATGCGATCGCGGCCGCGCGTGCGAAGGCAGGTCCGTTCCGCGACGTGTTCGACCTCTGTGCGCGCGTCGACAAGCGGCTGGTCAACCGGCGGGTGATCGAGGCGCTGGTGCGCTCCGGCGCGTTCGACGGGCTCGACGACCATCGCGCGCGGCAGCTGTCGTGGGTCGGCATCGCGATCGCCGCGGCCGAGCAGCGCGAGCGCAACGCGCAGCAGGTGTCCCTGTTCGGCGCCAGCGAGACCGAGGCGCGTCCGCAGGTCGCGCTGCCCGAACCTGCGCCGTGGGATCGCCGGATGCAGTTGCGCGAAGAGAAGGCGGCGCTCGGTTTCTACTTCTCCGGCCACCCGTACTCGGCCTACCGCGACGAGATCTGCCGCTTCGTGCGTTCGACGCTCGCCACGCTGGCGCCGTCGTCCGGTGGAGGCGGAGGCGGCGAGTACGGTGGCGGCGGTTTCGGCCAGTCTGGCCAGGTGATCGCCGGGGTGGTGGAATCCGTGCGCCAGCTCAAGACACAGAGTTCGAACCGCCTGATCGTGGTCACGCTGTCCGACGGCACGGCGGCCGTCGAGGTCACGCTCTACGGCGAACTGTACGACCAGCACCGAAAGGCGATCGTGGAGGATGCGGTGCTGGTGCTCGAGGTGAAGGTGCGCGACATCCGGCGCGGCGGTGCCGACGGCGAAGCCGGCGAGACCTTTCGCCGGATCTCCGCCGACAAGGTGTACGACCTGACCGCCGCGCGCAACCGCTTTGCGCGCGGGCTGCGGCTGCACTGCAACGGCCAGCTCGCGGCGGCGACGACCGAGGCGAACATCCGCCGTCTGCAGGACCTGCTTGGCCCGCATCGCGAGGGGCCCTGCCCGGTTCAGATACTCTACGACAATGGCCGCGCGACCGTTCCGATCACGCTCGGCGAGCGCTGGAACGTGAACCTGCACGACGAACTGGTCGGCAAGCTGGGCGAGTGGCTGAAGCCTGAGGCGGTGGAGATCGTCTACTGATGGCTGGTCTGTCGTGAGCGCGCGCTGGATCGACGCACCGATGTTCGATGCCCTGTCGGCGCAGGCGCGCGCGTCGGTGCGTCGGCGCAGGAACCTGAACTTCCATCCGGTCAATGACTACCCGAGCAACCGGCTGCTCAACGCGATCGAGCCCGACTCCTACGTGCCGCCGCATCGCCACCTCGACCCGACGAAGGACGAGACACTGTTCGTGCTGCGCGGGTCGATCGGCGTGCTGCTGTTCGACGAACAGGGTGCGGTGACCGACCGTCGTGTGATCGCGGCCGGTGGCGATACCGTCGGCATCGACATCCCGCACGGGGTCATCCATTCCCTCGTCGCGCTCGAACCCGGCACCATCGCATTCGAGGCCAAGGCCGGGCCGTTCGTCGATCGCACGCCGGCCGAACTGCCGTCGTTCGCCCCGGCCGAAGGTTCGCCCGGTGCAGCCGGCTACCTGTCCTGGATGCGCAGCTGCTTCGAGTGATGGGCCCGCTGGCTGCCGCTGCCCTGTTGTCTCGAGCACGCAGTCACGCAGGCATGATTGCCGCATGATGCAGAGACGATCCGTCCATCGCACCGAGGAGGAGGCCGCGGTCGGTCTGGCGGACGTCGTTTCGTTCCACCTGGAACAGCGCCTGCGCGAGCTCGGTGCCGAAGTGGTCTTGGCTCCGAAGTTCACCTCGAATGCGGTGCGGGATGGCTATCTGGTGACCGGCCGGAATCTGCAGTCGAGCGAAGACTGGGCGGCGCAGATCGTGGCCGCGCTGGAGGAGCGGCAGGCCTGAGCGCAATGCCCGTCGACCGGCGGGCTCAGGCCTGGCGGTCTTGCGCGTACCCGACCCGGGCGAGCGCCTCGTCCACCGTCGAGCACAGGTTGTCCCGACCCAGGACGTCCAGGAAACCCGAGCGGGAGAACAGCGAGAGCGGCTGGGCATTGGCGCCCGCGATGAACAACTGCTTGCCGCTGCGCGCCAGCTTGCGCTGCAGCGTGGCGAGCATGTCCAGGCCGGTCGTGTCGACATTGATCAGCTTCTGCATGTCGAGCACCACCACCCGCGCCGGATGCGCGGGTTCGGCCAGCGTCAGCAGCGGCTCGATCTTGTTTGCCGCGCCGAAGAACAGCGATCCGAAGACTTCGAAGATGCGTACCGGGCGCGTGTCGGCCGCCGCATCGGTGCCTGCCGCCGCCAGCCCGTCCGGCAGCGCGAGTTCGCGCACCCGGGTCAGCCCCGACATGCGCGTGATGAAGAAGATCGCCGCCAGCACCAGCCCCGCCTGCACCGCGACGGTCAGGTCGAAGATGACCGTCAGTGCGAACGTCGCGAGCAGCACCGCCTGATAATTGAAGCGGTAGCGCCGCAGTTCCCGGAACTCGCCCCATTCGCCCATGTTCCAGGCAACCACGATCAGGATCGCCGACAGGACGGTGAGCGGGATGTACCGGGCAGCGGGTGCCGCCACCAGCACCACCGCTAGCAGGGTGAGCGCATGCACGATGCCGGCTACTGGCGTGCGCCCGCCCATGCGCACGTTGGTGCTGGTGCGCGCGATGGCACCGGTCGCGCAGAAACCGCCGAACAGTGGCGCGGCCATGTTCGCGAGCCCCTGCGCGACCAGTTCCTGGTTCGGGTCGTGCCGGTCGTCGATCATGTTGTCGGCCACGGTTGCCGAGAGCAGCGATTCGATTGCGCCGAGCAGGGCTATGGCGAACGCCGGGGCGAACAGCGGGCCCAGCTCGGCGAACGAGACCGAAGGCAGCGCGAAGGCTGGCAGGCCGGACGGGATGCCGCCGAAGCGCGAGCCGATGGTCTCGACATCCAGGCCCAGTGTGGCGGCCGCCACCGTGCCTGCGACCAGCGCGACCACCGGGCTGGGCACGCTGCGCCAGCGCCCGGGCCAGAGCACGATCAGCAGCACGCAGGCGATGCCCAGCGCGACGCTCTGCGGGTTGGTCGTCGGCAGCCCGGCCCACAGCGCCTCTACCTTGCCGAAGAATTCGGCGGGCAGCGCCTCGATCTCCAGGCCGAGAAACTCCTTCACCTGCGACAGCAGGATCAGCACCGCGATGCCCTTGGTGAAGCCGCTGATCACCGAGATCGGTATGAAGCGGATCCAGGTGCCCAGCCTGGCCAGGCCCATGGCCAGCAGCATGGCGCCGGCCATCATCGTGCAGATGAGCAGGTTGGCCGCCCCGTACTGGACAACGATGCCGTAGACGATCACGATGAACGCGCCAGTGGGGCCGCCGATCTGCACCCGCGATCCGCCCAGCACCGAGATGACCAGGCCGGCAACGATCGCGGTGACGATACCCGCCGCCGGGCTCATGCCGCTGGCGATCGCGAAGGCCATTGCCAGCGGCAGAGCCAGCACCCCGACGGTCACGCCAGCGACCAGGTCGGTCCCGAAGCGCGGCCCGTCGTATCCGTCGAAGCTGTCCAGCAGCCGCGGACGGAACCGGGTCCAGGCAGCCATGGCCGCTACTTGACCTTCATGCCGGGCAGCGCGCCGTCGTCGGGGGAGAGCAGGAAGATGCCAGGTCCTTCGCCGCTGGCGGCGAGGATCATGCCCTCGGACACGCCGAACTTCATCTTGCGTGGCGCGAGGTTGGCCACCATCACGGTGAGTCGGCCGACCAGCGACTCCGGCGCGTAGGCCGACTTGATGCCGGCAAACACGGTACGCTGCGCACCGCCGAGATCGAGGGTGATCTTCACCAGCTTGTCGGCGCCGTCGACCTGCTCGGCATTCGCGATGCGCGCGATCCGCAGGTCGACGCGTGCGAACTCGTCGATCGTGAGGGTGCCCGGGGCGGCCGCCGCCGAGGGGAGCGCCTTGGCGGGCATGGCGGCCCCGCCCTGCGCCGCAGGCGCTTTTGCCGCCGCGGTCGTCGCCGCAGTGGCAGCATCCGCGACTGCCGAGGCCACCTTGGCCGCGGCACCGGGCATTGTCTCGCGGTTGGCGGCCACGAGTGCCTCGGTCTGCTTTACGTCGACCCGCTGCATCAGGTGCTTGTACGGATGGATCACGTGCCCTGGCGCGAGGATGCTCGTGGCGTCGCCCCACACCAGCGGTGGGATGCACAGGAATGCCTCGACCTCGTGCGCGAGCTTCGGCAGCACCGGCTTCAGGTAAAGAGTCAGCAGGCGGAACAGGTTGAGCGCGGTGCTGCAGACTTCATGCAGCCGCGCTTCCTGGCCAGGCTGCTTCGCGAGTTCCCACGGCTTTTCGTGATCGACGTACTGGTTGGCCCGGTCGGCCAGCGCCATCACCTCGCGCATCGCCTTGCCGTACTCGCGCGCGTCGTAGAGCGACGCGATCGTGGTCCGGGCCGCACGCATGTCATCTAGCAGCGAAGGCGGTGCGCCCGGCGCGACATGCGACATCGTGCCGATGCGCCCGTCGAAGCGCTTGCCGATGAAGCCGGCGCAGCGGCTGGCGATGTTCACGTACTTGCCGACGAGATCGCTGTTCACCCGTGCGCAGAAGTCGGCCAGGTTCAGGTCGATGTCTTCCATCGTCGCGTTCAGCTTGGCCGCGTAGTAGTAGCGCAGCCATTCCGGGTTCAGGCCCTGCTCGATATAGCTCGCGGCGGTGATGAAGGTGCCGCGCGACTTCGACATCTTCTCGCCGTTGACGGTGAGGAAGCCGTGGGCGAATACCTGCGTGGGAGTACGGTAGCCGGCGTGTTCGAGCATCGCCGGCCAGAACAGGGCGTGGAAGTAGAGGATGTCCTTGCCGATGAAGTGGATCAGCTCGGTGTCGTGGCCCGGCTTCAGGAAATGGTCGCGGTCGATAGGGGTACCACCAGCCGGCCACTTGTCGACATGGTTGGCGAAACTGCCGAAATAGCCGACCGGCGCGTCAAGCCAGACATAGAAAAACTTGGCGCCCAGGGTGCCCGGTATCGGGAAGCCGAAGTAGGGCGCATCGCGGGAGATGTCCCAGTCGGCCAGCTTCGACTCGCCGGGCTCACCCAGCCACTCCAGCATCTTGTTCGCCGCCTCCGGCTGCAGGTGGCCGGCCTGCTGGGTGTAGCTGCGAAGGAAGGCTTCGCAGCGCGGGTCGGACAACCGGAAGAAGAAGTGCTCTGATTCGCGCCGCACCGGCGTGGCACCCGACACGGTCGAATACGGGTTCACCAGGTCGGTGGGCGAATAGGTAGCGCCGCAAGCCTCGCAGGAGTCCCCGTACTGGTCTTTCGCCGCGCACTTCGGGCACTCGCCCTTGATGTAGCGGTCGGGCAGGAACAGCTCGCGCACCGGGTCGAAGAACTGCTCGACTGGCCGCCGGGCGATCAGGCCTGCCGCCTGCAGCGAACCGTAGATCTCCTCGCAGTAGGCGCGGTTTTCGGGCGAGTTCGTCGTGTAGTAGTTGTCGAAACCGATCCCGAAGGCGTCGAAGTCGCGCTTGTGTTCGTGCCAGACGCGCTCGATCAGCGCCTCCGGGGTGATGCCTTCGCTCTCGGCGCGCAGCATGATCGGCGTGCCGTGGGTGTCGTCGGCGCCGACGTAGTGGATCTCGTGACCCTGCATGCGCTGGAAACGCACCCAGATGTCGGTCTGGATGTATTCGACCAGGTGGCCCAGATGGATGCTGCCATTGGCATAGGGCAGCGCGGAGGTGACCAGGATTCGTCGACGGGACATGCAGCGAAGTCTAGCAGAGCGGAAAGCCGTAAACTCTGCGTCCCCGCGTTTGGGCACGCACGGCGTGCTGGAGCCTCCGATGGCATTGAACGAGCAGGAAGTCAGGTCCGCACTCGCCGGATTGACCGATCCGGTCAGCGGCAAGGATTACGTGTCCGCAAAGGCCGTGAAGTCGGTGAAGGTGACCGGCGCCGACATCGCCGTCGAGATTGCGCTGGGCTATCCGGGCAAGGGGGTCTGGGAATCGGTCCGCGCACAGGTTGCCGGGTGCCTGGCAGCCCTGCCGGGGGCGGGCAGGGTCGAGGTCACGGTCGGCAGCCGGATCGTCGCGCATGCCGCACAGCGCGGCGTCAAGCTGATTCCCGGCGTCAAGAACATCATCGCGGTGGCGTCCGGCAAGGGCGGCGTCGGCAAGTCGACTACCGCCGTCAACCTGGCGCTGGCACTGGCTGCCGAGGGTGCGACTGTCGGCATGCTCGATGCGGACATCTACGGTCCATCGCAGCCGACGATGCTCGGCATCGATGGCAAGCCCGAGTCGAAGGACGGCAAGTCGATCGAGCCGATGGAGCGCCACGGGCTGCAGGCGATGTCGATCGGTTTCCTGATAGATGCCGAGACGCCGATGGTCTGGCGCGGCCCGATGGTCACCCAGGCGCTGCAGCAGCTGCTCACCGAAACGAAGTGGCGAGACCTCGATTACCTCGTTGTAGACCTGCCGCCGGGCACTGGCGACATCCAGTTGACGCTAGCCCAGCAGGTACCGGTGACTGGCGCGGTGATCGTCACCACGCCGCAGGACATCGCGCTCCTGGACGCACGCAAGGGGTTGAAGATGTTCCAGAAGGTGAACATCCCGATCCTGGGCATCGTCGAGAACATGAGTACGCATGTCTGTTCGAACTGCGGCCATGAAGAGCACATCTTCGGCGCGGGCGGCGGTGCGCGCATGGGCAGCGACTATTCGGTCGACCTGCTCGGCTCGCTGCCGCTGGATATCCGTATCCGCGAAGAGTCCGGCTCCGGGCGGCCCACCGTGGTGGCCGATCCGGAGGGACGGATCGCGGGTATCTACCGCGACATCGCGCGCAAGGTGGCCCTGAAGATCGCCGACCTGCAGCAGGACCACAGCGCGGCGTTCCCGAAGATCGTGATCCAGAAGAACACCTGAACGTCGGGGCGACTGCTGGAAGGCACCGCATCCAGCGGCACCCTTGGTACCATCGGCCGATGACAACGAGCCCGCCCGCATGAGCATAAAGTCCGACCGCTGGATCCGGAACATGGCCGCCGGCCACGGCATGATCGAACCCTTCGAGGCCGGCCAGGTGAAGGAGGTCGACGGCCGCCGCATCGTGTCCTACGGCACCTCCAGCTATGGCTACGATGTGCGTTGTTCGGACGAGTTCAAGCTGTTCACCAACCTGAACTCGACCATCGTCGATCCGAAGAACTTCGACGCGAATTCCTTCGTCGACCTGAAGTCGGACGTCTGCATCATCCCGCCGAACTCGTTCGCGCTCGCGCGCACGGTCGAGTATTTCCGCATCCCTCGCAACGTGCTGACCGTCTGCCTCGGCAAGTCGACCTATGCCCGCTGCGGGATCATCGTCAATGTCACCCCGCTCGAGCCCGAGTGGGAAGGCTACGTGACGCTCGAGTTCTCCAACACCACGCCGTTGCCGGCGAAGATCTACGCCAACGAAGGCGTTGCGCAGATGATCTTCTTCGAGTCGGACGCGGACGACGTGTGCGAGACTTCCTACAAGGACCGTGGCGGCAAGTACCAGGGCCAGGTCGGCGTCACGTTACCCAAGATCTAGCGGCCGTCGCACGGCAACGCTGCGACGGCGAAAGGTGAACCGATGAAATTCCGCTTTCCCGTCGTCATCATCGACGAGGACTACCGCTCCGAGAACACCTCGGGTCTGGGCATCCGCGCGCTCGCCAAGGCGATCGAGGACGAGGGCGTCGAGATCCTCGGTGTCACCAGCTACGGCGACCTGTCGTCGTTCGCGCAGCAGCAGTCGCGTGCGTCGGCATTCATCCTGTCGATCGACGACGAAGAGTTCACGCCCGGGCCGGAACTGGACCCTGCGGTGCTCAACCTGCGCCAGTTCATCAAGGAAATCCGCTTCCGCAACGCGGACATCCCGATCTACCTGTACGGCGAGACGCGCACCTCGCAGCACATCCCGAACGACGTGCTGCGCGAGCTGCACGGCTTCATCCACATGTTCGAGGACACCCCGGAGTTCGTCGCGCGCCACATCATCCGTGAGGCCAAGGCCTACCTCGACGGGCTGGCGCCGCCGTTCTTCCGCGCGCTCACCCATTACGCGGCCGACGGTTCGTACTCCTGGCACTGTCCCGGCCACTCGGGGGGCGTCGCCTTCCTGAAGAGCCCGGTCGGGCAGATGTTCCATCAGTTCTTCGGCGAGAACCTGCTGCGTGCCGACGTCTGCAACTCGGTCGACGAGCTCGGCCAGCTGCTCGACCACACCGGGCCGGTCGCGGCGAGCGAGCGCAACGCCGCGCGCATCTTCAACGCCGACCACCTGTTCTTCGTCACCAACGGGACCTCGACCTCGAACAAGATCGTCTGGCATTCGACGGTCGCCCCGGGCGACGTGGTGGTGGTCGACCGCAACTGCCACAAGTCGATCCTGCACGCGATCACCATGACCGGCGCTGTGCCGGTGTTCCTGACGCCGACGCGCAACCACTACGGCATCATCGGCCCGATTCCGCTGGAAGAATTCCGCATCGAGAACATACGGCGCAAGATCGAGGCGAACCCGTTCGTGCGCGGCAAGAACAAGAAGCCGCGCATCCTGACCATCACCCAGTCGACCTACGATGGCATCAGCTACAACGTCGAGACCATCAAGGAGATGCTCGACGGCCACCTCGACACGCTGCATTTCGACGAGGCCTGGCTGCCGCACGCGGCCTTCCACGACTTCTACGGCGACTACCACGCGATCGGCGCCGACCGTCCGCGCTGCAAGGAGTCGATGGTGTTCTCGACGCAGTCCACGCACAAGCTGCTGGCCGGGCTGTCGCAGGCTTCGCAGATCCTCGCCCAGGATTCGCAGAAGCGAAAGCTCGACCGCGACGTGTTCAACGAGGCGTTCCTGATGCATACCTCGACCAGCCCGCAGTACGCGATCATCGCGTCCTGCGACGTGGCCGCGGCGATGATGGAGCCGCCGCAGGGCAATGCGCTGGTCGAGGAGTCGATCCGCGAAGCGATCGAGTTCCGGCGCGCCATGCGCAAGGTGGGCGACGAGTTCGGCAACCCGGAGGGCAGCGATGCGGTCGACGGCCGCGCCGGGCGCGGTGGCCGGGCGAAGGGCGTCGAGGACGACTGGTGGTTCAAGGTCTGGGGTCCGGACCACCTGGCCCCGGAGGGCATCGGCGATCGCGAAGACTGGATCCTGAAGTCCGGCGAGCGCTGGCATGGCTTCGGCGACCTCGCGCCGGGTTTCAACATGCTCGACCCGATCAAGGCCACCGTGATCACGCCGGGCCTCGACGTCGATGGCGACTTCTCCGATTGGGGCATCCCGGCGAACGTGGTCACGAAGTACCTCGCCGAGCACGGCATCATCGTCGAGAAGACCGGCCTCTACTCGTTCTTCATCATGTTCACCATCGGCATCACCAAGGGCCGCTGGAACACGCTGGTGACCGAACTGCAGCAGTTCAAGGACGATTGCGATTCGAACCAGCCGCTGTGGCGGGTGCTGCCCGAGTTCGTCTCGCGCAACCCCAGCTACGAGCGGGTCGGCCTGCGCGACCTGTGCGCGCAGATCCACGCGAAGTACAAGGAACACGACATCGCGCGGCTGACGACCGAGATGTACCTGTCGAACATGGAGCCGGCGATGAAGCCCTCGGAGGCGTTCGCCCGCATGGCGCACCGCGAGATCGACCGTGTCCCGATCGACGATCTCGAGGGCAGGGTGACCGCGATGCTCGTCACGCCATATCCCCCAGGTATCCCGCTGCTGATCCCGGGCGAGCGATTCAATTCGACCATCGTCCGCTACCTGCGGTTCGCGCGCGATTTCAACCACCTGTTCCCCGGCTTCGAGACCGACATCCATGGCCTCGTGTCCGAGAAGGTGAGCGGTGGCGCGACGCGCTACTACGTCGACTGCGTGAAGCCGTCGAAGTAGCAGCGCTGCTCGGATGCCAGAAGCCGCCGGGCTGCCGGTACGCTCGGCCATCGAAGGGATCGCCTGGCCGGCGTTCCCTGACCAGGCCGGCGAAGCGCTGCTCGCGATGCTCTGGCAGATGGAGCGCAGCGAACGGTTCGCACCAGCCAGGCTGCGCTCGCTGCAGATGGTGCAGGTTCGCGCGCTGCTGCGGCATGCGGCGGCGCACGTGCCCTTCTACGCGGACCTCTGGGCCGGGCTCGGCCGGGAACGGCTCGGATTCGATCCTGCGGTCGATACGCTGACGCCGAAACGTTTCTCTGCGCTGCCGGTGGTCACGCGCGAGATGATCCGCGGCGCGGGCGAGGCGGCATTCAGCAAGACGGTGCCGCAGGCGCACGGTGCCGTGCAGACCTCTCTCACCGCGGGCACCACCGGTGCGCCGCTGCACTTCCGCACGACCGGGCTGACCCAGTTCATGTGGCGGGCATTCTCTCTGCGCGACCACCTCTGGCACCGGCGAGACCTGACCGGCAAGCTCGCCATGATCCGCTCGACCCCGGGGGGGCGCGCTGAAGCGCCTGACTGGGACCGGGCTGCCTCGGCGCTATGCAGCACCGGACCCGCCGTCGGTTTGCCCGTCGAGCACGATATCGTCGAGCAGGTCGCGTGGCTGGTCGAGCAGAATCCGCACAGCCTGATCACGCATCCCGGAAATCTCTATGCGCTTGCGGGCTGGTTCAGCGGGCATGGCTTGAAGCTGCCGCGCCTGCGCGACATCCGCACGGTGTCCGAGCGGGTCACGCCGGAACAGCGGGCCGCGTGCCGCGCCGCCTTCGGGCGGCCGCTGGTCGACTCGTACTCGACGCGCGAACTTGGCTACCTCGCCCTGCAATGCCCCAGGCACGAGCACTACCATGTGCAGGAAGAGGGTGTGCTGCTGGAACTGCTCGACGAGGGTGGGCAGCCGGTGCCGCGAGGTCGGGCGGGACGGGTGGTGGTCACCTCGCTGCACAATTTCGCCATGCCCTTCGTGCGCTACGACACCGGCGACTACGCGATCGCGGGTGCCGCGTGCGACTGCGGGCGCGGGCTCGCCGTCCTGGACCGGATCGTCGGCCGCGGGCGCAACCTGATATCGATGCCCGACGGCAGCCGCCGCTGGCCCGGATGCGAACTGATTTCGCTCGACGTCGTGCCCGGTATCCGCCAGCACCAGTTCGTACAGACCGCGCTAGACCGCGTCGAGTTGCGGCTGGTCGCCGACCAGCCGCTCGGCGCCGCCGACCAGGCAAGCCTCGCCGCCGTCGTTCGCGAGCGCCTCGGCCAGGGGCTCGAGCTTGCGGTGGTGAGGGTCGACCACCTGCCGCGCTCGGCCGACGGTGGGTCCGAAGCGTTCGTGAATCTCCTTTCGTAGTGAATCGAGATACGACCGTCGGCTGCATGACTCATCTACGACGCGTTCCCGGCGGGCTCATGCCCGAAGCTGACGGAAACTGTCCGAAGCTTGACCCGACTGCCACCCGCGACTTACGCTTCGCACGACTTGGCGGCAAGTCGACCCAAGAACGACGCACCGCTGTGTACACCCCCAGGAGGAGTCGATGCTGTCACTGAACGTCAATGGCAAGGCCGTCACGGTCGATGCCGAACCCGGTACGCCCCTGTTGTGGGTGCTGCGGGAGCAGGTCGGGCTGACCGGCACCAAGTACGGCTGCGGCGTCGCCCAGTGCGGCGCATGCAGTGTGCACATCGATGGGCAGCTGATCCGGTCGTGCGTAATGCCAGTGTCGGCGGTGGCCGGCAAGCGGATCACCACGATCGAGGGGCTGTCCGCGGATGCCAGCCACCCGGTGCAGAAGGCATGGGCCGAGTTCGACGTACCGCAGTGCGGGTACTGCCAGTCGGGCCAGATCATGGCGGCAGTCGCGCTGTTGCGCGCGAAGCCGAAGCCCACCGACAAGGACATCGACGACGCGATGACCAACATCTGCCGCTGCGGCACCTACCAGCGCATCCGTGCGGCGATCCACAAGGCCGCCGGCACCGCCAAGGGCAGCGGCAACGGGTCTGTCTTCCATGTGGTCGGCGAGACCGGCGCCAGCGCGACGCTTGCCGCCAACGGCACCGACCGCAGCCCGGCCAGCGACGCCTGAACCAGCGCACACGGAGACAGACACCATGACCACGAAGATTTCCAAGGGGTCGGCGCAGGTTGGCAATGCCGGCATCGACAGCGCGGCCAGCCTTGGCCGCCGCCACTTCATTGTCGGCAGTGCAATGGCCGGTGGCGGCCTCGCGCTGGGCATCAGCATTGCCGGTGGCGCACGCGATGCCGTGGCGCAGATGGTCGATGCCACTGGCACGCCCGAGATCAACGCCTGGGTCGTCGTGCGCCCCGACGACACCACGGTGGTCCGCGTCGTGCGCTCCTAGATGTGGCAGGGCACGCACACCGGGCTGGCGCAGCTGGTCTGCGAGGAACTCGAATGCGACTGGAGCAAGGTGACGCTCGAGGCAGTCACCGCCGGCCGTAACCTGGCACGCAAGCGCGTCTGGGGCGACATGTCGACCGGTGGCAGCCGCGGCATCCGCGGCTCGCATGACTACGTCCGCCGCGGCGGCGCAGCCGCCCGGATGATGCTGATGCAGGCAGCGGCCGATGGCTGGCAGGTGCCGGTGGGCGAACTGACTGTGGCCAACGGCGTGATCAGCCATGCCGCGAGCAGCCGCACCGTACGCTACGGCCAGGTCGCCACGGCGGCTGCGAAGCTCACCCCGCCGGATGCCAAGTCGATCAAGCTGAAGGATCCGCGCGCCTGGAAGATCGCCGGCAAGCCGATGCGGCGGCTCGACACCGCACCGAAGGTCGACGGCAGCAAGGTGTACTCGATCGACGTCAAGCTGCCCGGCATGCTCAATGCCGCGGTGAAGCAGTGCCCGGTGTTCGGCGGCAGGCTGGTCTCGTTCGACCAGGCCAAGGTCACGGGCATGCCCGGCGTAAAGGGCGTGGTACGGGTCAACGACACCACGGTGGCCGTGGTCGCCGATACCTGGTGGCGCGCGAAGACCGCGCTCGATGCATTGCCGATCGTCTGGGACGAAGGTCCGAATGCGAAGGTGAACAGCGCCAGCATCGCCGCGCACCTCCGTACCGGGCTGACCTCGGGCGACGCGTTCGCTGATTCCGATTACGGCGATGCACCAAAGGCGATTGCCGCCGCCCCGCGCAAGATCGAGGCGGTCTACACGACACCGTTCCTCGCGCATGCGACGATGGAACCGATGGTCTGCACCGCGCGTATCACCGCCGATCGCGGCGAGATCTGGGTGGCCACTCAGAACCAGGAATCCGCACTGGCCGCGCTGGCCGAGACCTCGGGCCTGCCGCTCGCCCAGTGCGAGGTGTATAACCACGACCTTGGTGGCGGCTTCGGCCGCCGGGTGACGGTGCCCGACTTCATCCGCCAATCGGTGTCGATCGGAAGGCAATTCCCCGGCGTGCCAGTCAAGATGATCTGGAGCCGCGAGGAAGACCAGTCGCACGACTTCTACCGGCCGATCTCACAATGCCGGCTGGCGGCAGGCCTCGACGCGAAGGGCAACCTCACGGGGCTGCACATCCGGGTGTCTGGCCAGTCGATCAATGCCGCGCTGAATCCTGCGGCGATCAAGGACGGCAAGGACGTGCGCCAGTTGCAGGGGTTCTGGAAAGAGCCTGGCGATGCGCAGATCGGATACACGGTGCCCAACATGCGCATCGAGTACGCGATGCGCAACACGCACGTGCCGCCGGGGCCGTGGCGCGGCGTCAACACCACGCAGAACGGCGTCTACCTCGAGTGCTTCATGGATGAGGTGGCGAGACTCGCAGGCCGCGACCCGCTCGAGTTCCGCCGTGCGCTGATGGCCAGCCATCCGAAGCACCTGGGCGTGCTGAATGCGGTCGCCGAGCGGGCGGGCTGGGGAAAGCCGCTGCCGAAAGGCGTGTTCCGCGGCATTGCCCAGTTCATGGGCTACGCCAGCTATTCGGCCGCCGTCGCGGAAGTCAGCGTGAATGCGAAGCGGCAGGTGAAGGTGCATCGTCTTGTGCTCGGCACTGATTGCGGGCATCAGGTCAATCCGGACCAGATCGCCGCACAGGTCGAGGGCTCGGTCGCCTACGGCCTCACCGCCGCGTTCTTCGGCGAATGTACGGTCGACAAGGGCCGCATCGTCGAGACCAACTTCGACCGGTACCGGATCATGAAGCTCGCAGAAATGCCAATGGTCGAGACGGTGATCGCACCGACCTGGGATTTCTGGGGCGGGGTAGGCGAGCCGACGATCTGCGTGTCTGCTCCGGCGGTGGTGAACGCGATTGCCGCCGCCATCGGCCGGCCGGTGCGTAACCTGCCGCTGAAGAACGAGGGCTTCACCTTCATCTGACCGCGGCGCGAACAAGGACAGTCCGTGGCAGCCTGCGCCCCGCCGATTGCGCGCGTCGCCGGCTGCCTGTCGGGCATCCTGCTTGTGTCGGTAGTGGCTGCCGCCGGTCTGAAGTCTGCCGATAGTATCGAGCAGCCGCTGGTATCCGGCAGTGGCGATCCGGCGCGTGGGCAGATGATCGCATTCGGGCGGGACGGGAACTGCCTGCTCTGCCATCCGGTTGCCGATGCGGGGCGGCCGGTCGGGAACCTCGCACCGCCGCTTGATCGCGTCGGCGCGCGGCTGAGCGCTGGCCAGCTCCGTCAGCGCATGGTCAACCCGTCACTCGTCAACCCGCATACCATCATGCCTTCCTATTTCGTGGTCGACGGACTGCGTCAGGTCGCCGGCCCCTGGCGCGGCAGGCCCTTGCTGGATGCGCAACAGATCGAGGATGTCGTCGCATGGCTGCAGACGCTGAAATGAACGGTCATGGCCGCCGGTCGTTCCTGGCGCTGGCTGGCGGCAGTGCGCTGCTGCCGCTGCTTCTGCCGGACGCGCAGGCGCAGATGCCGACGGCCCCACCACCGCTGGGCAGTGGCTATGCACTGCTGGTGCCGAAGGAGACCGGTGGTGCATCGGTGCGCGCCGCACGCGTAACGGTCGATGTGCCGGCGCTTGCCGACAATGGTCATGCGGTACCGGTACGCATCGTCGTGCAGAGCTCGATGCGCCAGGATGATCACGTACGCAGTATCACGCTGCTGTCGGATCGAAATCCGAGGCCGGTGATCCTGAAAGTGTGGCTGGGCCCGCAGGCTGGTCGTGCCGAACTGGCTACCCGCGTGCGCCTGAACGGTACGCAGCGCATCGTTGCGTTGGCAGAGATGTCCGATGGCACCTGGTGGTCGGGCCAGGCCGACGTGGTCGTCACCGAATCTGCCTGTCTCGACGGATCCTGAGATGGTGGCGCGCGTACGCATCCCCGAAGTTGTCAAGCGCGGTGAACCGTTCGATGTGCGGATCGCGATCCAGCACGCGATGGAGACTGGCTTCCGCTTCGACAATTCGGGCCGCACGATCCCGAGGAACGTGATCCACACTCTGGTTGCGCGCTACGACGGTGTCGAGGTCTACCGCGCCGAGCTCGGGTCCGGCATCGCGGCCAACCCGTATCTGCAGTTCTGGATCACCGCGCAAGCGAGCGGCGTACTCGAACTATCCTGGGTCGATGATGCGGGCGTCACGGGCAGCGAGCGCATACCGGTCACGGTACGCGGCTGACCTGGCGGGCCCAGGCCGGACGATGCGTGCAACTACCCTGGCACCCTGGCTGATCGGCCTGGTGTTCGCCTGCGCCGGGTGCACGCCCCGCGAGCCGGGTAGCGGTGGTCATCCGCCCCTGCCGGATCGTCCACTGCCGCTGCAGCAGGGCAGCGCGTTCGCGCCGAAGGCGCTGCAGGCAATGCAGGCCGACGAGTTCGAGAATCCAGGCATGCTCTGGGTCGCCCGGGGCGCGAAGCTGTGGCTGCAGCCCGAAGGGCCGCAGGCGCGGTCATGCGCGGGCTGCCATGGTGAGGGCAGTTCGATGCGCGGCGCTGCCACCCGCTATCCGCAGGTCGACCAGGCCAATGGGCAACTGGTCGACCTCGAAGGCCGGATCAGGCAGTGCCGCAGCGAACGCCAGCAGGCTTCGCCACTCGACTGGGAGTCGGAGCCGCTGCTGTCGCTGGTGGCCTACGTTGCCTTTCAGTCCAGGGGGCTGCCGATCCGGCCCGCGATCGATGGTGCGGCAAGGCCGTTCTTCGAGCGTGGCCGCGAGCACTACCACCGGCGAGTCGGCCAGATGAACCTGTCCTGCAGCCAGTGCCATGATTCGAACTGGGGACGCCAGCTTGGCCCCGAGACCATCAGCCAGGGCCACGGTACGGGCTATCCTGTCTATCGACTCGAGTGGCAGGGTGCCGGGTCGCTGCAGCGGCGGTTGCGCAGTTGCCTGTCGGGCGTGCGCGCCGAGATGTTTCCGTATGGTGCAGTGGAGCACCTCGAACTAGCCTTGTACCTCGCATGGCGCGCGGAAGGCCTCGCCATCGATGCACCTGGCGTGCGGCGCTAGGCCTCGACCACGCGTTGGCGCAGGCGCTCGGGTTTAAGCTACGCAAAGTCCGGGTCGTCCCGGCCACGCCACCCGAGGGAGTCCCGCCATGCAGATCCGCCGTCTCTCAGTCGCCGCGTTCGCGGCGCTGGTCCTCGTCACCGCCGGCTGCGCGACCGACCCGTCGGTGCCGGCCGTGGAAATCGTCCATGAACCTGGCGCGTTGCCGTCCGGCAGCGTACTGACCTACGCCACGTTCAACGCCTACAACGATGCACCGCGCGCTACCGTGCGCCAGGTATACGGACCCGCCGGATCACGGATCGAGGGGATGGATTACCAGATTCCTGCGGAGAACGCGTTCGGTTCCAGCCAGACGATCTTCGTCAACCGCGTGCTCGATGCGCGCGGCGCCATCGTCCGCCTGGAGCGCGCCGACGGCAGCAGCGTCGCGTTCGAACCGCCGATGCGGGTTTTGCCGTTCCCGCTTCGTCCGGGTGCACGCTTCCGGCAGACGCTGGTGGCGCGCGAGTCCGACGGTTCGCCGCCGCGCCGGGTGATCGTGACCGGTTACAGCGCAGGCTGGGAGACGGTGAAGGTCCCCGCTGGCGAATTCCGTGCGCTGCGCGTGGTACGCGACGTGTTCCTCGGCGACCAGCGTTTCTACCGGACCGAGACGATCCGCAAGGAAGTGGACTGGTTCGCGCCGTCGATCGGGGCGGTCGTCCGTTCCCAGGAGGACAGTTTCAACGAAGACCTGATGTCTGGCGGCGGCGAGGCCGGCGGCACGCTGGTCATGCAGGGCGACTGGCTGCGCTGGGAACTGCAGTCGGTGACGCGCAAGGGCCTGCCGGAGTGATTCGCCGCCGTTCTCAGGCGACTGGCGCGTCTGCGATGCGGTCGAGCCGTTCGAAATCATAGGCGAGGGACTGCCCCGGGCCGGCTTCGACACGCTCCTGGCCGGACGCCCGGAAGGCTGCCCGGTCGAACGGTGGCATCAGCACGTCGCCATCGATCTCCGCGTCGATCGTCGTGAGGTGGATGCGTCGTGCCAGCGGCAGCGCCTGCGCGAACAACTGGGCCCCGCCGATCACGAACGGCTCTTCGTCGCCGGCGCAGGCGCGCAGCGCTTCATCCAGGGAATGGACGACGATCGCGCCCTCGACGGCATACGCCGGGTTGCGGGTGACGATCACCGAGGTCCGCCCTGGCAGCAGGCGGCCGATCGACTCGAACGTGTTTCTCCCCATCACGATATGGTGGCCGAGCGTGATGCGCTTGAAGCGCTGCAGTTCGGACGGCAGGTGCCACGGCATCGCATTGCCGCGGCCGATCACGCGATTGCGCGCCATCGCGACGATCAGGGACGGTGGGGGCAGGCCGGTCACCGGTTCACACCGCGATCGGTGCCTTGATCGCCGGCCACGGGTCGTAGCCTTCGAGCGTGAAATCATCGTGGCGGAACGCGTACAGATCGGTCACCGCCGGGTTCAGCCGCATCGACGGCAGCGGCCGTACCGAGCGCCGCAACTGCTCGTTCGCCTGCTCCACGTGGTTCAGGTAGAGGTGGGCATCGCCGAGCGTGTGCACGAATTCGCCCGGTTTCAGCCCGCACACCTGCGTGACCATCAGGGTCAGCAGCGCATAGGAGGCGATGTTGAACGGTACGCCCAGGAACACGTCGGCGCTGCGCTGGTAGAGCTGGCAGGACAGCCTGCCGTCGGCCACGTAGAACTGGAACAGTGCATGGCAGGGCAGCAGCGCCATGCGCTCCAGCTCGCCGACGTTCCAGGCGGACACCACCAGGCGGCGCGAGTCGGGGTTGCTGCGGATCTGCTGGACGATCTGCGTCAGCTGGTCGATGGTGCGGCCGTCCGGTGCCGACCAGCTGCGCCACTGCTTCCCGTACACGGGCCCGAGGTCTCCGTTCGCATCGGCCCACTCGTCCCAGATCGTCACACCGTGCTGGTGCAGGTAGCCGACGTTGGTGTCGCCCTGCAGGAACCAGAGGAGTTCGTGGATGATCGATTTCAGGTGCAGCTTCTTGGTCGTCACGAGCGGGAACGTGTCGGCGAGGTCGAAGCGCATTTGCCAGCCGAACAGGCTGAGCGTGCCGGTGCCGGTGCGGTCGGACTTGCGGTTGCCGCGATCCAGGATCGCGCGCATGAGTTCGTGGTATTGCTGCATCGGTTTCGCACCTTGGCGCGATGGGCAGGGATGGCTGGACGTCCGCCGATTGTATCGCTGGTCGCTTGCCGTGCTGGTGCTGATCGAGGCGACGGGGTACCTCGCATGCAGGGGCTGGTGCGGGATCGAGGCGACGGGGTACCTCGCTTGCAGGGGCGGTGCGGGATCGAGGCGACGGGGTACCTCGCTCCGCTCATGTCCCCCGGATCGGGCTCGTGTCCGAGCCCGATCCTCCTCCTCTACTTCGCTCCGCGAGGTACCCCATCACCTCGATCAGCGCAGGTGCCGTGCCGCGGTCGCGACGGTGCCTCGCTATACAGCACGGCGGTCGCAACGGCGCCTGGTCGCGCGGCACGGCGGTGGAATGGGCGCGTGCATCGGGTTGCCGACGGAGTGAGGTAGAGGAGGAGGCCCGGGCCTGCGCGAGCAGGGCCGGGCCGGGGGACACGAACGGAGTCGGCAACCCGGTGCGCGCGTCCAGGCGCTCCCTGGGTAGAGCGTGGCAGCCCTGCGCCAGCGCTACGGGCACGGAGGAGCAGGGGGGCGAATGCTAGACTTCAGGCTCCACAGCAATCGCGGTCGCCCGGCCACCGGGCGCCTGTCGCCTACCCCATGTCCGGAAGCACGCTCGGTACCCTGTTCACCGTCACCTCGTTCGGCGAAAGCCACGGCCCAGCGATCGGCTGCGTGGTCGATGGCTGCCCGCCGGGCATGGCGCTGACCGAGGCCGACATCCAGATCGAACTCGACCGGCGCAAGCCCGGCACGTCGCGCCACGTGACCCAGCGGCGCGAGGACGACGTGGTCGAGATCCTGTCGGGTGTGTTCGAGGGCCGTACGACCGGCACGCCGATCGGGCTGTTGATCCGGAACGTGGATGCACGCAGCAAGGACTACTCGAAGATCAAGGATACGTTCCGGCCCGGCCATGCCGACTACACCTACTGGCACAAGTTCGGCGAACGCGACTACCGCGGCGGCGGGCGCAGTTCCGCACGCGAGACCGCAGTGCGCTGCGCCGCCGGTGCGATCGCGAAGAAGTGGTTGTTCGAGCGCCATGGCATCGTCATCCGCGGGCGCATGTCGCAGCTCGGGCCGATCCCGCTCGGGTTCAAGTCGTGGGACGGCGTGTATGACAACCCGTTCTTCTGTGCCGACCCCGACATCGTGCCGGAGCTCGAAGCGTTCATGGACCGCCTGCGCAAGTCTGGCGATTCCTGCGGCGCGAAGATCACGACGGTTGCCACCGGCGTGCCGGTGGGCTGGGGCGAACCCGTGTACGACCGGCTCGACGCCGATATCGCCTACAGCATGATGAACATCAATGCGGTGAAGGGCGTAGAGATCGGCGCCGGCTTCGATGCGGTGACCCAGCCGGGCACGGTGCATGGCGACGAGCTGACGCCGGACGGTTTCCTGTCGAACCATGCCGGCGGCGTGCTCGGCGGCATCTCGACCGGACAGGACATCGTCGTCCACGTGGCGGTCAAGCCGACGTCTTCGATCCGCCTGCCCCGGCGGTCGATCGACCGCAGCGGGGCACCGGTGATCGTCGAGACCACCGGGCGCCACGACCCGTGCGTCGGTATCCGGGCGACGCCGATCTGCGAATCCATGCTGGCACTGACCCTGATCGACCATGCGCTGCGCCACCGGGCGCAGAACGCCGACGTGGTGGTGTCTACGCCGCGCATCGCTGCGCTGGCGCCGTCGGCGGACAGCGCAGCGCCTGCCGCCGCCGCCACGCGCGAGGACTCGGACCCATCCGAGGCCTGAGCCGCCGGCCGGCGACGGCACGGCTGCGACCACGATGAGCTCATCGTTGCCCGCCCGCACCGCGTGGTCGCTCGGTGCGTTCTATTTCTTCTACTTCGCGTACGTCGGCGGCTTCACGCCCTACCTGAGTCTCTACCTGGACTCGGTGGGCATGAGCGCGGTGCAGATCGGGATGTTGATGGCGGTCAACCAGTCCTCGCGCATGTTCGCGCCGATGCTGTGGGGAGTGCTGGCCGACCGGCGCGGCAGCCGGATGCATATCGTGCGCCTGACTGCACTGGCCGGCGGCATTGCGATGTTCGGACTGTTCGCCGGCGACAGCTTCGGCGCGCTGTTCGTCACGCTGCTGGTGATCAGCTTCTTCACCAGTGCCACCATGCCGCTGGCCGAGGCGACCACCTTCGGGCATGTGCGTGGCGATACCGGGCGTTATGCGCGCACCCGGCTCTGGGGCTCGGTCGGCTTCATCTTCTCGGTGGTCGGCATCGGCTACTTCCTCGACTTCGCGACCCTGCGCGACTGGCTCTGGCTGGTGATCGCCATCTATGCCGTGGCGCTGGTCGCGACCTGGCAGGTGCCGGAATCTTCGGCCCATCGGTCGGTGCGGGAGGAGGTGCCGGCTCGCACGATCCTGATGCGCCCGGAGGTGGCCGGACTGCTCGGTGCCTGCTTCCTCATGGCGACTGCGCACGGTGCCTACTATTCGTTCTTCTCGGTGCACCTGGTAGACAACGGCTACAGCAAGTCGGCCGTCGGCTGGCTATGGGCGCTCGGGGTGGTTTGCGAGGTCGCCGTGTTCTGGTGGATGCCGCAACTGGTCGCGCGCATCGGGTTGTACCGGCTGCTGGTGGCGACGTTCGCGATCGCCGTGGTGCGCTTCCTGATGATCGGCTGGCTGGTCGGATCGCCGACCGCGCTCGTGCTGGCGCAGGCGATGCACGCAGCGACCTTCGGCGCCTACCATGCTGCGGCCATCGGCCTGATACACCGCTGGTTCCAGGGAGCGCACCAGGCGAAGGGGCAGGCGCTGTATACCGCACTGTCGTTCGGGGCCGGCGGGACGCTCGGTGGCTTCGCCTCTGGCCTGGTCTGGTCGTCGTTCGGCCCGGCCATTACCTTCACGCTCGCCGCGTTGGCAGCCGGCCTGGGTTTCGCGCTGCTGCTGGCCATGGTGCGCGGGCGGGTCCCGGAACATCCGCCCCCCGCGGCATGAACGGCTGCGATAATGTGCGGGTCAGGCGGTGCCACGCCGGGGACGCGTCCTGCGTGCCGGCGCGAGGGTCTCGATCGTGCGCCGCGGAACGGGAGGAGAACTGAATGAACGCCATCGACGAAGCGCCTGAAGCCTGCAGCCCGCGGCGGACGCCGCGCAGCCTTCGGTCGGCGGCTGCCGCATTGCTGCTTGCGCTCGGCCTCGGGCCGATGCTGGTGAGCTGCGAGACCGCACCGATCTCCGGTCGCAGCCAGCTGATCCTTCTCTCCCCCGGCGAGGAGGTCAAGCTCGGCCTGCAGGCCTACCAGGAGATACTGAAGAAAGAGAAGATCTCCACCGATCCGGAGAAGACCGCGCTGCTCGCCCGGGTTGGCGCTCGCATCGCCGCGGCCACCGGCCGCACCGATTTCCAGTGGGAATTCCGGCTGATCGAGAACGACAAGCTCGTCAACGCCTTCTGCCTGCCGGGCGGCAAGGTCGCGGTCTATACCGGCATCCTTCCGATCACCCGAGACGAGGCGGGGCTTGCTGCGGTGATCGGCCACGAGATCGCGCATGCCACCGCGCGCCACGGTGCGGAGCGCATGAGCCAGGGGCTGCTGGTGCAGGCGGGACTCACCGCTGGTGCGATCGCCGCCGGTGCCAGCGGCCGGGATTCGGCATCCACGCAGGCGCTGCTCGGTGCGCTCGGTGCCGGCGCCACGCTCGGGGTGATCCTGCCGTTCTCGCGCCTGCAGGAGACCGAGGCCGACCGTCTCGGCCTGACCTACATGGCACGGGCAGGCTACGATCCGCGCGCTGCGCGCGACCTCTGGGTGCGCATGGCCGACGCGTCCGCGAAGATGGGCCGTTCCACCCCGGAATGGATGTCCACGCATCCGTCCAACGCCAGCCGCATCCGCGACATCGAGGCGATGCTGCCCGAGGCCCTGGCGATCTACAAGCCACGCTGACGCCGGCAGCGGCGGCACCGACGATCACGACAACGAATACGAATCCGATAACGACGAGGGAGTGCGCACGGTGAAGCGTCCCAACCTGCTGGTAATCCTGATCGACGACCTGCGCTTCGATGAATTCGGTGCGGGTGGCCACCCGTACATGAAGACGCCGAACATCGACCGTATCGCACGCGAAGGCGCGCTGTGCGACCGCGCGTTCCACACCACGCCGCTGTGCTCGCCGAACCGCGCTTCTATCGTCACCGGCCAGTATGCGAGCCGGCACGGCATCATCGACAACGTCGCGCGCGACGCGCACAGCCATCGCCTGCCCAACTACCACCTCGCGCTGCAGAAACTCGGCTACGAAACCGCGCATGTCGGCAAGTGGCACATGGGCAACGAGGGCGGGCCGCGTCCCGGCTACGACTACTGGGTCAGCTTCGACGGTCACGGCAACCTGTTCAACCCGCGCCTCAACGAAGACGGCGTCTACACGCAGTACGAGGGCTACATCACCGACCTGCTCAACGAGCGTGCGGTCGAGTTCGTATCGCGGCCGCGCGACAAGCCGTTCTCGCTGTTCTTCGCGCACAAGGCGGTGCACCCGGACGCGGTGCAGGCGGCCGACGGCAAGCTCACGCTCGACCCGGGCAATGGCTACAAGCCGGCGCCGCGCCATGAAGGACTTTACGAAGGCGCGATCTTCCCGCCGCGGCCGAACGTGATCCCCATGGCGGAAGTCGTGAAGGACAAGCCGGTCTGGCGCGAGGCGTTCGAGATCAAGTCGACCGAGACCTCGCAGGCGCTGCTCGAATCGGTGAAGAGCGGCGACCAGGAAGAGATGCGACTGCGCGCCCGGATGATGGCCTCGGTCGACGAGGGCGTCGGCCAGTTGTTCGACGCGCTCGAGAAGAGCGGCCAGCTCGACGACACGTTCATCCTGTTCCTGGGCGACAACGGGTACTTCTTCGGTGAGCACGGGCTGGGTCTCGAGCGCAGGTTCGCCTACGAGGAGGGCATCCGCTCGCCCTTCATCTTCCGCTATCCGCGCCGGGTGAAGGCGGGCACGAAGATCGACGACCTGGTGCTTGCGCTGGACATCGCACCGACCTGCATCGAACTGGCCGGTGGCACGCCCGGGCCGCAGGTGCAGGGGCGCTCGCTGCTGCCGCTGATGGAAGGCCGGCCGCGCGGTACCACGCCGGGCTGGCGCGACTCGATCCTGTGCGAGTACTTCAGCGAGAACGCCATGCCCTGGCTGATCGGCATGTCGTACAAGGCGGTGCGCACCGACCGCTACAAGCTGATCCACTGGGTCAACCGCGGCGACGACGGCGAACTGGATGAGCTCTATGACCTCGACCGCGATCCGTACGAGATGAACAACCTGATCGATGACCCGGCCTGCGCCGAGGTGCGCCGCACGCTGCGGGTGGAACTGGGCCGGCTGGTGGCCACGTCGGTCGGGCTGTAGCGGGTCGCCGCCATCCGTTGGCGGCGGCCCGGCCGGCGTGCCGGCCGGACGGGGTCCATGACATAATCACGGGTTCATCAACGCTGTGCCCGAGACCATGGCCTCCACGCTCTACGACAAGTTGTTCGACAGCCACGTCGTCCATCGCCAGGACGACGGTACCGTGCTGCTCTACATCGATCGTCACCTCGTCCACGAGGTGACCAGCCCGCAGGCATTCGAAGGGCTGAAGATCGCCGGGCGCAGGCCCTGGAACATCAACTCGATCATGTCGACGGCGGACCACAACACGCCGACGCGCGACTGGGCCGGCGGCATCAAGGATCCGGTGTCGAAGCTGCAGGTCGACACGCTGGACGCCAACATCCGCGAGTACGGTGCGCGCGCGTACTTCCCTTTCCTGTCGAAGCAGCAGGGCATCGTGCACGTGATCGGGCCGGAGCAGGGCTTCACGCTGCCGGGTACCACGCTGGTCTGCGGCGATTCGCATACCAGCACGCACGGTGCGCTGGCGGCCCTGGCGTTCGGCATCGGTACCTCCGAGGTCGAGCATGTGCTGGCGACGCAGACGCTCGTGCAGAAGAAGGCGAAGTCGATGCTGGTCAAGGTCGAGGGCGACCTCGGCCCCGGCGTCACCGCCAAGGACATCGTGCTCGCGCTGATCGGCAGGATCGGCACTGCGGGCGGGACCGGGCATGCGATCGAATTCGCGGGCTCCGCGATCCGCGGCCTGTCGGTCGAAGGCCGCATGACCCTGTGCAACATGGCGATCGAGGCCGGTGCCCGTGCCGGCATGGTTGCGGTCGACGAGAAGACGATCGAATACGTCAAGGGCCGGCCTTTCGCGCCAAAGGGCGAGCAGTGGGATGCCGCCGTCGCCTGCTGGCGCACGCTGGTCAGCGACGAAGGCGCCGGGTTCGATGCCATCGTCGACTTGCCGGCTGCGTCGATCGAGCCCCAGGTCACCTGGGGCACCAGCCCGCAGATGGTGGTGCCGGTCGGCGGGCGCGTGCCCGATCCGGCGGACGCAACCGACCCGGTGCGCCGTGACGGCATCGAGCGCGCCTTGAAGTACATGGGCCTGAAGCCCAACACACGCATCCAGGACATCGCGATCGACAAGGTGTTCATCGGTTCCTGCACCAACTCGCGCATCGAGGATCTGCGTGCGGCGGCTGCCGTGGCAAAGGGCCGCAAGGTGGCGCCGAACGTGAAGCTGGCGATGGTGGTGCCGGGTTCCGGGCTGGTCAAGGAGCAGGCGGAGCAGGAAGGCCTGCATGAAGTGTTCACCGCCGCCGGGTTCGAATGGCGCGAGCCGGGGTGCTCGATGTGCCTGGGCATGAACGATGACCGGCTCGAGCCGGGCGAGCGCTGCGCGTCGACCTCCAACCGCAATTTCGAGGGCCGGCAGGGCGCGGGCGGACGCACGCATCTGGTCAGCCCGGCCATGGCTGCCGCTGCCGCGGTGTCCGGGCATTTCGTCGACGTGCGCACGCTTGTCAAGGGGGCCTGATCATGGACAAGTTCATCCGACTGAACGGCCTTGCCGCGCCGCTCGACCGTGCCAATGTCGACACCGACGCGGTGATTCCGAAGCAGTTCCTGAAATCGATCAAGCGCACCGGCTTCGGCCCCAACCTGTTCGATTCCTGGCGCTACCTCGATACCGGCGAGCCCGGCATGGACAACAGCAACCGGCCGCTGAACGAAGACTTCATCCTGAACAAGACCCGGTTCCAGGGCGCGCAGGTGCTGCTCGCGCGCGAGAACTTCGGCTGCGGGTCCTCGCGCGAGCATGCGCCGTGGGCGCTGCAGGATTACGGCTTCAAGGTCGTCATCGCCTCGTCGTTCGGCGACATCTTCTACAGCAACAGCCTGAAGAACGGATTGCTGCCGATCCGGTTGCCGAAGGAGGCGATGGACGTGCTGTTCGACGAGACCCTCGCCAGCGAAGGCTATCGGCTGGATATCGACCTCGCCGGCCAGAAGGTGACCACGCCGTCCGGACGGCAGTTCGATTTCGACATCGAGCCGTTCAGCAAGCATTGCCTGATGAACGGGCTCGACGAAATCGGCCTGACGCTGCAGCACGCGGACGACATCCGTGCATTCGAAACGAAGCACAGGGCTGCCCAGCCCTGGCTTTTCCTCTAGCAGGCCCGGAGACCCCATGAAGAAGATCGCAGTCCTGCCCGGCGACGGCATCGGCGCCGAGATCATCGCGCAGGCCGTGCGCGTGCTGCGCGCCCTCGAACCCCAGGGTCTGGTGCTCGAGATGGCGGAGGCCCCGGTCGGTGGCACCGCTTACGACCTGTCCGGCGATCCCCTGCCGAAGGCGACGCTCGACCTCGCCCGCTCGGCCGACGCGATCCTGTTCGGTTCGGTCGGTGGCTGGCAGTGGGACAAGCTGCCGCGCGAGAAGCGTCCCGAGCAGGCGATCCTCGGCCTGCGCAAGGAGCTGAAGCTTTTCGCCAACCTCAGGCCGGCGGTGATTTATCCCGAACTGGCCGCCGCCTCGACGCTCAAGGCGGAAGTGGTCTCCGGCATGGACGTGCTGATCATCCGCGAACTGACCGGCGACATCTATTTCGGCCAGCCGCGCGGCATCCGCACCAACGCTGCGGGCGAGCGCGAAGGCTTCGACACGATGCTCTACGCCGAGTCGGAGATACGCCGGATCGCCCGCGTCGGCTTCGAGTCGGCGCTCAAGCGCAATCGCCGGCTGTGCTCGGTCGACAAGGCGAACGTGCTCGAGACTTCGCAGCTGTGGCGTGATGTCGTCACCGAGGTCGCGAGGGACTACCCGACGGTCGAGCTGTCGCACATGTACGTCGACAACGCGGCGATGCAACTGCTGCGCAATCCGCGCCAGTTCGACGTGATCGTCACCGGCAACATGTTCGGCGATATCCTGTCCGACGAGGCCTCGATGCTCACCGGGTCGATCGGCATGCTGCCGTCGGCTTCGCTCGACGCGGACGGCAAGGGGCTGTACGAACCGATCCACGGCTCTGCACCGGACATCGCCGGCAAGGACGTCGCCAACCCGCTGGCGACCATCCTGTCGGCCGCGATGCTGCTGCGCTACAGCCTCGACCAGGATGCGTTCGCGCGCCGTATAGAGGGTGCGGTCAGCGCGGTACTCGCGAAAGGCCTGCGCACGTCGGACATCGCCGAGAAGGGCGAGCCGGTGATAGGCACCCGCGCGATGGGCGATGCGGTCGTGGCGGCCCTCGCTGTCCCTGGTTGAGGCCGCCGCGGCGCGCTGCGTCGCGGACCGAAGGAGAAGATCATGGCGAAGATGATGAAGGTCGGACTGATCGGCTGGCGCGGAATGGTCGGCTCGGTGCTGGTCGGGCGGATGCAGGAAGAGCGTGACTTCGACCACGTGCGCACGACGCTGTTCTCGACGACCCAGGCGGGACAGGCCGCGATGGCGCTGCCGAACGCGCAGGCGGTGGTGGCTGACGCCAGCGACATCGGCGCGCTGTCGTCGATGGACGTGCTGATTTCCTGTCAGGGTGGCGATTACACGACTGCGATGCACCCGAAGCTGCGTGCGGCCGGCTGGAGCGGTTACTGGATCGATGCGGCTTCGACGCTGCGCATGCAGGATGGCGCGGTGATCATCCTCGATCCGGTCAATCGCGGCGTGATCGACGCTGCGCTTGCCGCGGGCAGACGCGATTTCATTGGCGGCAACTGCACGGTCAGCCTGATGCTGATGGCGATGGGGGGGCTGTTCCGGGAAGGTCTGGTGGAGTGGGTCACTGCCATGACCTACCAGGCGGCGTCGGGCGCCGGGGCTCAGAACATGCGCGAACTGTTGGCGCAGATGGGGGCGGCCCACGAGGAAGTTCGCGTGCTGCTCGCCGATCCGAAGTCGAACATCCTCGATATCGACCGCGCCGTGTCGGCGCGCTTGCGCAGCGACGCCTTTCCGACCGAGCAGTTCGGTCATGCGCTGGCCGGCAGCCTGCTGCCATGGATCGACAAGGACCTGGGCAACGGCCAGAGCCGCGAGGAATGGAAGGGGATGGCCGAGTGCAACAAGATCCTTGGCCGGTCCGCCGATCCGGTACCCGTCGACGGAATATGCGTTCGCATCGGTGCGATGCGCTGTCACTCCCAGGCGCTCACCATCAAGCTTGCCCGCGATCTGCCCCTGGCGGAGGTCGAGGCGCTCCTCGCGTCCGGAAACGATTGGGTCGAGGTGGTGCCGAACCGGCGCGAGGACTCTCTCGCGCGCCTGACGCCTGCGGCGGTGACTGGCGATTTGAAGGTCCCGATCGGCCGGTTGCGCAAACTGCCCATGGGAGGCAGTTATCTCACCGCGTTCACGGTAGGCGACCAGCTGCTCTGGGGTGCAGCAGAGCCGTTGCGCCGTATGCTCCGGCTGCTCCTGGAGCGTCCAGCCGGCGAGAGACTGAGTGAGCTTGCGTCGATAAGCCCATGATGTTAAGTTCAAACTCCGACAAGTCCTGAAGGACGGTCCGTGCGCAACAGCGTTTCAAATGGCATTCGCGCGTGGCTTGCAGCCTGCGCGCTCACGATCATGGTGTTCCTCCCCGCTGCGGCCGATGCTGCAGGCCTCGGGCGAATGAACGTTTTGTCTGCGCTCGGCCAGCCACTCAATGCCGAAATCGAGCTGAACGCGACGAAAGACGAGCTCTCGACGATGCAGGTTCGCATCGCGTCGGCCGACGCCTACCGGCGCGCGAACCTCGAGTTCTCCGCGTTCGTGACATCGGTACGGCTCGCGATCGAGCAGCGGCGAGACGGCTCGATGATCGTGCGCGCAACCACGGTGCGTCCGGTGAACGAGCCGTTCATCGAACTGCTCGTCGAGCTGGTGTGGTCTTCGGGCCGCCTGATGCGCGAGTACACGTCGCTGATCGATCCGCCCGGATTCACTGCGGCTGACGTCGTGGCACCCCCGACCGCGCCGCCCGTCGCTGCTGCGCGTCCGGCCGTCGCCGATCCGCGTCCTGTCGTTGCGGCTCCGATCGCGCCCGAGACCCCTGCTGCGTCCGTTGCTCCGGCTACCCCGGCCGCTGCGGTCAAGCCCGCCCCGGTCGCGCGTGCCGCCGCGGAAAAGGGCGCTGCTGCCACCGCTACACCTGGGGCGAGCGAATACGGTCCGGTGCGCCGTGGCGAGACGCTCGCGAAGATCGCCGAATCGGTTCGCCCTGCCGGCGTATCGCTCGACCAGATGCTGGTTTCGTTGTACCGCGAGAACAAGGCGGCGTTCGACGGCGGCAACATGAATCGCCTGCGGACCGGGGCGGTCCTGCGCGTGCCTGACGCCTCGGCGCTCGGTGCCACGCCAGCCGCCGAGGCTTCGCGCGAAGTACGTGCCCAGGCAGCCGATTTCAATGGATATCGGCAGCGGCTCGCCGGTGCTGTCCAGGATGCGCCGCCCGCCGCCGCCGAAGGCGGTCAGGTGGCGTCCGGTCGTGTTACACCGCGGGTGGAAGAGAAGGCACCCGCGCCTTCGGGCGGTTCCGATGTGCTCCGCGTCTCCAAGGGCGATCCGTCCAAGGGCAGCGGTCGCGATCCGAAGGCGGCCCAGGCCGCGCGGGAAGAAGACGCTACCGCTCGCGAAAAGGCGCTGCGCGAGGCCAATGATCGGGTCGCATCCCTCGAGAAGATGCTGAAGGACGCCCAGCGGCTGCTCGATATCCAGAGCAAGCAACTGGCCGACCTGCAGAAGCCCGCCAAGGCAGAGCCTGCGAAGGCCGCCGAGCCGGCAAAGAAGGCAGAGCCCGCGAAGGCGGTCGAAGCGCCCAAGCCCGAGCCGGTCAAGGCAGAACCAAAGCCGGTGCCAGCCGTGCCGGAGCCGAAGCCGGAACCCGCGAAGGCTGAAGCGAAGGCTGAGTCGGTCGCTCCGATCGCGCCAGCGGCGCCACCGACGGCAGAGCCTGCCAAGGCGGAACCACCGGCTGCACCGGTCGCACCCACGCCGCCTGTCGAGGCTGCGAAACCGAAACCGGTTCCGCCGCCGCCACCGCCGCCGCCTGCGCCGAGCCTCGTCGATCAGGCAATGGAGTTCGTCACGACCTACCTGACCGAACTGGGTCTGGGCCTCGCCGCGCTGCTCGGCCTGGGTGCGCTGGTTGCCCGCCGTCGGAAAGGCAGTGCGCCCAAGACCCCGGTCACCAAGGCTGCAGCGGCTCCGCCGATCGTCCCGGCGTCTGCGCCAGCTGCGGTGGCTACGCGTGCGGATTCGTTCCTGGAGCCGACGCAGGCATCGCAGATCGATCTTCAAGAGGTCGATCCGCTGGCCGAGGTCGAGGTCTATCTCGATCATGGGCGAGAGAGCCAGGCTGAAGAGTTTCTGCACGAAATGATCGCCAAGGCCCCGACGCGCTACGAGCTTCACTTGAAGCTGCTGGAGATCTACCAGAAGCGCGGCGATGCAGCCGCGTTCGAGCCGGTTGCCCGCAAGTTGTATACCGGGACCCGTGGCGAAGGAGCTGTATGGCAGACTGCATCCCGAATGGGTGCGTCGATCGATCCGGCCAACCCGCTGTACTCGTCTGGTCAGCCGGTTGTCGCGCCTGTCGCGCCGCGTGCCACCAGCGTCCCGGTTGCTGCGGCCGCAGTCGCTGCGGTCGCAGCGACCGTAGCCAAGGCGGCCAGCCCCGCGCCCAAGGCGGCCAGCCCCGCGCCCAGGGCGGCCAGCCCCGCGCCCAGGGCACCCAGCCCCGCGCCCAGGGCGCCCAGCCCTGCGCCCAGGGCGCCCAGCCCCGCTCCGCTCGCGCTCGACATGGAGAAGACACAGATTCTCCAGGTGGACGACACCGCGCTGTCGGAGGCGCCGCCGACCATCGACTTCGACTTCGAACCCGCAGGTGCGCTGGCTCCGCCGGCCGCAGTCGCTGGCGTGGGGGGGCTGATGGACGTCGAGGGCGCAGCAGCTGTCCCGTCCGGCGCGGCTGCCACCGACATGGACTTCACACTCGACTTCGGTTCGCCCCAGACGGCTTCGGCGCCCCCGTTGCCCGATCTTCCGCTCGAGGCGCCTTCCGTTGGAACGCAGACGGCCGAAGCCGACCTGACCTTCGAGCCGATCTTCCCGTCCTCGACTGGTGAAGAGGGCCTGCCCACTCCGCTGTTCCAATCGGAGGCCACCAATGTCCTGCTCGACTCCGGTCCGCCCACCGGCAGCATCCTCGACTTCAAGCGCGAGGCTGCGTTGGCCCAGTCCGAGTTGTCTGCCGCAGACACCGAGTCCGGAGAGCCGACGCAGGCGTCTCTGGGTCAGGACACGATGATCATGGCCAACCCGGGCGAACTGGTCACGTTCGACATGACGCATCCGGCCGGACTGCCGCAGAACTGGCAGGAGGCTACCCTGCCTCGCGTCGATCTCGACCTCGGCGAGACACAGGTCGATGGGAGTAATCCTGACAGGGACGAGCACTGGAACGACGTCAACACCAAGTGCGACCTCGCGAAGGCGTACGAGGAGATGGGCGACAAGGACGGTGCGCGAGAGATCCTGCGCGAAGTGATTGCCGAGGGCGACGCGCAGCAGAAGGCAGACGCCGAAGCGATGCTCGCCCGTCTGGGCTGATCTGCCGGACGATCGGCTGCGGCCGCGAGGCTGCGGCCCTTTCGTACAGCGTACTCCGCCATCGGAGTCCATGGCGCGCCCTGAGTCGCCTTTGGCGCTATCCTTGCACGATGCGCATCGCCCTCCAGATCGAGTACCACGGTGGCCTGTTCTGCGGCTGGCAAAGCCAGCCTTCCGGATGCTCGGTACAGGATGCCCTTGAACGAGCGCTTGCAGGGATCGCGGCTGCACCGGTATCCACCCTCTGCGCCGGCCGTACCGACACCGGAGTGCACGCGCTGATGCAGGTCGTGCATTTCGATGCACCGACGGTGCGGCCGACGCAGGCGTGGGTCCGCGGCGTCAATGCGCTGCTGCCCGATTCGATTGCGGTGGTCGGCGCAGCAACGGTGCCGGACGACTTCCATGCACGTTTCGATGCCGTGTCCCGCACCTATCGCTACGTCCTCGTCAGCGATCCCGTGCGGCCAGCGATGCTCGGGGGTACCGCTGGATGGCACCATGAACGCCTTTCGCTGGAGCCGATGCGCGAAGCGCTCCTTGCGCTCGAGGGCGAGCATGATTTCAGCGCGTTCCGTGCCGCCGAATGCCAGGCGCGCTCGCCCATCCGCCGGATGTACTGCGCGGCGGTGGCGCAGCAGGGCTCGTTGTTCACCTTCGAGTTCAGGGCCGATGGGTTCCTGCACCACATGATCCGGAACATCGTCGGCAGCGTCGTGCGCATCGGCCGGGGACGCGCAGCACCGCAGTGGCTCGGCCAACTACTGGAAGGGCGCGACCGCACCCGCGCGGCGCCTACCTTCTCGCCGGCCGGCCTCTACCTGACGGAGGTGGCCTACGCGCCGGGCCGTGCGCCAGCGCTTCCGGGGCCGCGTCCTTCGATTGCCGGGCATTTGCCGGCCTTCGTCGGGTCGGCGGCGCCGTTGCCAGCTGCGATGGAAGGGGCGACGGCGTGACCCGCCATCGCACCCGCGTCAAGATCTGTGGTATCCGCACTGTCGACGACGCACAGGCTGCGGCGCGGGCTGGTACCGATGCCATCGGGTTGGTGTTCTACGGGCCGAGCCCGCGCCACGTCACGGTGCAGCAGGCCGTGCGGGTCGTCGGCAGCCTGCCACCCTATGTGATGTCCGTCGGGCTGTTCGTGGATGCTCCCGCAGCAGAGGTGCGCGAGGTGCTGTCGGCAGTTCCGCTCGACCTGCTGCAGTTCCACGGCTCCGAGGCGCCGGCTTTCTGCGCGCAGTTCGACAAACCGTTCGTACAGGCAGTGCGGGTGAGGCCGGGAGTCGATTTGCTACAATCCGCTGCTGCGTCGGTGCCGTTCCGGCCTTTGTCGCGGGGACTGCTGGTCGATGCGTTCGTCCCCGGTCTGCACGGGGGTACCGGCCAGTCGTTCGACTGGTCGCTGATCCCCGGGTCGATGCGCGGCGAGGTGATCCTTTCCGGAGGTCTGACGCCTGCGAATGTGCGAGACGCGGTGCGGCAGGTGCGTCCGTGGGCTGTCGACATATCGAGCGGCGTCGAGCGCAGCAGTGGCCCCAAGGGGGTCAAGGATCACGGCCTGATCGAGCGGTTCATTGAGGAGGTTCACCTTGCAGATGTATGACCTGCCCGACGAGCGTGGCCACTTCGGCCCGTATGGTGGCGTGTTCGTTGCCGAGACGCTGATGCATGCGCTCGACGAACTGAACGAGTGCTACCTGAAGTACCGGAACGACCCCGAGTTCATGGCAGAACTGGCGCGCGAACTCAAGCACTACGTTGGCCGCCCGAGCCCGATCTACCACGCCAGGCGCTGGTCCGAACACTTCGGCGGTGCGCAGGTCTACCTGAAGCGTGAAGACCTGAACCATACCGGCGCGCACAAGATCAACAACACCATGGGCCAGGCACTGCTTGCACGCAAGATCGGCAAGCCGCGCGTGATCGCGGAGACGGGAGCAGGGCAGCATGGCGTGGCGACCGCGACGGTCGCTGCCCGCTTCGGGATGAAATGCACCGTGTACATGGGTTCGGAGGACGTCAAGCGGCAGTCGCCCAACGTGTTCCGCATGAAGCTGCTGGGTGCCGAGGTGGTGCCGGTCGAGAGCGGCTCGAAGACCCTGAAGGATGCGTTGAACGAAGCCATGCGCGACTGGGTGACCAACGTCGCCGACACCTTCTACATCATTGGCAGCGTCGCCGGCCCGCACCCCTATCCGATGATGGTGCGCGACTTCAACGCGGTGGTCGGCCACGAGTGCCTCTGGCAGATGCCGGAACTCGTCGGGCGCCAGCCGGACGCCTGTATCGCCTGTGTCGGCGGCGGCTCGAACGCGATGGGTATCTTCCATCCATACATCGACGTCGAAGGCGTGCGCCTGATCGGCGTGGAGGCCGGCGGCTCCGGTGTCGCGACCGGCAAGCATGCGGCACCGCTGTCCGCCGGTCGCCCGGGCGTGTTGCACGGCACGCGCACCTACCTCATGCAAAACGAGGATGGGCAGATCATGGACACCCACTCGGTGTCGGCAGGCCTCGACTATCCTGGCGTCGGGCCCGAGCATTCGTGGCTCAAGGACCTCGGCCGTGCCGAGTATGTCGCGATCAACGACGACGAGGCACTCGAGGCGTTCCACCTGTTGTGCCGGCTCGAGGGCATCATCCCGGCGCTCGAGTCCGCCCACGCGCTGGCGCAGGCGGCGAAGATGGCGCCCTCGATGCGCAAGGACCAGGTCCTGCTCGTCAACCTTTCCGGCCGTGGCGACAAGGACATCAACACCGTCGCCGGCATTGCGGGGATCACCCTCTGATGTCGCGCATCCGTGGACGTTTCGAGAAGCTGAAGGGCGAAGGCCGCGCGGCGCTCATCCCGTACATCACCGCGGGTGATCCCTCGCTCGAGGTGACGCTTGCGCTGATGCACGAACTGGCTGCTGCCGGTGCGGACGTGATCGAGCTGGGCGTGCCGTTCTCCGATCCGCAGGCCGACGGCCCGACGATCCAGCGCGCGAGCGAAAGGGCACTGGCGCGCGGCACGACGTTGCGGCGCATCCTCGACGTGGTGGCGCGGTTCCGCAGCCTCGACGCGGATACGCCCGTCGTGCTGATGGGCTATGCGAACCCGGTCGAGGCGATGGGCTACGACGCTTTCGCCAGCCGTGCGGCCGAGGTCGGCGTCGACGGCGTGCTACTGGTCGACCTGCCGCCTGAAGAGTCCCGCGGCTTCGTCGATCGGCTGGTCAGTGCCGGCCTGGATCCGATCTACCTGCTGTCTCCGACCACGACCGATACCCGCATCGGCGAGATCGCCCGGCTCGCGCGTGGCTACGTCTACTACGTGTCGCTGACCGGCGTGACCGGCGCGAAACACCTGCAGGTGGGCGACGTGTCCGCGCGGATGGAAGTGCTGCGCCGGCACCTCAGCGTGCCGATCGGGGTCGGCTTCGGCATCCGCGATGCACAGAGCGCTGCGGGTATTGCGAAGGTCGCCGACGCGGTCGTGATCGGCAGCCGCATCGTCGAAGAGATCGAGAGCTCCGCACCCGGCAGCGAGGCTGCCAACGTCGGGGCGTTCTTGCGCGGCATCCGGCAGGCGATCGATGCCGTCGCGCGGAAGGGCTGACACGGTGCCAGCCAGCGGGGCGGGGCGGGCAATGCAGACCAGGCAGGCGCGCGTCCGATGAGCTGGCTGCACAAGCACCTGCCGCCGAAGATCAAGCGCGACGACAGCGCTGCACGCAAGTCGGTGCCCGAAGGCCTGTGGATCAAGTGCGATGGCTGCGAGACGGTGCTCTACCGTACCGACCTCGATAACAACCTGCAGGTGTGCCCGGGTTGCGGCTTCCACAACCGGATCGGCGCGCGCGAGCGGCTCGACATGTTGCTCGACGGCGAGGGGCGCTACGAAATCGGTGCCGAAGTGCTTCCGGTGGACAGTCTGAAGTTCAAGGATACGAAGAAGTACACCGACCGCCTGGCTGCCGCGACCCGCGACACCGGCGAGGACGATGCCCTGGTGGTGATGCAGGGAAGCATCCATGCGACACCCGTCGTGGTCGCTGCATTCGAGTTCCGCTTCCTTGGCGGCTCCATGGGGTCGGTGGTCGGCGAACGTTTCGCGCGCGGCGTACGCGCCGCGATCGAACAGCGCATGCCGTTCGTGTGCATCGCTGCCTCGGGCGGCGCGCGGATGCAGGAAGGCGTGCTGTCGCTGGCGCAGATGTCGAAGTGCTGCGCGGTACTGACCCTGCTCGCGAGCGAGCGCCTGCCCTTCGTGTCGGTACTGACCGACCCGACCATGGGCGGTGTATCGGCCAGCTTTGCGATGATCGGCGATGTAGTGATCGCCGAGCCGGGGGCGCTGGTCGGTTTCGCTGGTCCTCGAGTGATCCAGCAGACGGTGCGCGAGACGCTGCCGGAAGGTTTTCAGCGCGCGGAGTTCCTGCTCGAGCACGGTGCGATCGACATGATCGTCGACCGGCGCGAGATGCGCGACCGGCTCGCGTCGCTGCTGGCGCTGCTGTCGCGGCAGCCGCAACCGCGCATGCAGGCACAGCCCGCCAGGTGAGCGGGGCACGCACGCTCGAGGGCTGGCTCGAATACATCTCGACCCGGCATCCGGTGACGATCGAGCTGACGCTCGACCGGGTTGCCGAAGTGTGGCGCCGGCTTCGCCCCGGCGCCCATCCCCGGTCGACCGGCTTTCCGGTGATCACCGTCGGCGGCACCAACGGCAAGGGTTCGACCTGCGCGATGCTGGAGGCGATCCTCGATCGCGCAGGCTACCGTGTGGGGTGCTACACGTCGCCGCATCTGCTGCGCTACAACGAGCGCGTGCGTCTCGCGCGGCACGATGCGAGCGACGCGGATCTTTGCCGCGCCTTCGAGGCGGTCGAGGCGGCGCGCGGCGACATCGGGCTCACCTACTTCGAGTTCGGCACGCTGGCCGCGTTGTGGCTGATGATCGACGGCCGTGTCGACGTGGCCGTGCTCGAGGTCGGCCTTGGCGGGCGGCTCGATGCGGTGAACATCATCGATGCCGACGTGTCGGTCGTCACCAGCGTGGGCCTCGACCACATGGAATACCTGGGAGACACCCGCGAGCAGATCGGCTTCGAGAAAGCCGGCATCTACCGTCCCGGCCGCGCAGCCATCTGTGCGGATATCGATGCGCCCGCATCGCTGGTCGACCATGCACTGGCGATCGGCGCGCGGCTGCTGCGTGCCGGCATCGACTACGACTTCACCGATCAGGATGGCAGTCAGTGGCGCTACCGGCGCTTCGTCTCGCCGGGCGGTGCCGTACCTGCCGCCACCGTGGTGTCCAAGGCCCGCTACGCCCTGCCGTTTCCCGCGCTGCGCGGGGCATACCAGTTGTCCAACGCGTCGGCTGCGCTCACTGCGCTCGACGAGGTGGCCGACCGGTTGCCGGTCAGTGCCGAGGCGATCCGCACCGGGCTGCTCACGGCCGAGATCGCCGGGCGATTCCAGGTGCTTCCTGGACGGCCGACGGTGGTGCTCGACGTTGCCCATAATCCGCATGCAGCTGCAGTGCTCGACGCCAGCCTGGCACGCCTCGAGGGGACGGGCCGCACGCTGGCGGTGTTCTCGATGCTGGCCGACAAGGACATCGAGGGCGTGGTGCGTGCGGTCAAGGCACGTATCGACGAGTGGTTCATCGCGCCGGTGGACGCGGCGCGTGCGGCCGACCTGCCTGCGCTGCGCGGCGCCCTGACCCGGGCCGCTGCGCTCGACCCGACGACCGAATGCAGCGGGGTCGCCCAGGCCTGGCTGAAGGCTCGGGAACGTGCAGGCGAAAGTGATAGGATCGTGGTGTTCGGGTCGTTCTATACGGTAGCCGAGGTACTGGCGTCGATCGGCGCGTCTCGCGATTGAATGACGAGCAGCACCGGCCCGTTGCGTCCAACCCTCGGCCAGGACAGACAGGCATGGCACGCAGCATTTCAGAAGAAGAAATCAGGCTCCGCAAACGCGCCCGGCGCCGGCTGATCGGCGCAATCGCCCTGACCACGCTGGTGGTTGTCACGTTGCCGATGGTACTCGACAGCGAACCTCGGCCGATCGGCCATGACATCGCCGTGCAGATACCCTCACCGAACAGCGGCCCTTATGCGCCGAAGGGCCAGGCCGAGGCTGCGCGTACCAGCGCTGCGCCGGGGAACACGAACGGCACGGTGAATGCACCGCCCCTGGCGCCGGCAGACGATCCGCGTGCGGCTCCGGCGTCCTCTGCGACTCCGTCCAGTGCGGCGGGCACGGCTGCGCCGGCACGCGGGCCGTCCTCGGCGACGCCCGCGGACCAGAAGATCGAAGTGACCGGCGCGCTGCGGCCACCGTCCGACGGGGCCGGTGGCGTTGTCGGCACCGCAGCCGGCACCGCAGCCGATACGAGGAACGCTGCCGAGACGGCAGCCGCAGTTCGCGCGGCTGAGGCGAAGGCTGCAACCGAGGCCCGGAGCGCGCCGACCAAAGGCGCCGATGCGAAGGGCAGCGAATCGAAGGTGATCCCCGGCGATGCCGAGGCGAAGAATTTCGTGATCCAGCTGGGAGCATTCGCCGAGGTGAGCCGCGCGAAGGATCGCCATGCACAGCTGGTGAAGGCCGGCGTGAAGTCCTATACCGAGGTGGTCAAGACGCCCACCGGCGACAAGACGCGCGTGCGGGCCGGACCATTCCCGACGCGCGAAGCCGCCGAGCAGGTCAACGAGCGGCTGAAGGGGCTGGGCATGACCGACGGGATCGTGGTCCCCCGGCGCTACTGAGCGTGCGGGGCAAGGCCGGCGGTCTCCAGGCCCGGGCACTGGCTTCGAGGAGCGATCGCCGATGACGTGGTTCGACTACGGCGTGCTGCTGGTCATGGGCGTCTCGGCGCTGGTGGCGGTGATCCGGGGCTTCGTGCGCGAAGTGCTGTCGCTGGTCGCATGGGTGGCGGCGTTCGTGGCTGCCAGCACGTTCGCGGGCAGGATCGCGCCGATGCTGCCGGCGGCAATCCCGAACGATTCGTTGCGCATGCTTGCCGGGTTCCTGCTGGTGTTCGGCGCAACCCTGCTCGTGATGGTCGTGATCACACTCGCGATCGTCGAACTGGTGCGCGTGGTCGGGCTCGGGTTCGTCGACAGGGTGCTCGGCCTTGCATTCGGGCTCGTACGCGGCCTGCTGATCGTGCTGATCGTGGTGCTGCTCGCCGGCCTCACCCGCGTGCCGCAGGATGCAGGCTGGCGCGACGCGATGCTGTCGCAGCCGCTCGAGGTGCTCGCACTGGCCGTGCTTCCCTATCTCCCCGCGGACCTCGCGCGCAAGATCAGGTACGACGCAGGTCAGCAGGTGGTCTATACTCCGCCTCGCTAGAGCCAAGGCGAACCGGCCGGGGCCGCAGGGACTCGATTCTCCCGCGAATGCTCCGTCGTAACGGTATCGGGCCGAAGGGAGAAATCTTCGTGTGTGGCATCGTCGGAATGGTTGCGAAGTCTCCTGTCAACCAGGAGTTGTACGACGGGATGCTCTTGCTCCAGCATCGCGGCCAGGATGCGGCGGGCCTTGTGACGAGCGAAGGCAATACCTTCCACATGCACAAGGGTCCCGGGCTGGTGCGTGACGTCTTTCGCACGCGCAACATGCGGACTCTCGCGGGTAATGTCGGGATCGCCCACGTGCGCTACCCGACTGCCGGTTCTGCGTGGTCGTCGGCCGAGGCACAGCCCTTCTACGTGAACTCTCCGTTCGGCATCGTGCTCGGCCACAATGGCAACCTCACCAATTCCGAGGCACTGCGCCGCGAGCTGTTCCGTGACGATCTGCGCCACGTGAATACCGACTCGGATTCCGAGGTGCTCCTGAACGTGCTTGCGCACGAACTCTCGCGCAATGCCGCAGGCTTCCACCTCGACGCGAACACGATCTTCAAGGCAGTGGCCGGCGTCCACAAGCGGGTGCGCGGTGCCTATGCGGTGGTCGCGATGATCGCCGGCTACGGCCTGCTGGCGTTCCGCGATCCGTTCGGCATCAGGCCGCTCGGCATCGGCAGCCGCGAGACCGAGGCCGGCACGGAGTTCATGGTGGCCTCCGAGACGGTGGCGCTCGATGCGCTCGGCTTCGCGCCGCTGCGCGACGTCGCGCCCGGCGAGGCTGTGTTCATCGACGAGCAGGGCGTGTTCCAGAGTCGCCAGTGCGCCGAGCGCACGGAACTCGCGCCGTGCATCTTCGAGTTCGTCTACCTCGCGCGCCCTGACTCGGTGATCGACGGCATCTCCGTGTACGACACCCGCCTGCGCATGGGCGAGAGCCTCGCGCGCAAGATCGAACGCGAGTTCCCCGGCCTCGACGTCGACGTGGTGATGCCGATCCCCGATTCCTCGCGTCCGGCGGCGATGCAGCTCGCCAAGCACCTGAACCTGTCCTATCGCGAAGGCTTCATCAAGAACCGCTACATCGGGCGCACCTTCATCATGCCGGGGCAGGCCGTGCGCCGGAAGTCGGTGCGCCAGAAACTCAACGCGCTGGGGACCGAGTTCAAGGGCAAGAACGTGCTGATCGTCGATGACTCGATCGTGCGCGGCACCACCAGCCAGGAGATCGTGCAGATGGCGCGCGACGCCGGTGCACGCAAGGTGCATTTCGCCTCCGCAGCCCCGCCGGTGCGCTTCCCCAACGTGTACGGCATCGACATGCCCACGCGCAGCGAACTGATCGCCTCCGAGCGCTCGGTCGAGGAGATCGCCCGCGAGATCGGCTGCGACCGCCTCATCTACCAGGACCTCGACGACCTGATCGATGACGTACGTGCGACCAACCCGGCGATCGCCCGATTCGAGACGTCCTGCTTCGACGGCAAGTACATCACCGGCGACGTCACTGCCGAATACCTGAACTGCCTCGAAGCCAACCGCGAGGATGGCGATCGCCAGCGGTCGCGCGAGTCGACCACGCAGCTCGACCTGAACCTCGAATCGGCCGAGTAGCCGCGCAGGGGGCAAGGCATGACCGAAACCGAAGCTTCGGCGATCCTGCAGCGGCACCTGGTGATCGAGGGCCACCGCGACGTCTACGAGCAGGTGCACCGGACGCTGATGGGCGAAGCCAGCCCGCTTGCCGACGCGATCGTGCCGCGGCTGATCCGCGACCGGATCGACCTGTCGGTCTATGCGGTCGGCGGCGACTCATGGGCACACTCGCAGAACACGGGGCGTTTCCTCGAGGCTACGCTCGACAACCTCGACCAGTTCCTGCAGGAGATGTCCGCGCCCGGCAGCCGCTTCTCGCTCGTGAAGACGCGCGGCGACCTGCCGGCCTCGCGCCTGCACGACCACGTGAAGTTCATCCTGCACCTCGAGGGCGGCAAACCCCTGCAGGGCGGCCTCGCGCAGCTGCGTAACTTCTACCGGCTGGGCGTGCGCTCGATGCAGCCCACCTGGAACCTGCGCAACGAACTCGGCGACGGGGTCTGGGAGAGCCGTACCGGCGGCGGGCTGACCCGCTTTGGCGTCGACGTGATCCGCGAGATGAACCGGCTGGGCATGGTCGTCGACCTGTCGCACATGGCGAAGGCCGGCTTCTACCAGTCGCTGGAGGTGGCTTCAGCGCCGCTGATCGTCAGCCACGCCAATGCCTGCGGCGTGTACGACCACATGCGCAACCTCGACGACGATCAGATCCGCGCGATCGCCGCTCAGGGCGGCGTCATCGGCATCCTCGCGCTGCCGTTCACGGTCGCCGGCAAGGAGTCGTCGATCGAGCAGATGCTTCGGCATATCGACTACATCGTCGACCTGGTCGGCGTGAAGCACATGGCACTGGGCATGGACTTCGTGAAGTACGACGGTCCGCGCAGCATCCGGGACGGACACACGCCGGGCGCCGAACCGCCGGTCGTGCGCGGCTTCGAGGAGATCGAGGACCTGCCGAACCTGGTCGACGGGCTGCAGCGCCACGGCTACGCCGAGGACGACATCGCAGCCATCCTCGGTGGCAACTACCTGCGCGTACTCGCTACCATCCTGCCGGACGAGACGGTCATCTGAGCGCCCGGTCGGTCACTGGCCGACGCTGATGCCGGCGGCCTTGATGATCCGGGCAGCCTTCGCGGTCTCGGCTGCAAGGAAGGTGGCGAACTGCTCCGGTGTGTCGCCGACCACCGTCAGGCCATCGCCGGCCATGCGCTCGCGTACATCGGCGAGCCCCAGCACCTGCACGACCTCCGACTGCACGCGGCCTATCACCTCGCGCGGCGTCGTGCCGGGCGCGAGCAGGCCGAACCAGGTAGTGAGGTCGAAGTCGCGCACGCCGGCCTCCGCGATCGCCGGCAGGTCCGGCGCGATCGTCGAACGCTGGGCGCTCGTCACGCCCAGCGCCCGGAGCTTGCCGGACTTCACGTACGGGACGCTCAGCACCAGGTTCATGTAGTAGGCCTCGACGTTGCCTGCCAGCACGTCGGCGAGTGCGCCACCGGTGCCCTTGTACGGGACGCTGGTCGTCCGGATGCCGGTGTTCAGGTTGAACAGCTCGGCTGCGAGGTGGTTCAGCGAGCCGGTACCCGGTACTCCGACATTCAGCGCCCCCGGCTTTGCGCGCGCGAGCGCGACCAGCTCCTTCACTGAGCGGACCGGCAGCGACGGATGCACGACCAGCACGAGCGGTCCGGATGCCAGGTTGGTCACCGGCAGCAGGTCGCGCGACTGGTCGTAGGGCAGGTTCTTGAACAGGCTCGGGTTGGACGCATAGCCAGCCTGCACCAACAGCAGCGTGCGGCCGTCACCGGGTGCCTTGGCGACATGGGCGGCTCCGATCGTGCCATTGGCGCCCGCGCGGTTCTCGACGAGTACCGGCTGACGGATACGGTCGCCCAGGCGCTGCGCGACGATGCGCGCCATGGCGTCGGTGGAGCCACCGGGCGCGAACGGCACGACGATGCGTACCGGCCCGGCCGGGAAGGCCTGGCTGCCGGCCGGCGCCTGTGCCGCCGGCTGCGCGTGCGCGGCGATGGCCGGGAGGCCCAACAGCAAGGCCGCGGCACATGTCCGGACAAGCATCGTGGCGGAGCGTCCGATGCCGGTCGCTGCCATGCTCGATCGCTGTTCGGTCATCGCGGGCTCGGCGGCGGGGGTGGTGTGCATCGGCGTCCTCCTGCTTTGTCATGTCTGCGGAAGCCGGAGGGTACCCCGGCACCGGTGCCGCCGCCTGCAGTGGCCGGTCGTTTGACAGCCTGTGTACCGGCGTCGCAGAATTGATCGATGGAAAAGTACCAGCCAGACACGCTCGCCGTGCGCACCGGCATCCACCGCAGCCAGTTCGGCGAACACAGCGAGGCGATGTATCTGACCTCCAGCTTCGTGTTCGACAACGCGGCGCAGGCGGCGGAGGCCTTCCAGAAGGGCATCGAGGGGCGCAACGTCTATTCGCGCTTCACCAACCCGACGGTCACCGCGTTCGAGGAACGGCTGGCCGCGCTGGAAGGCGCCGAGTGCTGCGTGGCGACCGCGTCCGGGATGTCCGCCATCCTCGCGATCACCATGGCCCTGTTCAAGGCCGGCGACCACGTGGTGATCTCGCAGGGCGTGTTCGGCTCGACCGTGCAGCTGTTCACCAACTTCTTCGAGAAGTTCGGCATGCAGGTGTCGTTCGTGCCGCCGACCGACCCGTCGGCCTGGGAAGCGGCGGTACGCCCGAACACGAAGATGTTCTTCATCGAGACGCCTTCGAACCCGTTGACCGAGGTGTCCGACATCGGCGCACTGGCAGCGATCGCGCATCGCGCGGGCGCTGTGCTGATCGTCGACAACTGTTTCTGTTCGCCGGCGCTGCAGCAGCCGCTCGAACTGGGGGCTGACATCATCATCCACTCGGCCACCAAGTACCTCGACGGCCAGGGCCGGGTGCTCGGTGGCGCAGTGCTCGGCAGCAAGGCGCTGGTGCACGGCCCGATGCTGCAGTTCATGCGCAATGCCGGGCCGTCGATGAGTCCGTTCAATGCATGGGTCTGCCTGAAGGGCATGGAGACGCTGGGTATCCGGATGGAGGCGCACAGTGCTCGCGCGCTCGAACTGGCGACCTGGCTAGAGAAGCACCCGAAGGTGTCGCGCGTGCTCTATCCAGGGCTCGCGTCGCACCCGCAGCACGCGCTGGCGATGCGCCAGCAGAAGAGCGGCGGTGGTGTGGTGTCGTTCGAGGTGAAGGGCGGTCGCGAAGCCGCCTGGCGCGTGATCGACTCCACCCGGCTGATGTCGATCACCGGCAACCTCGGCGATACCAAGACGACGATCACCCATCCGGCAACCACCACCCACGGGCGTATTCCGCAGGCCACGCGCGATGCCGCCGGTGTTACCGAGGGGCTGATCCGGGTCGCAGTCGGGCTGGAAGCGGTGGTCGACCTGAAGGCCGACCTGGCGCGCGGGCTCGACGCCTGACCCCTGGCTCCGTCTCCGGACTCAGAAAAGCCGCAGCGTGCGGCGATCTGCGGCGAGTCCGGTCGGGGCGTCGTGCCAGTCGGGCAGCACCCAGCGCTCGCATGACCGGCCGTCGACAGGATGGACATGCTGCATCGGCCGGTGCGTGTGGCCATGTACCAGGCGCGGATAGCCGGTCTCACGCAGCACACGCAGCACTTCGGACGGTGTCACGTCCATGATCTCAGCGGATTTGGACTGCTTCTCGCGCTCGCTGATCGCGCGCAGCCGCCGGGCCTCGGCACGCCGCTCCGCAAGCGGCCGTGCGAGGAAGGCCGCCTGCCACTCAGGGTCGCGTACTGTCGCCCGGAAGCGGTTGTAGCCGTCGTCTTCCGTGCACAGGGTGTCGCCGTGCAGCAGCAGCGTCGGCATGCCGTCGATCTCGACCAGCAGTGGATCGGGCAGCAACTGTACGCCGGTCGCCTCGGCGAAGCGTCGGCCGACGAGGAAGTCACGGTTGCCATGCATGAACAGCACTGACGTGCCGCCGGCGGAGACGGCTGCCAGCGCATCGACCACCGGCCGGATCGACGGGTCGTCGATCTCTTCGTCCCCGATCCAGTAGTCGAAGAGGTCCCCCAGGATGTACAGTGCCGCAGCATCGCGGGCTGCGCCAGCGAGCAGGCCGATGAAGGCCGCCGTGGTGACCGGCCGCGATGCCGACAGGTGCAGGTCCGAGACCAGCAGCGTGGGGCCGGACGCCATGCGGTCTGCCGTGTCCCGGCGCAGGCCCCTGCTCAGGCCTCGACGACTTCCGCGCGGGTGATCACCACGTCTTCGGTCGGTACGTCCTGGTGGCCCGCACGCGTGCCCGTCGCCACGCCGCGCAACTGGTCGACCACCTCGATTCCTTCGACCACCTTGCCGAACACGCAATAGCCCCAGCCGCGTGCGGTCGGCGAGGTGAAGTTCAGGAAGTCGTTGTCGGCCACGTTGATGAAGAACTGGGCGGACGCCGAGTGCGGTTCCGAGGTGCGCGCCATCGCCACCGTGTACTTGTCGTTCTTCAGCCCGTTGTCGGCTTCGTTGGTGATCGGATCGCGCGTCTTCTTCTGTTTCATGCCCGGTTCGAAGCCCCCGCCCTGGATCATGAAGCCGTCGATCACGCGATGGAAGATCGTGTTGTCGTAGTGACCAGCATTCACGTATTCGATGAAGTTGGCTGCCGTGATCGGGGCCTTGGCGGCGTCGAGTTCGATGCCGATCACGCCGGCGCTGGTGTGCAGTCTGATCATGGTCGAATTGCTCCTCTGGGGGTTGTGGTCGAAGGACGCGGATCCCGGCAGGCGTTCAGCGGCTGGCGCCGAGGATCGTCACCTTCTCGATTACCGGCAGCTTGGCCGGCACGTCGGTCTTGAACGGCCCGCCCGGACCGGTGGGCACCTGCAGCATCTGGTCGACGGTCTCGAGACCCTTGATCACGCGGCCGAACACGACATAGCCGAAGCCGACGACCGTGCGCTCGCGGAAGTCGAGGAAGTCGTTGCGAGCCACGTTGATGAAGAACTGGGCGGTCGCACTGTGCGGATCGCGCGTGCGGGCCATCGCCAGCGTGCCGATCTCGTGCCGCAGCCCGGCCTTGAAGGTCATTTCGGCCTCGTTCTTGATCGGCTCGCGCGTCGGCTTTTCCTTGAAGTCGGCGGTGAAGCCGCCCCCCTGCACCATGAAGCCGCGGATGACGCGGTGGAACACCGTGCCTTCGTAATGGCCGTCCTTCACGTACTGGAGGAAGTTGCGCACCGTCTCGGGTGCGCGGTCGGGATACAGCTCGACCACGATCGGCCCGTAGCTGGTCGTGAACTCGACGCGCGGATTCTTCTGCGCGAGCGCGTCGCCCGACACCCCGATGCCGAGCATCAGTGGCAAGAGCAACTGCGGTGCGAACTTGAGGAACCAATTCCGGATCAGTCTCTGCACATCGACTCCCTGTAGCGTGTCGGCGCGATACCCCCCGTCGTTGCCGGGGTCACGCGTCGCCTTCGTAGACGATGCGCCATGTGCCGCCTTCCAGTTTCCAGTACTGGCGCTTGCGCATCTGCTGGTTGAGGTTGTTGCTGGCGTAGTCCTGCTCGAACTGCACGACCGCGAGGTTATCGCGGTTCGGATCGAGGAACATGCTGGTGTTGCGCAGTCCAATGCGCACCCAGGTCTTGCTCGCGTTGACCTTGCCCTTCTGTTCAGACCACGCGGCGAGGTCGCGCGCCGCCCCGCCGCTGCTGAACGCGGGCGAATAATGCCGCAGGTATGCCTTCATGTCGCGCCCTTCCCAGTCTCGGCGCCAGGCCTCGACCGCTCGGGCCAGCGATGCGCGGCTCGCTTCGATTGCGCCAGCATCGACCCAGTCGATGCGCGGTGCGATCACCACCGGCGTGAGGCCGATCTGAACCAGCGGCAGCAGGGCCTCGAAGTCGGCGTTGGCGAGCACCACGCAGCCATCAGACGACTGCGGCGGACGGGCGAAGGTATCGGAGGGCACGCCATGCAGCCAGATCCCGTGGCCGGTACGTCCTTCGATTCGGTCGAGTTCGTTCGGATAGTTGATCGGCAGCGCACCGCTGCCGTAGAAATCGGGCAGTTTCTGGCGCGGCAGGTTCGCGCGCACGTGGTAGACCCCCAGCGGCGTTCGCTTGTCGCCCTCGAACATCTTGTCGATGCCATTGCGGCCGACGCTGATGTAGTAGTCCTTCAGGTAGCGCAATCGGCCGTCGACCTGTTCGAACACGTACAGCGTCGACTTCGCGCTGTCGACGACGATCGCGTACCGCTGTCGCGGGTCGAGCTGAAGGATGTGGCCCGGAAACCGCCCGGGCGGCGGTTCGGCGGCGAGCCGGCTGAGCCGTGCCCGCGCCTCGGCGCGCAGGTCGTCGATGCGTTCGGCGCGGTCGGACAGCCCGGTCGAGGGTTCGGTGGCCTCCTTCACCGGGTTGCCGAAGTCGGTGATCGGCCTGGCACGGGCAAGCAGAAGGTCGCCGCGCACCAGGTGCGCGAGCCGGAAGTTGGGATTGCCGAGCAGCACCTGGTCGATCTCCGCAAGCGCGACGTCCGGTCGGCTGCGCGCGATCTCCAGGATGCCACGCACCAGTGAGGCTTCCACCTCGCTGGTGGCCCGCAACGCGGCCTCGGTGCTCGTCGTCGGCGCAGTGGCCGGCGAGTCCGCGCCTGGTGCAGCACCCAGGCTGCCACCACTGCCCGGTACCTTGCCGGGTACATGGACGTCTTCCGCTGGCCCGACCAGCAGCAACAGACCAACGCCTGCGGAGGCCAACAGGGACAGCGCCATGATCGGAGCCACGAGGGTGCCCATCCGGCCATGCCAAGTACGGCTGAAGAACCTCACGGCGCGCTCACGATGTACTGTTCAATCGGACGATGCAGCAAAGCCGGTCACCGGCCGACCTGCTCCTGCTCGATCAGCCAGCGATCACCGACGCGTACCAGCGTCAGCGTCTTCGGCGAGCTGGCTTTCAGCGTCGGCGACCGGTAATCCTGGCGGAACGCGACCACCATGCGGTTGGGCCCGAGCGGCTTGACCTGCGGCGCGCTCACGCT